>SXTL01000007.1 GCA_005790965.1 Burkholderiales bacterium | reverse complement strand
GCAGCACATGAGCAACCAGCGGCGGAATCGGCCCACCGCAGCCCAACCAGCGGTGCCGCCGGTCAACTCCAACGTGACGCCGATGGCTGTGCCCACCAGGATAGCGAGCGCAAGCCACCCGATCCCGGCGAACAGCGCACGCCAGGCCGAGGGGCTGTGCGCTAGCGGGTCGGGGCGTAGGCGGAGTAGGATTTGAACATGCCCATCAGGGTGGTATCGCCGCCCAGGGCCCACGGCAGTTCGGCCGAGTTGACCAGATGGAGCAGGGCGATGGTGATGATGTAAGCGCCAAAGAACCAGTTGGCCACATAAATATGCTGGGTCTTGCGGATCATGATGGTGCCGAGATAGAGCACGGCATAGGCGACCCAGACCACGGTGATCAGCAGGTCAATCGGCCATTCCAGTTCGGCATATTCCTTGCCGGAGGTCAGACCCAGCGGCAGCGAAATGGCGGCCAGAAGGATGACCAGTTGCCAGCCCCAGAACACAAAGGCAGCTAAGCCATCAGACAGCAAACGCGTTTGACAAGTTCGCTGAACCACATAAAGAGAAGCCGCGAAGAGACCGCAACCACCGAAAGCAAAGATCACCGCATTGGTGTGCAACGGACGCAGACGCCCATAAGAAAGATAGGGTGCCAAAGGCCCGAGGGCTTCGGTAAATGTCGGCCAGATCAGTTGTGCTGCAATCAGGACGCCTACGAGCATGCCTACGATGCCCCAAACGACCGTCATGACGGTGAACTGTCGGACGACCTTATAGTTATAGGTGGTCGCTTCCATCGCGTACTCCTTTATAAAGTCAATAAAACTACTTATTCTCGAAAGATGCCGCGAGTGCGGACACATCGTGAATATCCCATGTAAGCACACAAACACCAAAGACTTTGTGCGACATTTTGACGCGCGGCCATTTTAGTCAATTTTGACGCACAAAAACCCTGATCCAGATCAGGATCTGTTCATTTAATATCTGCGTGTCCTGTTTTAGGGCGCTTTGATATCGCCCAAGATGTCAGATTTGAGCGAGGCGGGCGAGCCGATCGGCATCAAGGACGCAGATAAGTCGACGCTGGTTGTCGATCAGACCTTCGTCCTGAAAACGAGCCAGCGTTCGGCACACGGTCTCTTCGACAATGCCAAGATAGGTGCCGATGTCGTTGCGTGACATGCTGAGATTAAATTCCCGGCTGGAGTAGCCGCGTCGGGCAAAGCGTCGGGAAAGGGTAATCAGGAAAGTGGCCAGTCGTTCCTCGGCTGTTTTTTTGCCTAGAAGCAGGCTAAGGCCTTGGAGTCGCTGCACTTCCTGGCTTAGAAGCTGGGTTAACTGCACGCGCAGCGCGGGAAGCTCCTCGGTGAGCAACTGCAGGTGCTCAATAGGAATCTCGCACAGACTGGTGTTTTCCAGGGCCCGTGCCTCGGTACTGCAGAGCCCATCGTGGAGGTCGGCTAGACCCAGAGGATCCCCGGCGATATGAAAGCCGGTAATCTGGCTCCGGCCATCGACCGTTGAGAGGTAGGTTTTGATAGAGCCATAGCGAATCGCATAGATGGCCTTCAGGGGTTCGCCGATGCGGTACAGTAAGTCCCCGCGTTTGACCTGACGACGGTTCTTGGCAATGCGCTCAAGGAGGCGAGGATCAGCCTCGGTTGAGTCCAATGGGGTGCCCAAGCGACAGATGCCACAATTGCGGCAGGCGACGGCATTACAGTCCACCTCGGAAACAATCTTCAGTTTCTCGATTTTGCGTTCATGATTTGGGCGGGTCATCATCATCCATCAAGATCCGGTGTGCTGGGCCTTCCATATCCTCAAACTGTCCTGTCCTGACGGCCCACAGAAATATCGCTGCGATGATCGCGACAATGGCAAGACTGATTGGGATCAGAAGATAAAGGATGTTCATGTCCTCATTTTACCGTCAAATTGATAATTGTCATGAAATTTTGGGGCTGGTTTGTGGCGGGGCCTCAGTAGGGTGCGCTTTAGTGGGGTGATTTGCCAGACGCAAGGCGTTGAGCACCACCAGCAGGGAGGAGGCCGACATCCCAATTCCGGCCATCCAAGGAGTGACCAGCCCCATGCCTGCCGCCGGGATGGCAAGGGCGTTATAGAGTACAGACCAGGCCAGGTTTTGGCGAATGACGCGCTGAGTTTTGCGGGCAATGCGCACGCCATCGGCGAGTCGCACCAGTTCGGAGGACAACAGGATCATGTCGGCGGCGGCCTGGGCGGCCTCGGCACCCTGATCGACGGCAATCGAGACCTGTGCCTGTGCTAATACCGGCGCATCGTTGACCCCATCGCCGGTCATGGCGACAACCGCACCCGTGGCTTGCAGGCTACGCACAGCCTCGAGCTTATCCTGCGGGTGCATGCCGCCGCGCGCATCGGCGATGCCGAGTTGACGCCCTAAGGCGGCCACATTCTCGGGCCGGTCGCCGGAGTACAGGTGCAGCCGAACGCCGAGTTCCTTGAGTTGCGCGACCAGTTCGGCGCATTGTGGACGCAAGCCATCGCCGAGGCCAAACCAGGCGAGTACGCCCTGAGCATCGGCGAGGGCGATGAGGGTCAGCCCCGCAGGCAGGCTAAAGTCCTCTCCGGGCGCAGCAAATTCAGGCGCACCGAGGCGATAGCGCTGCCCATTAATCTCGCCCTCGACCCCGAGACCAGGGTGATAGGTCAGGTGCTGCACATGGGGTAATGCGCCGGCCGCATCGGACCCGCCATCCAAGGCCGCCTCGCGCAGGGCAGCGGCAATTGGATGCGTAGCTCCCTGTTCAAGGGCGGCGGCGAGTTGAAGGGCGTTGTCCCTGTCACCGCGCAGGATGCGGACCTCGCGCAGGCGGAACAGGCCATCGGTGAGGGTGCCAGTTTTGTCGAAGACAAAATCGCTGGCCTGAGCCAGGACCTCAAGGGCATGGCCGCGTGTTGATAACAGGCCGATGCGGGTTAACCGGCCAAGTGCGGCCGTGAGACTGACCGGGGTGGCTAGACCGAGTGCGCAAGGGCAAGAGACGACCAGAACCGAGACGGTGATCCAGAAGGCGCGCGCCGGATCAACCATGGCCCAATAAGTGGCGATGCCGGCGGCAACGACGAGGAGGGCGAGCACGAAGGAGCTGGCGATGCGGTCGGCGGCCTGCGCCAGGTGTGGTTTTTCGGCCAGGGCGCGGTCGAGGAGACGGACGATGCTCGACACCACGGTGTCCTGGCCGGTGCGTTCGACGCGGCAGATCAGAGGGCTGCCGAGATTGTGGCTGCCGCCGATGATCTCGCTGCCGGGGTGTTTGGGGATGGGTCTGGATTCGCCGGTCAACAGCGATTCGTCGACACTGGAATGACCTTCGACCACGCGCGCGTCGGAGGGAAAGGCTGCGCCAGTCGCGACCAAGACGAAATCGCCAGGCGCCAGGCGGACCGCGCCGATGGCCTCCTCGGTGCGGGCGGTCGGGTAATCGGGCAGACGCACAGCGGCCGCCGGGATTAATTTGACCAGGGTTTCGGCAGCTTCGGCCGAGCGTTTGCGCGCGTTCATCTCCAGAAAGCGGCCCGTGAGAAGGAAGAACACAAACATCACCACCGAGTCGTAATAGACATCTTGGGAACCGGTGAAACTGCCATAAACACTCGCCGCAAAGGCCGCTCCAATGCCTAGCGCAACCGGCACATCCATGCCGGCGCGGTGAAGGCGGAGATCACGCCAGGCCCCCTGGAAGAACGGCCAGGCTGAATAGAACACCACGGGCAGAGTCAGCAGCAGGCTGGCAAAGCGCATCAGGGCCTCGATGTCGCGCGGCATGCTGCCGTCGTCGCCGGCGATATAGGTGGGTAGGGCGTACATCATCACCTGCATCATCCCGAGTCCGGCGATGGCTAGGCGGCGGATGGCGGCATTGCGCTCCTTGCGGAACAGTTCTTCCTGGCGACCTGTATCGAATGGATAGGCGTGATAGCCGATGTCGCGGATCGCTTCGAGGATCTGCGAGAGTTTGATGCGGCGGTCGTCCCAGCGTACCCGGGCTCGGTGGGTGGAGAAATTGATATCCGCTGCGATGACGCCGGGCAGCTGGCGCAGGTGGCGCTCGTTGAGCCAGACGCAGGCCGCACAGACGATGCCCTCGAGGATCAGACTGGCATCCCTGAGGGTGCCCTCATTCTTGACGAAACCCTCCTGCACCTCGGGCAGGTCGTAAAGAGCAAGGGCCTTGAGCTCGTCCAGAGCCGCTTCCGGCGTCTTGGGTAGATCGGTGCGCAGACGGTAATAGTCGGCGTTGCCCGAGTCGATGATGGTCTGGGCGACGGCCTGACAGCCGCGACAGCATGCGGACCGAGTCACCTCTCCGCTGCGGATGGGGTAATCGGACCCTTGGGGGACAGCCTCCCCGCAGTGGTAACAGGGCTGGCCGACTGCGGTTGCGGGCATGCGTCTCCTTGTAAACGGTGCGATTCTAACAGGGAGCGCAAGTTTAAATTCGAAGCGCGAATAATCGCCCTCTCTTTATCGGGCCAATATCTGCTGCGGGCCGATATAAAATTCGGTCCATGCTTCCATGGCTTGACCTTGACACTCCGTTTCCTCCCGTCGAACAGGCTCTCAAAGATCCGGACGGTCTGCTGGCGGCCGGCGCAGACTTGTCGGTCGAACGCCTACTAATGGCCTACCGGCAAGGGATATTCCCGTGGTTTTCGCCGGGGCAAGCCATTTTGTGGTGGTCGCCGGATCCGCGTATGGTCTTGCCAACGGTCGCCTTCCGGCGGCACCGTTCATTGCGGCAGCGGCTGGCGCGGGGTGGATTTGATTTTCGCCTTGATACGGCTTTTGCCGAGGTGGTGCGTGCCTGCGCCGCACCGCGTGCGCGGCAGCTGGGGACCTGGATCGTGCCCGAGATGCAGGCCGCCTATCAGCGTTTGCATGCGGCAGGCTATGCCCATTCGGCCGAGGTTTGGATCGATGGGCAACTGGCCGGTGGCTTGTACGGGGTCGCTATCGGTTGCATGTTCTATGGTGAATCTATGTTCAGTCGCCGCACCGATGCCTCGAAAATAGCCCTGGCCTTGTTATGCAATGGGCTTGCGCAGCAGGGCTGCAGGGTGATTGATTGTCAGATGCAGACCCCGCATCTGACCTCGCTCGGGGCGCACCCCATCGGCCGCCATGCGTTTTTGCGTGAGGTGGAATGGGGCGTAATGCAACCGGCCATGGATTGGCATTGGGAAGCCGAGGCGATTCGTGATGTCCTGCGTTGAACCGCAGCCGGGGGCCTTTTATCTTACTTCGCCCTACCCCTGCAGTTATCTGCCGGAACAGCAGGCACGCTCGCAAGTTCTGCTGCCGGGGGTGGTTCCACTCGGACCGGCTTACGATGTGCTCATTCGCCACGGCTTTCGGCGGAGCGGCGATCATATCTATCGTCCGCGTTGCGATGCGTGTCAGGCCTGCGTTCCAGTGCGTTTGCCGATCGCCGAGTTCCAACCTGATCGTAGCCAGCGCCGCTGCCGACAGCGCAATGGCGATTTGGAGGTCCGGGTGCTCGAGCCCCATTTTGGCGCTGAGCACTACGCCCTTTATCGCCGTTACCAAGCCGTGCGCCACGGTGGCTCTGCGATGGATCTGGATGACAGTGAGGCTTACCGAGCCTTCATCGTGGCTGCGCCGGGGTGTTCCAGATTGATGGAATGGCGGCTGGCAGGGGCGGTGATCGCCGTCGCGTTGATTGATATTGTTGCGGATGGGCTTTCGGCGGTGTACACCTTTTATAGTCCCGATCACCTGCAGCGTGGCCTGGGCACCTTGGCCGTGCTCGAGCAGATTGCCTGGGCGCGAGAACAGGGTTTGCGCTGGCTTTACCTGGGTTTCTGGATTGGCGCGAGTCCCAAGATGGCCTACAAGGCGCGTTTTCGCCCGCTGGAGGCCTACCGTGACGGGGGCTGGATCAGGCTATAGAATCGCGCTGATTAGAGGAGATTGCTCATGCGCCAATACCACGACCTACTCAAACATGTCCTTGCCCACGGGGTGAAGAAGGAAGACCGTACCGGCACCGGTACCTTGTCGGTTTTTGGTTACCAGATGCGTTTTGCTCTAGCCGACAGCTTTCCGTTGCTGACCACCAAGAAGGTCCATCTGAAGTCGATTACCCACGAGCTGTTATGGTTTTTGCAGGGCAGCACCAACATCGCCTATCTGAAGGAAAATGGCGTCTCGATCTGGGACGAGTGGGCCGATGCCGAGGGTAACCTGGGGCCGATCTACGGTTATCAGTGGCGCAACTGGCCGGCCCCGGATGGCCGTCATATTGACCAGATCGCCGAGGTGTTACACACCCTAAAAATCAATCCGGACTCGCGCCGCATCATCGTTTCGGCCTGGAATGTAGGCCAGATCAGCCAGATGAAGTTACCACCCTGCCACGCCTTTTTTCAGTTTTATGTGGCAGAAGGCAAATTGTCTTGTCAACTCTATCAGCGCAGTGCCGACATTTTCCTGGGCGTACCGTTCAATATTGCCAGCTATGCGCTACTGACCCTGATGATGGCGCAGGTGACGGGCCTGAAACCGGGCGAGTTTGTGCACACACTGGGCGATGCACACATCTATCTGAACCATCTGGAGCAGGTCAACCTGCAACTGTCGCGCGATTGCAAGGCCTTACCGACGATGCATCTCAACCCGGAGGTGACCGACCTGTTCGCGTTCAAATTTGAGGATTTCACGCTGTCCGGTTATGACCCGCATCCGGGTATCAAGGCGCCGGTGGCGGTGTGAGGCCCTGTACCGGCCTTTAAACAAAGGCTTTACGCTGTCGGGTAACTGTGTCACATTGCCCCTGCAAGATGACTGCTTGAATACGAAAACCTGTCACTAGGTGATCCGATCCCTGCCACAACCGTGGCAGGTAATTGTTGAATGTACCTCGGCCCCGGGCCTTGATCATTTGACGCCATTATTGAAAATGAAGGAGATGCACGATGATGAAGAAACTCGTATTGGCTGCCGCCCTGGTGTGTAGTAGCGGTGCTCAGGCTGACGCAAATTCGGACATGATGGGCATGATGGGTTCCATGATGGGACCGATGATGCCGATGATGGGACCGATGATGCCGATGATTGCGCCGATGATGCCCATGATGGCACCGATGGCTCCGATGATCTCTCCCATGATGCCCATGATGCAGCCGATGATGCCGGCCATGAACGCCATGACCCCGATGATGGCCCCGATGACCCAGCCCATGGGTTCCATGATGCAGCCGATGGCCCCGATGATGGCCCCGATGGGTTCTATGGTGCAGCCGATGGCCGCACCGATGAATTCTATGGTGCAGCCGATGACACCGATGATGGGTTCCATGGCGGCCCCGATGGCTCCCATGATGGCGCCGATGAATGCGATGATTCCCGCCGCAGCACCGGCAGCACCGGCAGCACCGGCCAAGTAGTTCTCGTGGTCCGGAAAAAACGCCCCGCTGATGGGGCGTTTTTTTATGCCGGTGTTTTTTGGGTTGTTGTTTTAGAATCTATCCATGCCCCTTTTTAGCCTGATCTCTGCTGTCGCCCGCAATCGCGTCATCGGCGTCCACAATACCCTACCCTGGCGCTTGCCCGAGGATCTGCAGCATTTCAAACGCCTGACCTTGGGGCATCACATTGTCATGGGGCGCAAGACCTTTGAATCGCTGGGGCGGCCTTTGCCGGGGCGCACCTCGGTGGTGATCTCCCGCGATGCGACTTATGCCCTGCCTGCAGGGTGTCTGCTGGCGGGTTCCATCGCCGAGGCCCTGGCCTTGTGCGGTGATGATGCCGAGGTTTTTTGCATTGGGGGCGCGCAGCTTTATGGCCAGGCTATGGCGCAGGCCGATCGCTTGTATCTCACCGAGATTGACGCCGATTTTGAGGGCGATGCCTGGTTTCCGGAGTTTGCGCGCAGCGCGTGGCAAGAAACCGCACGCGAGGTGCAGGTCAGTGCAGATGGCCTGCGCTACGCCTTTGTTACTTACCAACGCTCACCCACATAACCCGCGCCTTGGTGCGTGTTGCGCGTGGGATCGGAAGGGCTCAGACCGGATTGGGGACGGCCCGGCGTCAGAGATAGGGGTTGGTCAGCCGCTCCCGACCGAAGGTGGAATCTGGCCCGTGGCCGGGTACAAAGCCAATAGCGTCGCCGAGCGGGAACAACTTGTGCTGGATGGCATCGATTAACTGGGCATGGTTGCCCCGCGGGAAGTCGGTGCGTCCGATGGCGCCGGCAAACAGTACATCACCGACAAAGGCAATCTGCTCGGCGCGGTTAAAAAACACCACATGGCCGGGCGTGTGGCCAGGACAGTGGATGACCTCTAAGCGCTGCTCGCCGATCGCCACGCTTTCGCCATCCTCCAGCCAGCGGTCGGGAGTGAAGGCCCGAGCCGGCGGAAAACCAAATTGCGAGGCTTGTTCGGGAAGCCTATCGAGCCAGAAGGAATCGTCCCGCTGCGGGCCGATGATGGGGATCGATTGTTGCTCGGCAATCTCCAGGGCCGCGCCGACATGATCAAGATGGCCATGGGTGAGCAGCAGTAGGTCCAGTTTTACACCGTGTTCGCGAACCCAAGCCAGCAAGCGGTCGGCTTCCCCGCCGGGATCAATCAGCGCGCCGCGCTTTGTGGCGGCGCACCAGATGAGGGAGCAATTTTGCTGGAAGGCGGTAACGGGAAGGGTGAGGTGGGGCATGCCAGGCATTATCCCGTATGGCAGACCGCTTGCCCTAGGTGTATTAAGGCCGGCGACCCCACACCGCGAAGAAGGGATCCGCAAATGGCTGAGCCGCGCTATAGGCATCCTCCATCGGGCGAGGCCAGTTACGTTTGGATAAGGTATGCAACTCATTGAAACCGCTGCGTTTGTACACTTCTGTCAGCCAAGCAACACGCTCAAACTCGTGCAGGTCTGGCCAGAGATCAATGGCCTTGGTCGGAAACCAGCGATTGCTAAAAGTATTTACGAATACGCCGCCCGGTTTCAGGATGCGCCGAATCTCGGCAAACACGGCTAGCGGATCGGTCAAATATTCTACGGAGGCGGTACAGACCACGGCATCAAAGCAGGCCTCGGTGTAGGGGAGTCGGGGGTTGGAATTGAGATCCTGTACCGTGCGTGAGACGGCCATTGGGTTAGCATCCAGTTCGCTTGTGTTCATGCCGAGTACCGCGAGTTCAGCCGGTGCGGCCTGCTCCAGATGCGAATCAAAGCTGCCCATCAGGTCGAGAACCGACGCGCTGGCCGGCAGCAGGCGTGCATACAGGCTTGCTACTTCCTGCAGACACCAGGTATCGAGGTGTTGCACTAGACGCGGCAGGCTATAAAAGCCCGTGTCGGGTGTACGGTCGGGTCGCGTCAGAGGTCTCTGGTTCAGCCCGAAGTCGGGTGTGTTTTCCCCTGTCATCTGGACCATAAAACCGGGCCCCCGCAATAAATCATCGATGCAGTTGTTGCAACGCCCACCGCGCATATCGGTGCCATCTAGGATGGCCTCCAGGGACATGCCTACGCTTAATGGGAAGCGCGATAACGGCGCGTTGAGGTCAACAGAAATGGACTTTTCAGACAGTCCGGTAACCCGGGCTGGTTTCCATTCCTCGCGCACGAGCCCCCCGTGACCGTGAAAGATTCCGCGCGGGTAGAATCGACCCACGACGGGTGTCAGTCTGCGGCCACGCAGGTAGTCACCATCAAAGGCCGCGCGCGGCAGAGCCAAGACATCGCTGTCTGTCCACGGCGGCAATAACGCGCCGGCGGTATAGGCAGCGGTAACGCGTGCTCCGACCGTAAGTGTCGGGATCGCTTGCGCCAATTCGGGCGGTAAATGTTCGCTGTCGCGCCAGACGCTGAATTTATTGAAAAACAGGTGATCTTCGTGAGTCACATCGCCGTCTTGCCAGCCAACATCAAAGCTTAGGGCAGCAAGGCTTTTGGGGTCGAGGTGGCCAGAGGGTTCGACCGTTGCCGCGGGGGTCGTCAAGGTGGCGGGTGGCATGGGTTGCTCCTGATGGGAAGAGGGCGCGTCTTGCTTTTGCAGGGAGGCGGATACGCAGAAATATAGTCGGTCGATAGTATTTGTACAAGAAGACAATTTTTGTACAATAGGGCCATGATTTCAGCCGATGCTCTCTACCCTATCCGTGTGTTGTCAGAGGCCACGGGGATTCCTACAGTGACTTTGCGGGCGTGGGAGCGTCGCTATGGTCTGCTCATTCCAAAGCGCACACCGGCCGGGCACCGTCTTTATAGTGATCATGACATTGCCTTGGTGAAGCGGGTCACTAAGTTGACGCGCGAGGGACACAGTATTGGTGATATCGCTCGTCGCATGGTCGGCGTGCCGTCGGCTCCCGAGCGGCCAGATGACACCCTAGCGCAATGTCGCCGCGAGATGCTCGGTGCCGTTGAGGATTTCTCTCGTGTTGGGTTAGAGACCGTTTACGCTCGGGCGCTGTCAGGCCATGCTCTGGAAACGGTGTTTTCTGAAATCATCGAACCCTTGCTGGACGAACTGGGGCGGCGCTGGTTGATCGATGATCACGGCATCGCTGAAGAACACTTTTTCAGTGCTTGGCTGCGTAACCACTTGGCGGCCCTCATGGAGGCGGGCGCGAGCGAGAACCGTGGACCCCGCTTAGTCTGTGCCTGTATGCCCGGGAACTATCATGAAATCGGACTCATGATCTTTTCGTTGCTGCTGATGAACCAAGGCTACCAGGTGCTTTATCTGGGTAATGACATGCCTCTTCACCCGCTCCCCGTTGTGATAGAGCGCTCAGCGGCACGCGCTTTGGTGCTCTCGTCGGGCCTTGATGTGTACGATACTCAAAGTCTGTCCCGTTTAAATGGATTCGCTAAGCTACTGGCGGTGCCAGTGTTTATGGGCGGGCCGCTTTCCCGCCGTCATCCGGAGGCCCTTCAGGCCATGGATATCATTCCCTTGGGTGAAAAGATGGATATCGCCCTGCATGTCCTCGGTCGACAATTGACGCCACAGACGGGTGCGAAAGCCGATGTCCTCACTCCGACAGGCTGAGCTGCCAGCGGGTGGCGCAAAAGCCCAGAATGGGGTGCGCCTGTTCTGGTTCCGCCGTGATCTTCGTTTGGCTGACAACCGTGCCTTTTCCGCTTGCCTGAAACAGGCCAAAGCGCAAGGCCAGACCGTTGAGGCGGTGTATGTGCATGATGTTGTAGGTGCTGGCCCGGCAGCACCTGGCGCGGCGGCGCGCTGTTATCTGCATTTCAGCCTGATTGATCTGCAAGCTCGCCTTGCGGCGCTGGGCATTCCCCTTCATCTGCGGGTTGGCGACAATCTGGGCGAAATCGAGAGTCTATGTAACGCCCGCGGCGTGGCAGCGGTTTACTGGAATCGCCTTCCCGAACCGCATGGGCTGGCGGGTGATGTCGCCTTAATAAAGCGCTTGACCGCCCTCGATATCCGGGTGCACCCCCATGAGCAAGGAACCTTGTGGGTTCCTGACAGCGTACGCAAACCCGATGGTGGTCGCTATCGGGTCTTTACGCCTTTCGCACGGCAGGCGCGTGCGCAACTGATGCTTCTCGATACGCAAGCCGAGCTGTGTCCTGTGCCACCCCCGATGGGAACCGGTTTTTCTGCGCCAGACACAGCTATCGATGCCCTAGGCTTACTGGATGGTCGTGCATGGCCGCACAAACTGATGCGTTATTGGAATCCCGGCGAGAGCGCCGCACAGGCTCGGCTAAGCCATTTTGTAGCGACGGGCCTGGCGGCTTATGCCGAAGGCCGTGAATTCCCTGCCTTGGACGGGAGTAGTCGACTTTCGGCGGCCTTGCATTGGGGTGAGATCAACCCTTGGCGTATCGTCCACACGCTCCAGCCGGCCTTGCACGGCGCGGAAGCGACGCTGGGTGCCGAGCGTTTTTTGACCGAACTCCTGTGGCGCGAGTTTGCGCATCATCTCCTCACGGCGGCGCCAGATAGTGTGTCGCGTTCTTTGCATGGCGGCTACGAAGCGCTTTGGCAGAGTAATCCCGAGGCCCTTGATCGCTGGCAACGGGGCGAAACCGGCCTGGCCTTGGTTGATGCCGGGATGCGCGAATTGTGGGAAACCGGCTGGATGCACAACCGGGTGCGGATGGTAGTGGCTTCCTTCCTGACCAAAAACATTGGCGTGCATTGGCGCGAGGGCGCGGCCTGGTTTTGGGATACCTTGGTCGACGCCGATCTGGCCAGTAACACGATGGGCTGGCAATGGGTGGCCGGTTGCGGTGTCGATGCGGCGCCGTATTTCCGGGTCTTTAATCCGGATGTTCAGGCCGAGCGTTTCGATCCGCAGGGCGCTTACATCCGTCGCTGGCTGGGCAACCGCCCACGCCCACCGGCGATGCTTGATTTGAAACAAAGTCGATTGGCGGCCTTGGCGCGCTATCAGGCTCTGGCGGCCCATCACTGAGATTACGAGAACCCGGAAGATCTGTATGCAAGCACTTATCATCATTGCCCACGGCAGCCGCCGTGCCGCGTCTAACGCTGAGGTGCACGCCTTGGTCGAGCGTCTGCGGCCCCTCGCCGCTAGCCCATTTTCAATGGTTGC
>SXTL01000075.1 GCA_005790965.1 Burkholderiales bacterium | reverse complement strand
CTGTGTGCGACTTGTTGAAGCCGTATTCAGCGAACTTTTCCATGAGATCGAAAAGCTGCATGGCGAGCTTTTCGTCATAGCCCTTTTGCAACGCGCCGGCACGAAAGATCTCACGGTGCTCGGCCATCTCCTCGGCCTTTTTCTTGCCCAGCGCCCGGCGCAGCAAGTCGGCGCCGCCAAGCGTATAGCCGCCAATAATCTGCGAGATTTGCATGACCTGTTCCTGATAGACGATCACGCCATAGGTCGGCGCCAGGCAGTCTTTCAGGTCGGGGTGAAAATAATTGATCTGCTGCTTGCCCTTTTTGCGCAGGATAAAATCATCCACCATACCCGAGCCCAGCGGACCTGGCCGGTACAGCGCGAGCACCGCGATAATGTCTTCGAAACAATCTGGCTCCAGCTTGGCCAAGAGCTTCTTCATGCCCTCCGATTCAAGCTGGAAGATGGCCGTGGTATTGGCCTTTTTCAGGATTGCGTAGGCCGCTGGATCATCAAAGCTCAGGGCGTTGAGGTCAGTGGCGAAGGCCGGATCCATCTGACGGCAATATTTGACGGCCAGATCGATAATGGTGAGGTTGCGCAGACCCAGGAAGTCAAACTTCACCAGGCCAGCCTTTTCCACATCGTCCTTGTCAAACTGTGAGACCGCCACCGCCTCACTGGAATCGGCCACATACAGCGGGCAAAAATCGGTCAATTTGCCTGGTGCAATCAACACCCCGCCGGCATGCATCCCGACATTCCGGGTGAGCCCCTCCAACCGCCGTGCCAGGTCGAAGAGTTCCTTCACCTCCTCTTCCTTGTCGTAACGCTCCTTGAGCTCGGGCACTTGTTCCAGCGCCTCGTCGAGGCTGACATTCTTGCCCGGCGCTGAAGGGATCATCTTCGACAACTGATCGCAGAAGTTGTACGGCAGTTCCAGCACACGCCCCACATCGCGCACCACTGCACGCGCCGCCAGGGTGCCAAAAGTGACGATCTGCGACACCGCATCGGCACCGTATTTGTCACGCACATAGTCGATTACGCGATACCGCTGATCCTGACAAAAGTCGATATCAAAGTCAGGCATCGACACCCGCTCAGGGTTCAAAAAGCGCTCGAACAGCAAGGCATAGCGCAGCGGATCAAGATCGGTGATGCCCAAACTGTAGGCCACCAGCGAACCTGCACCGGAGCCACGCCCCGGCCCCACCGGAACCCCATTCTGTTTTGCCCAGTTGATAAAGTCGGCCACAATCAAAAAGTAACCCGGGAAACCCATCTGGATGATGGTCGCGATCTCCAGTTCGAGCCGCTCGCCATACACCGTCTGGTGCTGCTCACGCGCGGCAGGATCCGGGTACAGGCGCAGCATCCGGGCGGCCAAGCCAGACCGGGCCTGCTCACGCAGGTAATCTTCAAAGCCCACGCCGGGCGGGGTCGGAAAGTCCGGCAGGCGACTCTTGCCCAACTCCAGCGTCAGGTTGCAGCGCCGCGCAATCGCCACGCTATTGGCCAGCGCCTCGGGCAGATCGGAAAAACGCTGGGCCATCTCGGCCTGCGATAGAAAAGCGTCGTCTTCGACAAACAACTTTGGCCGCCGCCGATCGGCCAGAATCTCCCCGCGTGCAATACACACCCGGGCCTCGTGCGCCTTGTAATCGTCCTGCCCCTTAAACTGCACCGGGTGCGTCGCCACCACCGGCAGGTCCAGCCGGGAGGCCAGGGCCAGCGCACCTTGCAAGGCGGGCTCAGACTCCGGACGACTATTCCGCTGAATCTCCAGATAAAAACGGCCGGGGAAACGCCGCGCCCAGCCCGCCGCCAAGGCTTGCGCCTGATCGGCATTGCCATTCAGGATCGCCTGCCCAACATCGCCCCACTGCGCGCCTGACAAGGCAATCAGGCCCTCGCTCCCGGCGTCAAACCACTCAGGGCGCAACAGCGGCCGCCCCCGTTGCTGGTTGTCGCGATAGGCCCGAGTCAGAAGTTCAGACAGCAAGCGGTAACCGGCACGGTCCTGCACCAGCACCAATAAACGCGCAGCACGGTCAGCGTGGCCAGTGTCGATCCAGACCTCACAGCCGACCACGGGCTTGACCCCCGCCTTACGCGCCGCCGTATAAAACTTGATCAGGCCGAACAGGTTGGACAAGTCCGTCAGGGCCACAGCCGGCATCGCGTCCGCCTGCGCCAGGGCGAGGATCTCGTCAATCCGCAGCACCCCGTCCTGCACCGAAAACTCACTGTGCAGGCGCAGATGGACAAATTGGGGGGCAGTCATGGGGCGTTTATGGCGATTAACAAAAAGGGGGGCGGGGCGATTTTACCCCGGCCCACCCGTCTGGCCTTGAGGGATTTGCGACGGCGGAATTTCAATCTCTGCGCACAGCCCACCGCCAGCCCGTTCAGCCAGGCTCACTCGCCAGCCATAGGCATTGGCCAGTTGACGCACAATCGCCAAACCCAGACCCGAACCGCCGTCCGTGCGCGCAGCATCGCGCCGATAAAACGGTCGAAACACGGCCTCGCGCTCCGCGGGCGGAATGCCGGCACCCTGATCGCAGATCTGTATGCGCACGCCCTCCTCCGGGCTCACCCAGTGGAGGGTGACGGCCGCCCCGCCGCCATGGCGCAAGGCGTTATCGAGCAGATTGGCTACGATACGGCGCAATGGCGAGGCCGCAACCACCCGAACGCACGGCTCCGGACCGCTCACCTGAACCCGCTCCGGTTCGGCGCAGGCGGCCACGGTCTGCGGCAACAAGATGGCCAAGTCACAGGCCGAAGCCGATTCCGGTTGCAGGTCGCGCGCCAGCACCAGCATGTCGCCGATCAGCCGGTTCATCTGCGTCACATCCGCCTCCATTTGCTGCACCCGTTCGCTATGGCCGGGCGGCAACAGGGACAAGGCCAAGCGTAAGCGAGTCAGCGGGGTGCGCAGGTCGTGGGATATGCCGGCCAGGAGAACGGTGCGGTTTTCAAGCAAGGCCGCCACCTCACCCGCCATTCGGTTGAAGGTACGGGTCAGATCAACCAACTCGCGCGGCCCGGTCTCGGGTAGATGGAGCGGGTTTCCACCCTGCCCCACAACCTGCGCCGAGACCGACAAGGCGCGCAGCCGAACGGCTAGGCGGCCCACCAGCAGCGTGGCCAAGCCCATCAGCAACAGCGCACTGCTTACAAAGAAGCCCACGCCAGTCCAGAGGGCATTAAAGCCCAGGCGCGCATGCAGAAAACCCACCCGCAGGGCATGTGGCCCCATATCGATATCGGCCCACAGCCAGTCGGGGTCGGGGCCCAGGCGCAGTTGAACCGACTGGCCGACGCGCGTGGACAAGGCCCGCTCCAGGGCTGTATCCAACAAAGTATTCGCGCCATGGGCCTGAAACGGCACGCCTGGGCCCGTTGCCAGTCGGGGTTCGATCACCAGATCATGGCGGGCCAATAATTCGTTTTCAAAGTCGGTCCGGGTTTCGGGCGGCAGTTCAACCCAAGTCTGCGCGGCCAAAACCAGACGCGCCGCCATCTCATCAGCCGCCTGTTCGCTGAGCGGGCGGATTACTTGCGTCCAGGCCAAACCCAAGGCCAGCCCCTGAATAAGCACAAAGGCCCCCAGCAACAAAGCCAGGCTGCGCCCGACGAGGCCGATGGATCTCACACCGCCCCCGTTGGCACAAAAAGGTAGCCCTGCCCCCAGACGGTGCGCAGATAGACCGGGTGAGTGGGATCCGGCTCGATCTTGCGCCGCACCCGCGTCACCCGAATATCAATCGAGCGATCGAAGGCATCCCGTTCATAGCCCTTCAACCAATCCATGATCTGGTCCCGGCTCAAGACCCGATTCGGATGGGTCACAAAAACTTCCAGCAGGGCAAATTCGGCAGCGGACAACGCGACCTCCTCCTCGCTGCGATCCTCTTTACGGAAAAGCCGCCGGGTATCAACTTCCATGCGATAAGGTCCAAAGCGCAGCCCCACCGCTTCGACGCTCGGCACCGTCACGGGCGTGGCCACATTCCCGCGCCGCAAGACCGCCCGAATCCGGGCCAGTAACTCGCGCGGCTCGAAGGGTTTTGGCAAATAGTCATCCGCCCCCACCTCCAAACCGATAATGCGATCAAAGGCCTCACCCCGCGCCGATAACATGATCACCGGCAGACCGGCCTGCGCCTTAAGCCAGCGCGTCAGGGCCAGACCATCCTCGCCCGGCAGCATGAGATCCATGATGACCAGATCGGCGCGCTGCTCCTGCAACCAAGCACGCATTGCCACCCCATCGGCCACTGCAAAGGGCGTCATGCCCTGCGCGCTTAGATACTCGGCCAGCAGACCGCGCAGGCCCGGATCATCGTCAACGATCAAGACGCGTACACCGTTCTCGTCGTTCATGGAAATAACTTGTTACACATGGAAACCCTTTGGAAACGGCCGCGTTACAGCGTCCCACTATTCTGCAGGCGTGGCAATTAGTCCACTCACCTTCTGGAGTACATCATGAAAACTTTGAACCGTATTATGCTCGTAAGCCTGCCGCTTCTGGCGGGTCATACCTTCGCCGAGGATGTCGTAGTCCCGGCAGCCCCAGTGGAAACCGTCATGCCCACGCAAAGCCAGAGCCAACTGCGGCGGGGCGCAGAGCTGATGACCGATGCCGAACGGAGCGCGCAGCGTGACCGTATGCGCAGTGCAACCAGCGCCGAAGAACGCTCAACCCTGCGTGCCGAGCAGCATAGCCAGATGCAACAACGCGCCAGCGAACGCGGCGTGAGCATTCCCGATGCCCCGCTTGCCGGCGGCCAAGCTATGGGCAACCCCTACGGCGCAGGACGCCGCCAAGGGGCTTCGAGCGGTGGCCAAGATCAAGGCGGCAGCGGTAATATGAGCGGCATAGGCGGGGGCCGAGGCCAAGGCGGTGGCCCGGGCCGTGGTGGTCGCGGCCGCTGATTTTATAACCCGTTAAATATCGACTGAATCCCGCCCGACCTTGGGCGGGCTGTCAGAAAGCAAGGAAGGGAACCCCATGGGACGCGGCATTTTTTCACTCATCTCAACCGTCTGCCTGATGGCAAGTCTGGCAACCCCGGTCACGACCAGGGCAGCCGACACCGCCCCAGTCAGCCAGGTCACCCCGGCAGAGGCCGAGCAGATCAAGCAGGAGATCCGCGACCGCCTGCGGCAGGAACGCGAATTGCGGGGCGAGATTCGTGACCGGATGCTGCGTCTTCCTTCCCAAGAGCGCGAGGCCGTCTGGCAAGAGGTCAATCCCCGCCGTGGCCCGCCGCCTGGATTTGGCCCAGCAACAGGCGCCGGACCCAGCGGCTTTGGCCAAGGGTTTGAAGGCCGAAGCCCCGCGCCGGCGCGCCGCTAGGTATTTTTGTCTTTAAGTCACTTAACCCGTCTATACTGATGAACAACCTTCATCAAACTTTTTCTGGAGAATCATCATGAATAAAACCACCCTCGCTGCCGTGTTTACTTTGGCCATCCCGATGAGCGGCAACGCGCTCGCCGCCGATTTTTCCGACACCGCGCAGGTCGTGTCCGCCGTGCCGATTTACGAGCGCTTTAACGAACCGAAGCGCGATTGCTGGCTGGAAACCACCACCCCGCAAAGCGGCGCGGTACAGGGCGACCGGAGCCCGGCTGGCGCCATCATCGGCGGCCTTGCAGGTGGCATTCTTGGCCATCAGGTCGGCAAAGGCTCGGGCAAGGATGCTGCCACCGCTTTGGGCGCGATCACCGGCGCCATCGTCGGCGACCGCATGCAGAACAACGCAGGCGCTCCCCAGACGGTGGAGCGCTGCCGCGTCACCGATCACTGGACCCAGCGCCTGACGGGCTATAGCGTCACCTATCGCTACGGAGGCCGCGAGTTCACCGCTGTCCTGCCCAACGATCCGGGTAGCCGCCTGCGCGTCAATGTGCAAGTCAGCCCATTCTGAGTTACAGACCGAAAAAAACCCGCCAGGCGCGTCTTGGCGGGTTTTTTCATGAATCTGGTGGGCGGTACTGGGATCGAACCAGTGGCTTCCACCGTGTGAAGGTGGCACTCTACCGCTGAGTTAACCGCCCGGGAGAGGGCGCAAATTCTAACCGCCAACGCGCCTGCGCGTCAAAACTACTTTGTATTGCCGGCGTTCAGTACGCAGCGTCGCGTCCTTGTCGGGTAAAATCGCTGGCACGCATCCAACTTTCAAGCGCCGTTCTTGCCATCGCTGTTCTTTCAAGCCCTGCTTCCAATCCCTGCCTCCACTCCCTGCTTCCATTAACCGCTATAACCGCCCGCATGATCCGCACCCGTTT
>SXTL01000074.1 GCA_005790965.1 Burkholderiales bacterium | reverse complement strand
GAGTGGGTTGCCCTCCTGCACGCGGCGGCGGCCTTCATGATGCTGATCTTCCTGATTGCACATGTTTACCTGACCACGGCCGGCCACACCCCCACCGCCCACATCAAGGCCATGATCACCGGCTGGGAAGAGGTGGATTAAGTCGATTAAGCTCGCTCGCTTGAAGCGAAAGGGTCAAGCAAGAAAAAACGGCAACTTCGGTTGCCGTTTTCTATGGGCGCGCGGTGTTTTAATTAGCGTATCTCGCTGCGTGCCGCAGGATGGGGAGGAGGCTGGCCCAGTCATGGATTGGCCCGTGTTGCACAAATAGCACCGTGCCACGACCGTCCAGGAGATAAGTCGTAGGGAAAACCGGGGCGACTTGTCGATCAGGCAGGGTCTTGCCATCACGAAGACGAAGGGCCGTGGCTGAGGCAGTTTCGGCCAGGGTCAGTTGCAGGTTCAGTTTGCGTGACTTTAGCCAGGCCTGACTGGTGGCCATGGATTCGCGCAGGGGGACCACCACAAACCGAATCTCACGGTCCTTGGCGAGTTGCTTTTGGGCGAGTTGCTTTTGGGCGAGTTCCAAGTTGGGCAACTCCTTGACGCAGGGTGGGCACCAGGAGCCCCAGAAATGCAAAACCGTAATGTGGCTGCCGGCTTGGGCGAGCGGGACAGGGACTCCCTCAGGCGTTTGTAGGCGGAGGTCCGGGAAACGCTGAGCCCGCCGTGTACCGACCTGCGTGGGCGCGTCTGGGAGAGTGGCCGGATAGGGGGTCAAGGCCTGTTCCCAGCGCGCTGAAGTGAGCACCTTGCGACCGTTCAGGTCATAGCTGAGGCAGGGCCGTTCGTTCTCTTGCTGGCAGGCCGCCAGAGCCTCATCGCTGGCTTGCTCAGTATCTGCCAAGCCGGAACGCCAGCCCCATTGGCCGCCGGGTGCGATAGCAAAGGCACGATGGGCGGGTTCTTTTTGGTACTGGGCCCATGCCTTAAGGCCAGCGGGGTCCAGGCCGGGGGGCGGCGGCGTGGCCGCTATAGTCCAACCACTAGCCAACCCGCTTGCCCATAAGGCCGCCACGGAAAACAGGGCGCGGCGGCCAGACATGGGCTTAGTCCTTGAAGAGTTTTTCGATGCTGCGCTGGGCCGCATCCTTGGCTCCGAGGCCAAAGGCAATGGCAAAGGCCAAGCCGACCGCGCCAAAGGCAATGATGAAGGCAGCGGTGATGAGTTCGTTAGCAATCTGCAGTTGCTCGACGGCAGCAAAGAACACGAACACGATGATGGCGTATTCGGAGAAGGTGGATATGGTCAGGGCGCCCGAGAAGCCAATGTTATTGAGCCAGGCAAAGATAATGCGGTTAATGAAGCGGGCCAGGATGGTGCCGAACACAAGGACCAGGATGGCGACGATGACATTGGGGATGTAGAGCACGACGCGGTTGAAGAGTTCGGCCACCATGGACAGACCCAGCGAGTTCGCCACGGTCACGATCATGACCAGGATGATGAGCCAGTAGACTAGGTTGCCAATGACGCGGGCGACCGAGACATCCAGGTCGGCCTGTTGTAGGAAAGATTCCAGGCCCGATTTTTCGGTGGCCCGATCAAACTTGAGCATCTGGAGCAGGCGCATGGTTCCGGCACGGGCTAGCTTGGCCAAAATCCAGCCCATGAACAGCAGGGCCAGAGCGATGAGAACCTGCGGCAGAAAGCCGGCCAGTTCGGACCAGAAGGCACCAATGGAATTGATGAATAGGTCAAATTCTTGCATGGCAGATCCTAATAAAAGTGGGCGGGGCGGATTATAGGGTGGGTTTGCGTTATTGATTGCGACAATTAATCAGGGAGTTGATCGCGCTGGAGGACAAAAACCATGTCGCTTCCGCCTTCGATTTCAGGCCAGATAAAGTCGATCGTCGGGAAGGCGGCCTCTAATGCCGTGCGATTGTGGCCGATCTCGACTACCAGAAGGCCGCCGGGGTTGAGGTGGCGCTTGGCCTCGCGCAGGATGACGCGGGTTGCGTCAAGGCCATCGTTGCCGCTGGCCAGCGCCAGGCTTGGTTCGTGGCAATATTCGGCTGGCAGGGCCCGCATGGCGGCCGCGTCCACATAGGGCGGGTTCGAGACGATGAGGTCCCAAGTCTGGTCAGCCACCTCGGTAAACAGGTTCGATTCGATCAGGCGGACGCGCGCCGCGACGCCATGGCTATCGACATTGCGGCGAGCGACGGCCAGGGCCGCTGGCGACAGGTCGATGGCATCGACCTCGGCGGCCTCAAAGACATGGGCCAGCAGGATGGCCAGGCAACCCGAGCCGGTACACAGGTCCAGACAGCGAGAAATGGGCTGTGTCTCGTCCAGCCAAGGCTCCAGGTGATTCAGGATCATGCCGGCCAGGAAGGAGCGCGGGACAATGACATCCGGTGTGACCTCGAAGCGTAGGCCGTGCAGCCAGGCCTCACCGGTCAAATAGGCGGTCGGGATGCGATCTTCCACGCGGCGCTGGATGCGTTCGGCCAAGAGGGTGCGCTCATGCGGAAGCAGGTGGGCATCGAGAAAGGGCGCGAGTTGGTCAACCGGTAGATGCAGGCTGGAAAGGATCAGCCAGGCTGCTTCGTCATAGGCATTGTCAGCGCCGTGACCAAAACTTAGATGGGCCGCGTTAAAACGCGATACGGCGTAACGCAGCCAGTCGCGGACGGTTAGAAGTTCTTGGCATTCGATGGCAGGATTAGGCAAGCAGGGCCTCCAGCGTTTGACGGTAGATTTGGGTCAGGGCGCGGACCTCGTCGAGGCCGACCGATTCATTAATTTGGTGGATCGAGGCGTTGATCGGCCCAAACTCAACGACCTCCGAGCAGACATCAATAATGAAGCGGCCGTCCGAGGTGCCGCCGGTCGTGGAGAGGGTGGGGGTCAAGTCGGTGACGCTGCGAATTGCCTTGGTCAGGGCCGTAACCAAGGGGCCGCGGCCAGTAAGGAAGGGCTGCGCGCCGATCTCCCAGTCGAGGGCGTAATCAAGGCCATGACGATCGAGAATGGCATGCACGCGTTGTTGCAGCGTGGCGACTGTGCTGGCCGTGCCATGGCGAAAGTTGAAGACAAGCTCTAGCGCTCCGGGGACAACATTGGTCGCGCCGGTACCGGCATGAATATTGGAGACTTGCCAGGTCGTGGGCGGGAAGAATTCATTGCCGGTATCCCACTCGGTCGTTGCCAGTTCAGCAATGGCTGGCGCAGCCAGATGGATGGGATTCTTGACCTTTTCTGGATAGGCGATATGGCCTTGCTTGCCGCGCACGGTCAGGCGACCGTGCAGCGAGCCCCGCCGCCCATTTTTGATGGTGTCGCCCAACGCCGTCACGCAGGTGGGTTCGCCGACGATGCAATAGTCAATGCGTTCGCCACGCGCCTTGAGGGCCTCGACGACACGCACCGTGCCATCGATAGCCGGTCCTTCTTCGTCGGAAGTAATCAGAAAGGCAAGGCGGCCCTTGGCCTCGGGGTGGTCCTGCACGAAGGCTTCACTGGCAGCCAGGAAGGCCGCAATAGAAGACTTCATATCGGCGGCGCCGCGCCCATACAGACGGCCATCGCGTTGGCTGGGCGTAAACGGATCACTCGCCCATTTATCGAGCGGGCCAGTGGGCACTACATCCGTGTGACCTGCAAAGCAGAGCAGGGGGCCGCGCTGATCCGGGCGACCTTGCGCGGCTTGCCAGGCCCATAGGTTGGTGACACCTCCCTGCACGAGGGTCTCAAGCGTGAAACCCAAGGCGCTTAACCGTGCGCCGAGCCAGGCCTGACAGCCGGCATCGTCCGGGGTCAGCGAGCGGCGACCGATGAGTTCGTGCGCGTAGCAAACGGCGGCATCCTGCATGGGCGTGTTATCAAGCAAAGAAGGCGGCATAAGCATCCTCGGAAAAACCGAGCCAATGACGGTTGTTGAAAATAAGCAAAGGGCGCTTGATGACACTGGGGTAGATCTGCATGACCGCCAATGCGCTAGCCGCGTCGGTCACGCTGGACTGGGTAGCGGCATCCAGCTTGCGCCAAGTGGGGCCACGGCGATTCAAGAAAGGCTCCCAGTCCTGCGCAGCCATCATTGTTTGCAGTTCGGCCACTGGCACGCCCTGCTTTTTGTAATCGTGGAAGGTATAGACAATCCCGTTCGCCTCCAACCAGCCGCGTGCCTTTTTCACCGTACTGCAGTTAGGGATGCCATACACGACGGGGCCTGAAGACGCGCTTGGGGAAAGTTTCATGGCACACTTGCGAAATCGTAACAGGAGGATTGTAACCGTGATGTCGTTCAGAATTGGGCATGGTCTTGATGTGCACGCCTTTGCAGAAGGTCGCGATTGCATTATCGGTGGGGTGAAAATTCCTCATCCTGTGGGCTTGCTGGGGCATTCGGATGCCGATGTGTTGCTGCATGCCATTTGCGATGCGCTTTTGGGCGCCGCCGCGTTGGGCGACATTGGGCGGCATTTCCCCGATTCTGATCCGCGTTATCAGGGCATCGACAGCCGCAAGCTGCTGCGACAGGTTGCCAATTTGCTGGCCCAAAACGGTTGGCAGACGGGGAATGTGGATGCCACGATCATTGCCCAGACCCCGAAAATGGCGCCGCATATTCCCGACATGTGCGCCAATATTGCCGCCGACCTGGGTCTTGCTGTCGATGCGGTCAATGTCAAGGCCACCACCACCGAGCGCTTGGGCTTTACGGGTCGCGGCGAAGGTATCGCGGCCGAGGCGGTGTGCTTGCTCCAGCGAAGCTGAGGGTCCTCTGCGCTGCGTCAGCAAGCGCGGGCTTGATCAGTGAAACAGATCGATTGCCGTGGCGGCCAAGGCTTGCATAGCTATAGGTTCGGCTGCGCTGAGACGCAACAGCGGTCCCTGCTCGGCCTGCGGGTAATTGCTGCCAAGCGAGCGCTGGTAGGCGGGGTCGTAATGCTCAGTGAGGAGCAGGCCCACCAGTGTGTCCCAATCACCGGCCAGCGCTAATTCTTTCCAGTGTTCGATGCGGGCGCGGCCGCGTAGGTCGATTAATAGGTCAAGCTGGCGGTTGAGGCGGGCTGCGTCGGCCAGAAAGTGGGTGTATTCATCCTTGAGCAGGGCAATGCGCACGGCGGGGTCGGTCGCCAAGCGCAGGCACTCCGAACCACGCATGCGCTCGATTAGACGGGCGGGGACATGCACAGCCCCAATTTTTTTGCTTTCCGATTCGACGAACACCGGACGAGCTGGGTCAAAGCCACGCAAGGTCTGCCAGATCTGGCTTTCAAACCACTTCTGGTTGGGCTGCGGCGTATCGGGTAGCGCGCCCAGCAGTGAGCCCTTGTGCGCGGCGAGGGCCTCGAGGTCAAGCACTTGGGCACCCGCATCGACCAAGGTGCGCAGAAACAGACTCTTGCCGCTGCCGGTGGGGCCGCAGACAACAATGAAGCGCAAGGTCTCGGGTAAGGTTTCGAGGTCAGCCATTACCTGTTTGCGGAAAGCCTTGTAACCGCCCTCAAGCTGCAAGGCTTGCCAGCCGACGGCCCGCAGAATAGTGACCATGGATCCGCTGCGGTTTCCACCGCGCCAGCAATAAACGAGCGGCCGATAGCCTTTTTCCTGGCTCAGGAAGTGCGTTTCAAGATGCTGCGCGACATTGCGTGCCACCAGCGCGGCGCCGATCTTTTTAGCGGAAAACGGCGATTCCTGGGCGTAAATCGTGCCGATGCGGGCGCGTTCATCATTATCCAGAACGGGTAGGTTGATGGCACCGGGGATGTGATCCTCGGCAAACTCCGCTGGGCTGCGCGCATCAATAATGGCATCGCAACGGGGCAGTGAATCGAGGCTGACGAGGGCGGATTTCATGCTTCAGGGACAGCAAAGGTAGCGCACAGACTCACGCCACTTCTTTACGCAGCAGGCGCTGTTTTTCCCGATTCCACTCGCGCTCCTTCTCGGTCGCCCGTTTGTCGTGCTGTTTTTTGCCCTTGGCGAGGCCAATTTCCAGTTTGATGCGACCACGGGTGTAGTGCAGGTTGAGCGGGACGAGGGCGTAGCCGGCGCGCTCGACCTTGCCGATCAGGTTGCTGATTTCGGCGGCGTGGAGGAGGAGCTTGCGACTGCGGGTGGGGTCGGGGTGAATATGGCTGGAAGCCGTAGTCAGCGGCGAGATGTGGCAACCAATCAGCCACAGGGCGGCGCCACGGATGACGACATAGGCCTCCTTGATCTGCACCCGGCCGGCCCGGATCGCCTTGGCCTCCCAGCCTTCGAGCATGATTCCGGCCTCGAGACGCTCTTCGATGAAGTAGTCGTGGAAGGCCTTTTTGTTTTCAGCAATGCTCATGGGCGGGAAATGATCGTGGCGGGTCGGTGGTGAATTCGTGTATTTTAGCGGTTCTTTCTCGTTCGAAACGCCTCAATGTCTGAAGTCGTCAAATCCGTCCTGGTGCCCTATACCCCCGCTGAGATGTTTGTCCTGGTCGATCAGGTCGAGGATTATCCGCAATTCCTGCCTTGGTGCGGCCATACCGACCTGCACGAGCGGGATGAGGCGGTGACCGAGGCGACGCTGCATATTGACTACCATCATCTGCGTCAGCATTTCACAACACGCAACCTCAAGCATGCCCCGCACGAGATGCATATTCGCCTCAAGAGTGGACCCTTCCGGAAAATGGAGGGCGGCTGGCGCTTCCAGCCGTTGGGTGAGCCGGACGCCATTGTTGGGTGCAAGATTGAATTCAAGCTCCATTATGAGTTTTCTAATGCCGCCTTTGACACCGTGTTGGGGCCGGTCTTCGGCTATATTGCCGGTTCCTTGGTGGATTCTTTCATCCAGCGTGCCGAACAGGTCTACGGTGCACGCTAGGCCTTGAAGAGACTATGAGCACTATCGAAGTTGTCTACTCGCTGCCCGGGCAGCAATTTGTGGTTCAGGTTGAGGTACCAGACGGTGCGCTGGTGCAGGATGCCATCGAGCGTTCCGGTCTGCTGACAGAACATCCCGAGATGGATCTGGCCGGGCTCAACAAAGTGGGCATCTGGAACAAGTTGGCCAAGCTGGACAGCGTTGTGCGGGACGGAGACCGCGTGGAGATCTATCGCCCCCTGATTGCGGACCCCAAAGAGGTTCGCCGGCAGCGTGCAGAAGAAGGTAAGGTTATGAAAAAAGGGGGATAGAAAGGACGGCGGTGGCTCGGTATAATGCTCGCTTTGCGCGAGGCCATAAAATCATGCGTGTCATCCAGAAAGCTCTCACCTTTGACGATGTTCTGCTCGTCCCGGCTCATTCCGACATCCTGCCCCGCGATGTCAGTTTAGCCAGCCAGCTTACCCGCAATATCCGCATTAATATGCCGGTGCTGTCCGCCGCGATGGATACCGTGACGGAAGCGCGCATGGCCATTGCCTTGGCGCAGGAAGGGGGCATTGGTATCGTTCACAAAAACCTCACCCCACGCCAACAGGCCGCCGAGGTGGCTCGCGTCAAGCGCTATGAAGCCGGTGTCGTCAAGGAGCCGGTCACCATCACCCCGCAAATGACGGTGCGTGATGTACTTAATCTGACCCGTCAGCACAAAATTTCCGGCCTGCCCGTGATCGACGAACAGGGGCGCGTGGTCGGTATCGTTACTAACCGCGACTTGCGTTTTGAGAGCAACCTCGATCAACCGGTGGCCAATATCATGACGCCGCGTGATCGCCTGGTGACGGTCCGCGAAGGCGCTCCGCGCGACGAGGTAATCAGCTTGCTGCGTCAGCATCGTCTGGAGCGTGTGCTGGTGGTCAACAACGCCTTCGAACTGAACGGGTTAATTACCGTGAAGGACATCCTGAAGTCGAGCGAATATCCCAATGCCAACAAGGATGCCTACGGGCGCCTGCGGGTCGGCGCTGCGGTTGGCGTAGGCGGTGATACTGAGGAACGGGTGACGGCCCTGGCTGAAGCGGGCGTCGATGTCATCGTCGTCGATACGGCGCACGGCCACTCGCAGGGTGTGCTGTCGCGTGTCCAGTGGGTCAAGAAAAACTTTCCGCAGGTGGAGGTGATTGGCGGCAATATTGCCACTCCCGATGCCGCTCGTGCCTTGGTGGCGCATGG
>SXTL01000006.1 GCA_005790965.1 Burkholderiales bacterium | reverse complement strand
CGCATGATGCCGGCGTGCGCCACCAGCAGGTGATGGCCCGGCCCCAGACGAGCAGTCCATTCCGCCCAAACCGTTTCCACCCGGACGCGGAAATCGGGATACGCTTCGCCGCCCTCCGGCGCGTTGTCGTAAGGATTTTGCCGTGGATCGCCCTGGGTTGGGAAACGCGCCGCTACCTCAGCGGCGCTCAAGCCTTCCCAAGTACCGAAATCACGCTCGCGAAAACCGTTTTCTACCTGCAACGGCAAACTACGGCTGGCGGCAAACTCGGCGGAAAAGGCACGGCAACGCTGCAATGGCGAGCTGCTAATGCTGTCCAATGGGGGCAGGTGCGTGACCGCCTCGCGCATCTGCGCCCAACCCTTCGCTGACAACGGATCATCGGTGCGGCCACGAAACACCGCGTTGCGGCCCTCACATTCGCCGTGCCGCAGGACCGTCACAACAACAGCGCCCTCAATCATCACGCTCGCTCACTCCGGCCTCAGCAAAAGTTGCCATACCGTTGTGCAGAGTGCAGGCCATGCGCAAAAGCGGCACCGCCACGGCAGCGCCGCTGCCTTCGCCCAGGCGCATACCCAGATGCAGCAATGGTTTCGCGTTAAGCGCGGCAAGGATGCGCACATGGCCCGGCTCGGCCGAAGTATGGGCGTAAAGAAACCAGTTCGCCGTGCCCGGACAGAGCCGCTCGGCCGCCAGCGCCGCCACCGTGCTGATGAAACCATCGACCAGCACCGCCACGCCATTCTTGGCGCAGGCAAGATAAGCCCCGACCAGCGCGGCGATCTCGAAACCGCCCAGACAGCGCAGGGCCTCGTAGGGTTTTCCAAGCGCGCCGCGGTGCCGCTCCAGCGCCCGCGCGATCACCGCCGCCTTGTGCGCCACGCCAGCTGCATCTAGGCCCGTGCCGGGGCCAGCCAGGAGGCGCGGCGTCTCGTTCAGCAAGGCACAAGCCAAAGCTGTTGCTGCGGTGGTATTGGCGATCCCCATCTCGCCGCCGATGAACAGCTGTGCTCCAGTCCGCCGTGCCCGCTCCGCGCTCTGCCGGCCTGCTGCAAGGGCCTGCGCGCATTGTGCCTCACTCATCGCCGCTTCCCGGGTCATATTGGCCGTACCGAGACCGAGCGGCAGATGCAAGACCCCCGGCACGGCGCCGATATCCGCCACCGTGCCGAGGTTAACCACCTCCATGGGCGCACCAATCGCGCGCGCCGCGACGCTGATCGCTGCGCCACCGCGCGCAAAGTTTTTGACCATCTCGCCCGTCACCGCCTGCGGAAAGGCCGATACCCCCTCCGCCGCCACGCCATGATCGGCCGCGAACACCGTCACCCAGAGGGTATCCAGTCGCGGCCGCTCCACTCCCTGCATGGCCGCCAGCCGGATCGCCAACGCCTCCAGCTCGCCCAGCGCCCCCGGCGGCTTGGTCAATTGCGCCTGACGAGCCCGAGCCGCCGCCTCAGCAGCCAGATCCAACGCTTTGATCGGTTCATTCAACCAGTCCACACCTTATCCCTTCAACGCCACAGGCAGCCCCGCCACCGTCAGTACGACGCGGTCGCAGGCCTGGGCCAGCGACTGATGCAGCCAGCCGGCAACATCAACATAACGGCGCGACAAGACATCAGCCGGTACGACCCCCAGCCCGGTTTCATTCGCTACCAACAGGATTTCACCCGGCAAATCGGGCAGGGTGTTTAAAAGCGCCGTGGTTTCAGCCGCCAAGCGCGCCTCGGAATCGAGCAACAGGTTGGTCAACCACAGGGTCAGACAATCGACGATCACACAACGATCTGTAGCGCATTCAGCCTTGAGCGCGGCCGCTAGCGCCAGCGGTTCCTCGACGGTGCGCCAGCTAGGCGGCCGATCGGCCTGATGCCGGGCAATGCGTTCCGCCATCTCGGCATCCAGCGCCTGGGCGGTAGCAATCAGCGTCACTGACCGACCAGTGGCCTGGGCCCGTCGCTGAGCCAGCCCGCTCTTGCCCGAGCGGGCGCCACCCAGGATTAAAGTTTTCACTCAGATTTTGCGGGTGCACCCAAGCGCTGCGTCAGCAACCCATGGGCCAGGGCAGCCACAGCAAGATACAGCCCGGTCGCACCGAGATACAGAGGCAGATAACGCACAAACTGCGCCGTAAACTCGGCCCAGGTCGGCTCGGCAATCTGGCCACCCAACCAATAGAAACTCACATTGGACAGCACGAAAGCGCTGCAGACCGCCACACTGGATGCCCCCATCAGCGCCACCAGCGTCTGCCGCTTGACCAGCCAGCGGCCGCCCTGCCACAACACAGCGTAGGCTGCCAGCAAGAAGCCGTAGGCCGGGGTCAGGCAGTACGCCGAGACATTCAGCCAACCCAGCGCAACCGCATCAATGGCCACCGCCTCGACCATCAGGCTGGCTAGCCACAAGGGTGAAAGATAAAAACCGGCAATGAAGAAGATGGCCCACGACGCATCCGGAAGATGCAGCGCATCGCCAAAGTGATGGAAACGCGTCGCCAGCATAAAAGCCATCAGGCCGAAGCCGATAACGCGTTGCTGAGTCCTCGAGCATGTGAACATATTTCCTCCTGAAAAGTGTCGTCAATATAGCCCAAAAAGCCGCTGCTGCGGTTTACAGATCCACGCCCGGTTGCGCCTTGATGCCGGCCCGGTAGGCGTGTTTTACATCCCCAATCTCACTCACCGTGTCGGCCGCATCGAGCAGCGTCTGCGGTGCCGCGCGGCCAGTGATAACGACATGCTGGCCGGGCGGCCGGGCGGCCAGATCAGCCAGCACAGTAGCCATATCCAGCCAGCCGTAGCTCAGCAAATAGGTCAGCTCATCCAGTACCACCAATGACAGCGTCGGATCGGCCAACATCCGGTGTGCCACCTCCCAACCCCTTTTGGCGGTAGCGATGTCGCGTTGCAGATCCTGCGTGTCCCAAGTAAAACCCTCGCCCAAAACATGCCAATCGACACCGGGTTGCCGGCCGAGGAAGGCCTCCTCGCCGGTATCGGAACGGCCCTTGATAAACTGGCACACGCCCACCGTCATGCCATGACCCAGGGCGCGTGCGACCATGCCAAAGGCGGAGGAAGACTTGCCCTTACCGTTGCCGGTCAGCACCAGTAAGAGGCCTTTTTCCCGATCGGCCTGAGCGATGGCCGCGTCAATCACGGCCTTCTTTTTGGCCATGCGAGCGGCGTGGCGTTGAGGGTT
>SXTL01000073.1 GCA_005790965.1 Burkholderiales bacterium | reverse complement strand
TCGAAGGTGCGGATCGATTCGATCTCGGCGTCGAACAATTCGATGCGGTAGGGCAGGGCAGAGCCCGTCGGAAAGAGGTCAAAAACGCCGCCTCGCAGGGCGAATTCGCCCGGGGTGTAAACCTGGCTCACGGCGCAATAGCCGGCTGCGATGAGCCGGGTTCGTAAGGCGTCGGCGTCGAGTCTGTCCTTGGATTTATAGAGGAAGGCCTGACTAGAGAGAAACGCCGTCGGGGCCAGGCGTTGCATGGCCGTCGCCACTGGAGCGATCAAACAGTCCAGATCGCCCTGCAGAGCGCGCCAGAGGGTGGCGAGTCGTTCCGAGACCAGATCGGGATGCGGTGAGATCGGGTCGTAAGGCAAGGTCTCCCAGTCCGGGAACAGGCCCACCCTCAGGTCTGGGGCGAACCAGGGGATCTCATTGGCAAGCCGCTGCGCATCTGCCGCGCTGGCAGTCAGTAGCAGGATGCGCTGCCGGGCGGGTTGCGCTGCCGCCTCCATATTTTTGGCGGGCGAGCGAAGCAGGTCCGCAATCAGCAGGGCATCGGCAGAGCCAGGCGGGAGGGGGAGGAGCAGGCGCTGGCCAGAAGGCGGAAAACGGAGGGGTGCAACATCGGTCATGGGCGAATTATAAAGGCCCGGCGATCTGGCTTATCATGCCGGCCATGCCCGCTCCTGAACTTTTCACGCTGCTCGCCATGGCCATTCTGGTCTGGTTCTGGTTCAGCGGACTGAAGGCCCGCGAGATGGCCGTGGCCTCGGCCCGCGCTGCGTGTGAGCGTAACGGTTTGCAGTTTCTCGATGAGACCGTCACCCTGCGTTCTTTGCGCACGACACGCAATGAGCACGGCCATCTGGTCTGGAAACGCCTCTACGCCTTTGAATTTTCCCGGACCGGTGTCGATCGACTTCAGGCCACCGTCCTGCTGCACGGCAGCTGCCCGGTGAGCGTGGATTTGCGTCGCTCAGTCGATGTACCAAGCGACAATGTCGTGCCTTTTGTGGTGCCGTCTTTGCCGGCTGCCGGTGGCTGTCTACCTGGCCCCTGTAGCGGGGGATCCTGCCGCGAGAAGGGCCGCTTGCGGTTAGAATGCGAGGCATCAGAAATTGCCCCCTCGCTGCTCAGCGCTGGCCCTCACTTATCACCTGCTTTATTTCCTGCTCGAGAATCTCAAATGACCCTGGTTCGTCCGTTCCCCGCCCTGCGTCCCGCGATTGGCCGTGCGCCTGAAGTCGTGGCTCCGCCCTACGATGTGTTAAATACCGAGGAGGCGCGGGCTTTGGCAGCCGGCCGGCCCTACAGTTTTCTGCATATCTCCAAGCCTGAGATTGATCTACCCGCAGATACCGACCCTTATGCCCCTGCCGTTTATGCCAAAGGCGCCGAGAATCTGCAGGCGATGATCGCCGCCGGGGTCTTGGTTCAGGACGAGGCGCCGTGCTACTACGCCTATCGCTTGATCATGGGCAGCCATGTCCAGACTGGCATTGTGGCCGCTGCCTCGGTCGCCGATTACGACACCAACCGCATCCGCAAGCACGAGTTCACCCGCCCGGACAAGGAGGACGATCGTGTCCGCCAGATCGAGGCCCTGAATGCGCAAACTGGCCCCGTCCTGCTTGCCTACCCGAACGCCCCTGAGATCGATGCCCTTCTGAATAGCGCGACCCAGGTCGCCCCCGATGCCGATGCGATAGCCGAGACTGGCGTGCGGCATAGCCTGTGGGTGATTCGCGATGCGCCGAGCGTGACGCGTCTGACGGCGCTGTTTGATGCCTTGCCAGCCCTCTACATTGCCGATGGCCATCATCGCTCGGCGTCGGCCAGCCGGATTTGTGCCAGCCGCAAGGCAGCCAATCCACAGCACGATGGCCACGAGGCTTACAACTATTTCCTTTCAGTTATCTTTCCTGACCACCAGATGCAGATTCTTGATTACAACCGCGTAATCAAGGACTTGAACGGTTTGAGTGAGGCTGATTTGCTGCAGCGGATTGCCGCCAACTTCACCGTCGAGGATGCCGATGGCCCGGTCAAACCGACCCAGCCGCGTGAGTTTGGTCTTTACCTGGGCGGCCGCTGGCGGCGCCTGCACATCCATCCTAGCTTGGTGCCGAGCGATCCGGTTGAGCGGCTGGATGTCAGTCTGTTGCAAAAGCATCTGATCGCTCCCATCCTCGGAATTACCGATCCGCGCCGCGACAAGCGCATCGACTTCGTCGGCGGTATCCGCGGTCTCGCCGAGCTGGAAAAACGGGTGGATTCGGGCGAAATGGCTCTGGCCTTTGCTCTGCATCCCACTCATATGGAGCATCTGATGGCGGTGGCCGATGCCAACCAGGTCATGCCGCCAAAATCCACCTGGTTCGAGCCGAAGCTGGCCGACGGGCTGGCTTCGCATCAGCTTTAATCGTTTCTGACCCATGCCATGGTCTGCGCAATGCCCCAATTCCATGCGCTAATCCCCGCCGCAGGGAGCGGCAGCCGCATGGGGCATACCTTGCCCAAGCAATATCTGGAGCTGCAAGGCAGGCCCTTGCTCTGGCATACGCTACAGGTCTTTGAACGGCATCCGGAGATCAGCAGCGTCCAGGTGGTCATTGCAGCGGATGACAGCGAGTGGGTTCAGCATGATTGGTCCGCCTGTCACAAGTTGCGTTTGCACCGCTGCGGTGGGGCCACTCGGGCACAAACGGTGTTGGCTGGCTTGTGCGCCATGGCGGTAGCAGAAAACGATTGGATCCTCGTCCATGATGCGGCGCGTCCGTGTCTATCACTGGTCGCCCTCACTCGACTCATAACCCAGCTACGCGATGACGCCGTAGGGGGCATTCTGGCCGTGCCCGTGGCGGATACCATGAAACGAGCCGGGGAGGGCGGTCGCATTGCCGCCACCGTCGCCCGGACGGGACTTTGGGGCGCACAAACCCCGCAGATGTTCCGCCGGGGGATGTTGCTACAGGCGCTGACGCAGGCTGGAGATGCCGTCACGGACGAAGCCTCCGCCATCGAGGCCCTGGGCCTGGCCCCTCGGTTGGTGGAAGGCGATCCCGCCAATCTCAAGGTAACGCACCCGGCCGATCTGCCGCTGGCAGCGCGCTATCTGGAACTGGAGACGCCGCATGGAGGATGAGGATTACATGCGTCTGGCCCTCGCCCAGGCTCGTTTGGCCGGGGCGGCAGGCGAGGTTCCCGTGGGTGCGATTGTGGTAGACGCCGCCGGCGCAGTGCTTGGGTCGGGCTTTAATCAGCCGATCGGGGCACATGACCCCAGCGCGCATGCCGAGATTCAGGCACTGCGCGCAGCCGCTGGAAAGATGGGAAATTACCGTCTGCCGGGCTGTAGCCTCTTCGTTACCCTGGAGCCCTGTGCGATGTGCGTTGGCGCGATCCTGCACGCCCGTCTCGCGCGGGTCGTTTACGCGGCGACTGATCCCAAAACGGGGGCAGCACATAGCGTGTTGCGACTTTTTGATGCCGAGCAGATCAACCATCAGACCCGCGTTGAAGGGGGAGTGCTGGCAGAAACCTGCGCCAGTCTGTTGCGTGACTTCTTTGCTGAACGGCGCCGCAAGCCGGCCAGCGAGGCCGGGGATCGCACATGAGAATCAACATTCACATTAATTCGCAGCTGATTGAACTCGTGACAGAAAATGGCGTTCAGACTTGGCCCGTCTCGACTGCGGCCAAGGGCGTTGGGGAGCAGAAGGGCAGCTATTGCACCCCGCGTGGCGCGCACATTATTCGCGCCCGGATCGGGGCAGACTGCCCGCTCAATAGCGTTTTTGTAGGGCGGCGTCCAAGCGGCGAAATTTACACGCCCGAACTGGGTCGCGCTGAGCCGGAGCGGGACTGGATATTAACGCGCATCCTGTGGCTATCGGGTCTTGAACCGGGTTTTAACCGGCTTGGCGATTGCGACACCATGCAGCGCTACATTTACATTCACGGCACGCCGGATGAGGGCTTTGTCCAGAGACCGACGTCGCACGGGTGCATCCGGATGCGGAATGCCGACTTGATTACGCTCTTTGCGCAAGTGCCGGTTGGAACCCCCGTCCTGATTACAGAAGCGTAGGGGCGGGGGCTCAGCGCGCCATCAAGTGCCCAGGAAGCGTTCAACATCCAGAGCGGCCTGACAGCCAGAGGCGGCACTGGTGACGGCCTGCTTGTAAATCTGATCTTGCACATCACCTGCGGCAAAGACGCCCGGAACACTCGTCTGCGTGGCATTACCCATGCGCCCGGCTTGGGTGACAATGTAGCCGTGGTCAAGCTCCAGTTGTCCGGCAAAAATGTCCGTATTGGGCTTATGGCCGATGGCAATAAAAATACCCGACAGGGCTAGATTCTTGGTGGTGCCGTCATTGTGGCGCAGGCGCATTCCCGTAACGCCGCTGGCATCGCCCAGAACCTCGTCCAGATTGCTATTTAATTCAAGGACGATTTTGCCTTCCTTCACCCGTTCCATCAGGTGATCAACCATGATGCGCTCAGCTTTGAAGGTGTCGCGGCGGTGTACCAAGGTGACCTTACTGGCAATGTTGGACAAATAAATAGCTTCTTCCACCGCCGTATTGCCGCCACCAATGACGGCCACTTTCTGGTTTTTGTAGAAGAAACCATCGCATGTGGCGCAGCCGGAAACGCCGCGGCCCATAAATTTTTCTTCCGAAGGCAGGCCCAGATACATGGCCGAGGCCCCGGTCGCAATAATTAACGCGTCACAGGTATAGGTATCCGCATCGCCGATGAGCGTAAAGGGACGCTCATGCAGCCGGACCGTGTGGATGTGATCAAACAGGATTTCGGTGCCGAAGCGCTCGGCGTGCTTCTGAAAACGCTCCATCAGTTCAGGCCCTTGGACACCATCGACATCGGCCGGCCAGTTATCGACCTCGGTGGTGGTGGTCAGTTGGCCGCCTTGCTGCAGCCCTGTGATGATGACAGGCTTCAGATTGGCACGGGCAGCATAGATGGCAGCGCTGTAGCCCGCAGGACCCGATCCGAGAATAAGCAGACGACTGTGCTTCGACATAGTGAACTCCGCAAGAGGTTTGGTTTGAATACCCTCATTATGCCCGAGGCCGCTGAAAGGAGGGCGCCCTGAGCGTCGGGCCTTGCTGGACCATACCCCACCCATCCGATATTTAACATAATATACATTATAGCGTTGATAGATGAGCCATAGCGTCCAAGCCCGACTGCCTCTATAGTGACGGCCCATGCTTTCCTCCATTTTCAAGCGTCTTGCCAGCCCCACCCGCAATACCCGGGTGCGCCGTGTTAACGCGCCGATGCGGACGCGCGTCCTGCGCGAAGCGGCTTGGCTTCTGTCGCTGACCACAGCGGTCTATCTATTGATGACCCTGGCGACACACACCTTGAATGATCCCGGTTGGTCACGAACCGGACATAACGAGGTAGCCAGCAACTTGGGCGGAAGTTTCGGGGCCTGGCTGGCTGACCTCCTCTATTATCTATTTGGTTATTCGGCGGGTTGGTGGATGGTTCTGGCGGTCCTGGGTGTGGTGTGGTCGTGGCAGCGCATGCGCGCTTTGCCCGATGAAGAGCCTCCGCATCCGCACGGCGTTCTGATCCTGACCGGATTCCTGCTAACCCTGTTGTCCAGCGCCAGCCTCGAGGCGATGCGTTTTCATACCCTTGCCACTGGCTTGCCGCACCGGGCGGGTGGCACCCTGGGTCAAGGCCTCGAGGGCCTGTTGCGAGCAGGTCTAGGGTTTGATGGTGCCACCCTCATCCTAGTGGCTAGTTTGGCGATTGGCCTGTCCTTGTTTAGTGGTTTGTCCTGGTTCCGGGTCTGCGAACAACTCGGCACCCGCCTTGAGCGCCTAGGCCAATACATTATCCTGCGCTGGCAGGACCGCCAGGATCGCCGCGCTGGCCTTGAGGCCGGGAATCGCCGTGATGCCGCCGTCAATCTCGAACGGGTTCGGATGACCCGTGATCCAGTCCTCAAGATTGAAACGCCCATGCCCGCTATCGCGGCCCTCGCTCGCCCGGAAAGAGAACGCCAAAGCCCCTTGTTTCGCGATACCCCGGACAGCCAGTTGCCGCCGCTGCACTTGCTGGACGAGCCTGGCCAGAACAGCGTCGCGATAGATGAGGCGTCTCTTACAGCCACTTCGCGCCTGATCGAACGCAAGCTGGATGAGTTCGGCGTTGATGTAAAGGTCCTGGCGGCTTACCCGGGACCCGTCGTGACCCGCTACGAAATTGAGCCCGCCTCTGGCGTCAAGGGCAGCCAGATTACCAATCTTTCCAAAGATCTGGCGCGTTCGCTGTCGGTGATCAGCATCCGCGTGGTCGAAACAATTCCCGGCAAAAGCTGCATGGCCCTGGAAATCCCCAACACCCAGCGCCAGACCGTCCGTCTGGCCGAGATTCTCGGTGCCAAGGTCTATCACGACATGGGGAGTCCGCTCACCATTGCGCTGGGCAAGGATATCGGCGGCACTCCCATCGTTGCCGACTTGGCCAAGATGCCGCACCTATTAGTCGCTGGCACCACCGGTTCTGGCAAATCTGTGGCCATCAACGCCATGATTCTGTCCCTGCTCTACAAGGCCTCGCCGCGTGATGTGCGCCTTATCATGGTCGATCCAAAGATGCTGGAATTGTCCTCGTACGAGGGCATCCCCCACCTCCTCGCCCCCGTGGTGACCGACATGCGCCTGGCCGGCACGGCGCTTAACTGGTGCGTCACCGAGATGGACCGCCGCTACAAACTCATGTCAACCATGGCAGTGCGCAATATTGCCGGTCTTAACCACAAGATTGCCGAAGCCGAGAAGGCCGGTACGCCGCTAACCAACCCGTTTTCCCTGACTCCCGAAACCCCGGAACGCCTGACCCACCTGCCCTACCTCGTCGTCATCATTGACGAGCTGGCCGACGTGATGATGGTTTCCGGCAAAAAGGTCGAGGAATTGATTGCTCGTCTGGCCCAGAAGGCGCGCGCCTCCGGCATTCACCTGGTCCTCGCCACCCAGCGTCCGTCGGTCGATGTGCTCACCGGTCTTATCAAGGCCAAGATCCCGACCCGCATCGCCTTCCAAGTCAGTAGCCGCATTGACTCGCGTACCATCCTGGACCAGCAGGGGGCCGAGTCCCTGCTGGGTATGGGCGATATGCTCTATTTGCCTCCGGGGCATGGTGTCCCAACCCGGGTTCATGGGGCCTTTGTTTCCGACGACGAGGTGCATCGCGTCACGGCATTCCTGCGCGAACTGGCCCCGCCCAACTATGACGAGAGCGTCCTCTATCAAGCCGAAGACAGCGAGGGCAACGAGGCCGAAGCGGGCAATGCCGAGTCCGACCCGCTCTATGACGAGGCCGTCGCCATCGTCATGCGTACGCGTCGCGCCTCCATCTCCGCCGTCCAGCGCCACCTGCGCATTGGCTATAACCGGGCGGCGCGTCTGATTGAAGCCATGGAAGCGGCCGGCATTGTCTCCCCCATGCAAACCAATGGAAACCGAGAAGTCATCAGTCCCCGCCATGACCATGAATAAAATCCTCCTCACCGCTGCGCTTATTTTGCTGACCTTGGGCGGTCGTCTTGCCCAAGCCGATGCCCTCGATCGTTTGCAAGAATATCTATCAGAGACTCGCACCCTGCGCGGCCACTTTTCCCAAACCGTCATGGATCGCAACGGCCGCAAGCTGCAGAGCAGCAGTGGCAGCATGGTCTTTGCCCGCCCCAGTCTGTTTCGTTGGACCTATGAAAAACCCTACGCTCAGGTCATTGTCGGCGACGGCAAAAAGGTCTGGTTCTACGACCCTGATCTGGAACAAGTGACGGTCCAGCGCATGAATCTGGCCATTGGACAAAGCCCAGCCGCCCTTCTGGCCGGTAGCAACGACATTGAAAAGCACTTCCGGCTTAAGGATGCCGGAGCCTCCGACGGCCTGGAATGGCTCCTCGCCACGCCCAAGAGCGGCGAAGGCACCTTTGAGCAGGTGCGTATTGGTTTCCGGGGCAGCCACATCGAGGTGCTGGAACTGAAAGACAATCTCGGCCAAACCAGTCGTCTCCAGTTCTCCGGCCTGCAACACAACCCTGCCCTAGCCAGCGACCTGTTCCGCTTCAAACCGCCCAAGGGTGTCGATGTTATCGGAGACCGCTAAGGCGGATCCGCCTCTGTTAGGTGACGATCTCTTGGGTGACGATCTGTTTAGCGCCGCTGCGCCAAGGCCGCCCCTTATTGCCGATGCCATACCGCTGGCCGAACGCCTTCGTCCTGCCCATCTGAGCGAGGTTGTCGGGCAGACGCACTTGCTGAAGCCGGGAATGCCACTGTGCCTGGCCTTTGAGTCTGGCCGCCTGCACTCAATGATCCTCTGGGGCCCGCCCGGAGTGGGCAAGACCACCCTCGCCCGCCTGGCAGCGCAATATTTTCAGGCCGATTTTGTGCAGATCTCTGCTGTCCTGGCCGGCGTTAAGGAGATCCGCGAGGCCATCGAGCGAGCCCGTATCAACCGCCAGGCCGGCCGTCGGACCCTGCTTTTTGTCGACGAGGTACACCGCTTCAACAAGGCGCAGCAGTATGCCTTCCTGCCCCATGTCGAATCTGGCCTCATTACCTTCATTGGTGCTACTACCGAAAACCCGTCCTTTGAAGTCGTTGGCGCCCTCCTCTCCCGCGCTCAGGTTTATGTCTTGAAATCCCTGACCGATACAGAGTTGAGCCCCCTCCTCGACCGGGCGCTGGCCCAGCAGAATTCGGCAATCCGTCTGGATGGCGCTGCCCGGGCGGTCCTGCTCGGCAATGCGGACGGCGATGCACGGCGCTTATTGAACCTGGTCGAACAACTGGGGGTTGCAGCCCAGGCCACTGGCCGGACCGAACTTGACAGCCAATTCTGCAGCCAGGTCCTGGCGGCCGTCCGGCGCCGGTTCGACAAGGGCGGTGATCAGTTCTACGACCAGATCTCGGCCCTGCACAAGGCCGTGCGCGGTTCGCATCCGGATGCTGCCTTGTACTGGTTGGCGCGCTTGCTGGATGGCGGCGCTGAGCCTCTTTATATTGGCCGTCGCCTGATCCGCATGGCCAGCGAAGATATCGGTCTGGCCGACCCACGCGCCCACACCTTGGCGCTGGAGGCGGTGGCCGCTTACGAGCGATTAGGTTCGCCAGAAGGCGAATTGGCTCTGGCCCAGGCCGTCACCTATCTCGCTGTCGCTCCCAAGAGTAATGCCGTGTACAGCGCGTGGAAGGCCGCTCGGGCCTTGGTCGAGGTGACCGGCACGCTGCCCGTACCGGAACCTCTGCGTAACGCGCCGACCCGGTTGATGCAGGACCTCGGTTACGGCCAAGGTTATCGCTACGCCCATGATGAACCGCAGGGCTACGCAGCGGGAGCTTGCTATCTGCCAACGGGGCTGCAGGCCCAGTTCTATAACCCCACCGACCGAGGCCTGGAACAACGCATTGGCGAGCGCCTGGCCAACCTGCGCAAACTCGATCAGAAAGCTGACTCATGAAAACGATGGAAGAACTACTGATTCGCTTGCGCGAGGCTGAGGCCGAGCTGGAGGCGGCGGCGCTAGCGCAACTCAATGAAACCCGCGCTCGCCTGCATTACCGTCTTGAGCAGGGTCGGGTGCATTTCGAGTCTGGTATTCGTCGTGTGCAGGTCCAGTACCGGGCTGGCTTGCTACGCTATCTCTTCACGGCGCGCCTTAGCCATTTGCTGACTGCGCCCTTTATCTACAGCCTGATCGTACCGCTGGTTTTGCTTGATCTGATGGCGACCCTGTACCAGCTTATTTGTTTTCCTGTTTACGGCCTCAAGCGCGTGCGCCATCGGGACCATATCGTGATTGACCGTCACCTGCTGGCCTACCTCAACCTGATCGAAAAGGTTCATTGTCTCTATTGCGGCTACGCCAACGGCCTGATCGAGTATGTGCGCGAGATTGCCGCGCTGACCGAGTCTTATTGGTGCCCGATCAAACACGCGCACCGCAGTCAAGATCCGCATCGCCTGACGCAGAAGTTTCTCGATTATGGCGACGCCGAGGCCTGGGCTCGGCGTCCTCCGGCCCCTTGAGGGCGCCGCAGATCGGTCTATTCCACACGATTTACTTGCCCAATCACCTGTTCTGCGGATAGAATCTCGCGGCTCGCAAGTCCGGTTAACCCTTCGGTATTCCGATCGCGAGTAATTTGCGCATCCGCCTGTTAAGGTGCTTTGGAGAGGGTCTCCAAGTTCCGGCGGATGTCAGTGCTAACCTTAACTGGAGTAATTCATGTCTGTAACAATGCGTCAGATGCTGGAAGCCGGCTGCCATTTTGGTCACCAAACGCGCTTCTGGAACCCCAAAATGGCCCCCTTCATCTTCGGGGCCCGCAACAAAATTCATATCGTCAACCTGGAAAAGTCCCTGCCCATGCTGCAGGACGCTGCCAAGGTTGCACGGCAACTGGCTGCCAAGCGCGGCACCATCCTGTTTGTTGGCACCAAGCGTGCCGCACGCGACATCGTGGCTGAAGAAGCTGCCCGTTGTGGTATGCCCTGGGTTTCCCACCGCTGGCTGGGCGGCATGTTGACCAACTACAAGACGGTCAAGCAGTCAGTGAAGCGCCTCAAGGATCTCGAGGCGCAACTCGCCAATACCGAGACTTCGCCGCTGTCCAAGCGTGAAATCCTGACCGTGCAACGCGAATTTGACAATCTCAATCGCAGCTTGGGTGGCATCAAGGACATGGACAAACTGCCTGACGCCCTGTTCGTGATCGACACCGGCTACCAGAAAATTGCCATCAGCGAAGCCGTCAAGCTGGGCATTCCGGTGATCGGCGTGGTCGATACGAACAACAGTCCGGCCGGCATTGATCACATCATTCCCGGTAACGATGACGCCACCAATGCCATCCGCCTGTATGCCCAAGCCATGGCGGATGCCGTGTTGGAAGGCCGCTCGCAAGTGATCGATGACATCGTGGCTGCCACCCAGGACGAATATGTTGAGGTGGCTGACGCTCCCGAGGCCAGCGCCTAAGTTATAAGTAAACCTAACGAAGCGCGCCCGGTCTGTGGTCCCTTGGCATAGCAAGCGCCAAGGTCACACCAAAGGGCGCGTTTTTTATTGACTGAATATTTGGAGAACACAATGGCTGAAATTACTGCCGCAATGGTGAAACAACTGCGCGAAATGACGGATGCGCCGATGATGGATTGCAAGCGCGCCCTGGGCGAGTCCGATGGCGACATGACCCGCGCCGAAGAGATCTTGCGCGTCAAGTTTGGCAACAAGGCGGCCAAGAGCGCCGGTCGGGTTGCAGCTGAAGGCATCGTTGGCATCCATATTACCGCCGACGGCAAGCTGGGTTCGATGATTGAAGTGAACTGCGAGACCGATTTTGTAGCCAAAAATGATGACTTCCTGGCCCTGGTCAAAAACCTCGCCGAGATGGTCGTGAGTCAGAATCCGGCTGATGTGGCGGCCCTCTCCGCCATGAAGATCGGCGCTCAAACGGTCGAAGAAATTCGCACCGCATTGGTTGGAAAAATTGGCGAAAACATGAGCTTGCGCCGTTTTGTTCGCGTCGAAGCACAAGGCAAGCTGGCCCAGTACATCCACGGCGGCGCCAAGATTGGCGTGTTGGTTGATATCACCGGCGACGAAACCACCGCCCGTGATGTGGCCATGCACATCGCCGCGACCAAGCCCAAGTCCCTCGATGCCTCGGGCGTAGCCCAGGCCCTGATCGATACCGAGCGCCGCGTCGCCATTGAGAAGGCCAGGGAAGCCGGCAAACCCGAAGCGATGCTGGACAAGATCGCCGAAGGCACCGTGCAGAAATTCCTCAAAGAAGTCGCCCTGTTGACTCAGCCCTTCGTCAAGGACGACAAGCAGACCATTGAACAGTTGATGAAATCCAAGGGCGGCGCCGTACACGGCTTCACCCTGTACATGGTCGGCGAAGGCATCGAGAAGAAAGTTAACGACTTCGCAGCCGAGGTTGCTGCCGCGTCCAAGGTCTGATTCATGGCCGCCCCCGCCTATCGTCGCATCCTGCTTAAGCTGTCGGGTGAGGCCCTGATGGGGCCAGACGCCTTTGGTTATCACGCCGCGACACTGGCCGGGATCACTGCCCAGATCAAGGATGTCGTTGCTCTGGGTGTGCAGGTCGCCATTGTGGTGGGGGGCGGAAACCTCTTTCGGGGTGCGACCGGTGCCCTGTCCGGGATGAACCGCACCACGGCCGATTCCATGGGCATGCTGGCCACGGTCATGAATGCCCTCGCCCTGAAAGACGCCTTAGTGGCCGCCGGGGTAGATACTCGGGTGCAGACGGCGGTTTCAATCGGTCATGTCGGCGAATCTTTTGAGCGGGATAGCGCGGTGCGTCACCTCGAGGCGGGTCGCGTAGTCATCTTCGGTGGCGGCACGGGCAACCCCTTTTTCACCACTGACACGGCCTCGGCCCTGCGCGGTGCGGAGATCGGGGCCGACTTGATGCTCAAGGCCACCAAGGTGGATGGCGTCTATACCGCAGACCCCAAGAAAGACCCCACCGCAAGCCGCTACACCACACTCAGCTTTGACGAGGCCATCGCCCGCAATTTGGGCGTTCTCGATACGGCGGCTTTTGCGCTCTGCCGTGAACAAGCCCTGCCCCTGTGTGTTTTCAGTATCTTCAACCCCGGAGCCTTGCAGCGAGTCGTTATGGGTGAGGATGAAGGTACGCGGGTAACCCTCTAATCTGGAGCAATAAAATGACCCAAGAGATCCGGAAAAATGCGGAAGACAAGATGCACAAATCGGTCGAGGCCCTCAAGACCGAATTTGGCAAGATTCGTACCGGGCGGCCCCATGCCGGGCTCCTTGATCATGTCAAGGTGGATTACTACGGCAGCCTGATGGCCGTGAACCAAGTCGGCAATGTGTCGGTGCTGGACTCGCACACTCTTGGTGTTCAGGCCTGGGAAAAACCCATGCTGGCCAAGATTGAAAAGGCCATTCGCGATTCTGACCTCGGTCTCAACCCCAGCACGATTGGTGATGTGGTTCGTGTCCCGATCCCGGCCATGACCGAGGAGCGCCGCCGTGATCTGGTCAAGGTCGTTCGCCACGAGGCTGAGGAAGGCAAGATTGCCATTCGCAATATTCGCCGTGATGCGCTGGCCCACTTAAAAGACCGCCAGAAGAAGAGCGAGATTAGCGAAGACGATGAGCGCCGGGCGAGCGACGACATCCAGAAGTTGACCGACAAGCACATTGCGGAAGTTGATAAGGCGACCGCAGAAAAAGAAAAAGAATTGATGGCTGTTTGAGTAGGGGCCGCCCTTGGCGGCTACAATTCAACCATGCTGCGCAAACTCATTAGTCCCACCCAGGCCATCCCCGAGGTCGCCGCTGTCCCGCAACACATTGCCATCATTATGGACGGCAATGGCCGTTGGGCCAAAAAGCGCCTGCTGCCGCGCGTGGCCGGACATGCGGTAGGAGTCAAGCGGGTTCGCGACATCGTCAAGGCCTGCGCTGCTCAAGGCGTCGCTTATCTCACCCTGTTTGCCTTCAGTTCTGAAAACTGGCGTCGCCCCGAGGCCGAGGTGTCCCGCCTGATGGAACTCTTCGTCGAGGCGCTGGAAGATGAGGTTGATCGGCTCATCCAGAACGGCGTGCGCCTCAATGTCGTCGGCGACCTGACGCGTTTTTCGCCCCGTATCCAGGAATTGGTCACTGCCGCTGAGGTGCGCACGGCGGGGTGCAATCGGCTCACGCTGACCATCGCCGCCAACTATGGCGGCCGCTGGGATATCCTCAACGCGGTCAACCGCTGGCGCGCGGCCAATCCAGAAGCCACCGTGATCGACGAGACCAGCCTGACCGAATACCTGTCGCTGGGCGACATCCCGGAACCGGACCTCTTCATCCGCACCGGCGGCGAGCAGCGCATTAGCAACTTCATGCTTTGGCAACTCGCCTATACCGAGCTGTATTTCACCGACATCTATTGGCCTGACTTTAATGCTGAGGCCCTGGCGGCTGCGATTCAATCTTACCAACACCGGGAGCGCCGCTTTGGCCGCACCAGCGAACAAACCCATGCCTAGCCTTGCCCAACGATCCAACTTGCAGCTGCGCCTCATGACCGCAGCCGTGCTGATTGGCGCCGTCGCCGCCGCGCTCTATCTGGCGACTGCTCCGGTTTGGGCCATATTGACCTTGATCGTCACGCTGTTGGCGGCCTGGGAATGGTCGAATCTCGCGCACGGCGCCGGCCAAGCGCTCAATCACCCCCAACGCGCCCTTTTTACTTTGGGGGTCGGTGCGATCAGCGTCACCTTGGCGAGCCTGGCGCTTCCTCCGCTTTGGCTGTTTTTACCGGCCGCGCTGTTCTGGTGGCTGATCGCACCGCTGTGGCTTTCTCGTGGCTGGGCATCCACGCCCGCCCGCCTGCTCCCGCTGGGGCTGATATTGCTCCCTGCCTTCTGGCTCGCGCTGGTCGAGCTCCGCAGTATTCACCCCAACCTTATCCTCGCCATTATCGGCGCCATTGCCATCGCCGATTCGGCGGCCTACTTCACGGGCCGCAAATTCGGCAAGCGGAAATTGGCGCCGTCCATCAGCCCGGGCAAAACCATCGAGGGTGCGCTAGGTGCAGCGGTCGGGGTTACGCTCTACGGGCTGATTCTGTATCCGTGGTGGCCGTTGTGTGGCATCAACTGCCTGCCCCGGGGCCTGGGGTTTTTCTGGCTGCTCCTGATGTTGTCCATCGTCGGCGATCTGTTCGAGTCCTGGATTAAACGCCAGGCCGGAGTCAAGGATAGCGGCACGCTTCTGCCTGGCCATGGCGGCGTACTCGACCGCCTAGACAGCCTGATTTCCACCCTACCCGTCGCTGCCCTACTCTGGCACTGGTTTACCCGCTGATATGCACCCGCAAACCCTCACCATCCTCGGCGCTACCGGGACCATCGGCGTCAACACCTTGGCTGTGGTGGCCCTTCACCCTGAGCGTTTCCGTATCTTCGCCCTGTCCGGCGCGAATCAGATCGACAAACTGGCCGAGCAATGTCGGCAATTCCAGCCCCGTTATGCGGTGGTGCTGACCGCCGCCAAGGCGAGCGAATTGCAAACCCGGCTGGCCGGAACCGCAACCGAAGTGCTGTACGGCATAGAGGCGCTAGAACAGATCGCTGCCGCGCCTGAGGTTGATAGTGTCATGGCCGCCATCGTCGGTGCTGCCGGTCTGCGCCCGGCCCTGGCGGCGGCCCGCGCTGGCAAACGCATCCTCCTCGCCAACAAGGAAACGCTGGTCATGGCGGGGGCGTTTTTTATG
>SXTL01000072.1 GCA_005790965.1 Burkholderiales bacterium | reverse complement strand
TTGGCTACCGGTTTGGCCGTCGGCTTCGCAGCCCCTTTGCGGAGGGGCTTGGCAGCAGCCTTGGGCGTGGACTTTTTGGCTAGCGGTTTGGCCACAGCCTTCGCTGCAGTTTTTGCCGCCGGCTTGGCTACAGCGGGTTTCTTCGTCGCCGGTTTGACCGTAGCTTTTGCCGCGCTCTTGCCGGCGGATTTGACGGCCACCGGTTTTTTTGCGACGGATTTGGTCGCCGGTTTAGCAACCGCCTTAGCCGCGACCTTGACGACGGCCTTCGCCGCTGGCTTGGTCGCTGGCTTGGTGACCGGTTTTGCGGCGGCCTTGGCGGTCGGCTTAAGCGTGACTTTTGCAACGGTTTTAACAACCTTCTTAGCCACGGCTTTAGCTACCGGCTTAGCGGCGGGTTTGGCAACCTTGGTGACGGGTTTAGCCGTTACCTTGGCGGTGGCTTTTGCGGGTGCTTGCTTCTTCACAACCGTTTTGCCAGCGGCAGGTTTAGTGATTCCCTTGGCCGGGGCGGCCTTTTTTGCGACCGTTTTTTCTGCTGCGGTTTTTGCCACGATAGCCTCCGGACAGTAGGGAGTAAAGAAAAATCCGCGCGATTATGCCACGAGCGCTTCAAAAGCCAACACCGTTTTGGCGTTAATCGTTTTGCGCTTATCCCGGCGCCGCCCAGCCCAGCCCCAGTGGATCGTTGGGGTCAACGCCGGCCATGAACGGCTTGGCGCGCTCGCCGTGGGTAACTTGATAGACGCAACCCATCCAGTTGCCCATGATCGCCTCGGCGGTGTCGTGCCAGGTGTTGTCGAGATGTGGCAGCAGCAATTTTTCAGGAAACTCGGGCTCGGGCGTGCCGGCAACGATGGCCGTTTGCAGACGCTGGCGGTATTCGTCCAGCACGGCTTGCGCGTGGCGCGGGAAGTAGCGCGACGGAAAGGGTGGATAGTTGGGAAATTTTCCGTGTGCCGCCAGCAGCGCATCGCGCTTGTATTCCTTAAGCAGCGAAATGGTGTCGTATTCGGGGTGACCTTGGAAAAAGACGGCGCGCAGGCCGTCGCCGCTCACCGCCAGATGGACGCCGACCTCCGGGCTTTCGACCAACACCCGCACGCCGGCGCTGGCAAACTGGGCGGGGGCGATGTCGTTCCAGCGCGAATGCGGCACATCGAAGCGGGTGTTTACATCGGCCACGAGCGGGTGGCGCGGCTCGACCACGCGGTGTTCAAACACGCCCCAGCGTTTGGCCGCTTGGCGCACGCGCGGTTGACCGTAGCGGAAGTGCAGCACCGCGTGGGTGGCCAGGCAAGAACAGAGCGTGGAAGTGACATTTTCCATGGCCCAGTCGATGACCTCGATCAGCGGGTTCCAGAACGGCTCGAGGGTAAGGTCTTCGCCGGTGACATTAGCGCCGGTGATGATCAGCGCGTCCAGCCCGGCGGCGCGAATCTGGTCGAAGGTCTCGTAATAGGCTTGGATATGTGCCCGCCCTTTGTCGCCGCGCGGCAGGGTGTCGAGCGTGAACGGGTGGACGAAAAATTGCGCAATCGGGTTGGATTCGCCGATCAGGCGCATGAACTGGCGCTCGGTGGCCTCCAGCGCTGCGTCTGGCATCATGTTGAGCAGGCCGACATGCAGTTCGCGAATCACCTGTGTGCCGGCCCGTTCGGTGGACAGCACGGTGACGCCGGCCTCGCGCAGGCGCTGAAAGGTGGGTAGTCCCGAGTGAGCGACGAGGGGCATGTTAGTCCGGAGTCCGTGCGATGGCCGTTTCCAGCAGATTCAAAAAGTCCTGCTCATCGCGCACTTGTGACACCTCTTGCGAGGTAACCGTGTAACCGCGCCGGGCGATGGCCTCATAACGCGGAACGCGCGAGCGGAATAGGCGCGGAAATACCCAGCGGCCCCAGTCGTTGGGGTCGATCTCGGCGACATAGCTCACCCCTTTTTCGGCCATGTACACCGGCAGGTGTTCGGCCAGAAAGGCGGGGCGGAAGTACAGCGGCTTGGGGTCGGACACCGCGCGACGGATGAGGGTTTCTTCTTCTTCTGCGGTGGTGACCTTGATGTACAGAATGAGCGAATTCTCGGCGAGAAGATCGATGACGCGATTGTCTGCGGCGGCCTCAAAAAGCTCGCACAGGCTGCCGCCGACATCGTTGACAAAGTGATGATAGCCGTAGATCTCCTGGCCCTTGCGGACAAACTCCGGGACATCGAACATCGCTGCGATCTCACCTTCGCGGTACAAGGCCTGACGGCGCGAGAACTCCTCCAGCGACAGGCCGCCCAGATCCGGATTACCCAGCTTGCCGACGAAGGACATCACCGGCCCCAGATCGTCGATGCGGATGTGATTGTTGATGCCGATCCAGTCATTGCGCAGCAGGTCGCGCAGGAAGGGCACTTGCATGGCCTGTTGCTTGATCAGGTCAAGAATCGGTTCGTCGAGGTAGCGCGTGCCGATACGGTAGTCGCCCGAATAATGGAACCAGTCGTTGCGGCGCAACAGCGACGATAAATAGGTCTTGCCCACACCGGACATGCCCAGCAGGGTGACGCGGCGGTTAGTGCAGGCGCGGAAGGAGTCGACGGTAAATTTCATGGGATCGAAGATTAGCCTAGTTTGTGACGCTTTGCGCGGGGTCGGCAAACTCCACCGCGCACGCTGTGGTGAAATCGTCAAGCAGCCGGGCGACAAACTCGGCGTCCAGGTCAGCCGTGATGAAAACAAAGCGGCTGCGCCGGTCGGCATCGGGCCAGGCCGCGAGCTCGGCCGGCGGGTAGAAGACATGTTGCACGCCGTGCAGAACCACCGGCCGTTCATGGCCCCTGAGGTTGACGATCGCCTTCATGCGTAACAGGTTCTCGGCCCGGAAGTTGCGCAGCATATTCAGGGCGGCGCCCAATGCGGTTTCGTCGAGCGGGGCATCAAAGACAAGGCTGAAGCTGCGGATCCGCTCCCCATGCGCGGCGTTGGCCGAGCTGGGCGCAGTAGGGGCAACCAGGCGGCTACTTGTGACCGAGGCAAAGTGGGGCACGGCCAGCCAGCGTAGCAGCTGTTCTGGTTGCGCCTGCGGTCGCCAGGCGTCCAGATTGAGGATGGCATCCGAGGCAATCTGCCCGTCCGTAACCACGATGTGTGGGGCGCCCGGGTTGAGCTGGCGGAGTCGATGGCGGGTTGCCTCGGCCTGGGCGGGGCTGGCGAGATCGGTTTTGGTCAGCAGCAAGCGGTCGGCGGCGGCAACCTGCCGTTCGGCCTCGAAATGCGCAGCCAGTTGCCCGGCCCCCAGTTGTGCATCCACCAGGGTAATGACGGCATCGAGGCGATGCCGGGCCGCGATCCAGCGTTCGGAAACCAGGGTATCGATAATGGGCGCAGGGTCGGCGATGCCCGTGGTTTCAATGATCAGGCGTTCAAAGGGGGGCAAGTGGCCGCTGGCCCGTTCCATCCACAGGTTTTTCAGGGTTGGGGCCAGCGTGCCCTGGATTTGGCAGCAAACGCAGCCGCCGGACAACAGGGCGAGCGGGCCGCGTTGTTCTTCGAGGAGCTGGTGGTCGAGGGCAACGGCGCCGAATTCGTTCATCACCACGGCCGTGAGGGGCTGGGCGCGGAGCAGGGTGTTGAGCAGGGTGGTTTTGCCGCTACCCAGAAAGCCGGTCAGCAGCGTGACGGGAAGGCTAAAGGGGGGTGTCGTCATGTCGGCTACAATGCCGACTTTCGTCTGAAGTGGCAAGGGCTGCAATGGCCGATCCCGTATTACATAAAGGCGCTGCAAAGGTCTCGCGCATCCCCGTTAAAGTCGAGGCCAAACCGCGCCTGCGGCTGCCGTCGTGGATCCGCATCAAGGCCCCGGCAACGCCCGAGGTCAACCGCATTAAGTCCTTGTTGCGCGAACGCCAGCTACACACCGTGTGCGAGGAGGCGGCGTGTCCCAACCTGGGCGAATGTTTCAGTCATGGCACGGCCACCTTCATGATCCTCGGCGATCTGTGCACGCGGCGTTGTCCGTTTTGCGATGTCGGCCACGGTACGCCTCTGCCGCCGGCCGTTGATGAACCTGCCAAACTGGCCGAGGCGGTGGCTCTGATGGGCCTTAAATATGTGGTGATCACCAGCGTCGATCGCGACGACCTGCGCGACGGCGGGGCCAGCCAGTTCGCCGCCTGCATCCGCGCTGTGCGGGCCCAGTCGCCGGCCACCCGGATCGAGATTTTGGTGCCGGATTTTCGTGGCCGCATGGAGGTTGCCCTGGCCATCTTGGCGGAGGATCCGCCGGATGTCTTGAATCACAACCTGGAAACCGTGCCGCGTCTGTACAAGGCCGTGCGTCCAGGTGCGGATTACGCGCATTCGTTGCAACTGTTGGCGGCGTTCAAGGCGCGGCTGCCGGGGGTGCCAACCAAGTCCGGCATCATGCTGGGCCTGGGTGAGGCGGCCGAGGAGGTTGAACAGGTGTTGCGCGATCTGCGCGCCCACGGCGTGAATATGCTCACCGTAGGACAATATCTGCAACCCTCAGGCCATCACCTCGCGGTCGAGCGTTTCGCCCCGCCGGAGGAATTTGCGCAGCTCGGTCGTCTGGCCACCGAGCTGGGCTTTGTCAACGCGGCGTGTGGGCCGCTGGTGCGCTCGAGTTATCACGCGGACCAGCAGGCGCTGCAGGTGGTGCAGACGGAGCCATTGTCGGCATAGCCGGCGGGGCCGGCACTGGAACGGCGGCAGGCGGCGTGGCGGGCGGCGTGGGAGATGGGGCTGCTGGGGGCGGGGTTTTGGCCTGCTCCAGCAGGCGTTCATACAGCTGGGCAAGGTTGAACTGCGCCTTGGCATGGCCTTGTTCGGCCGATTTCTGGAACCAGGCGAGTGCCGTCTCTTCATTGCGTGCCACACCCACTCCATCGCGGAAAAGCAGGCCGAGGTTGAATTGGGCGATGCGATCGCCCTGATCGGCGGCCTTGCGATACCACGCAGCGGCTTGGACGGGATCTTTGGTCAAGCCCTGCCCCTTTTCGAAGAGCGTCCCGAGGTTGTTCTGGGCCGGGGCATAGCCAGCCTCGGCGGCCCGAGTGATCCAGAGGGCGGCCTCCTGGATCTGGTTCTGTTGCAGGAATAGCGTGCCCAGACGGGTTTGGGCGAGCGGATGGCCAAGATCGGCCGCTGTCTGGAACCAGGCCCGGGCCGCCGCCAGATCAATGGCTGAACCTTGTCCCGTTTCCGCCATGATGCCGAGATTGGCTAGGGCATCGGCGTTATTCTGGAGGGCGGCCTTGTGGAACCAAGCCCGCGCGGCCGTAGCATCGGGCGCAAGGGACAGCGCCGCTTTACCATCTAGGTAGATCAGGCCCAGCTGGTTTTGCGCGATGGCGTTGTTCTGGGCGGCGGCCCGTTGATACCAGTGCAGGGCCTCCGGCCAGGCCCGGGCCTGTTCGGCCAACTGGGCCAGATGAAGCTGGCTATGAACCTCGCCCGCCTCGGCCGCTTTCTGGAACCAGGCGCGGGCGGCAGCCGGATCGGCCGGACCGGCCTCACCCTTTTCCAGCATCCAGCCGAGCTTGTTTTGCGCGGCGCTATAGCCTTGGTTGGCGGCGGCCCCGAGCCACTTGAGGGCGAGGGCCGGGTCGCGTGCGACGGGAGCCTGGCCTTCGCGATAGATCACCCCCAGGTTGTGTTGCGCCACCACGGAACCGGTCTCGGCGGCTTGGCTCAACCAGCGAACTGCCTCGGTGGCATCTTTGCCGAGGCCGCGCCCCTCCAGAAGGCGGAGGGCGAGGGCGTTTTGGGCCTCGGGATTGCCGTTTTGCGCGGCCTTTTTCAGCCAGACCACGGCCTGCACGGGGTCGGCCTTAAGGCCGAGGCCCTGATCCAACAGGGTTGCCATTTGCTCTTGCGCAGGCGGGTAACCTTGCTCGGCGGCTTTCAGGAACCAGGTGGCGGCTTGGGCGGGATCAGCGGCAGTGCCACGGCCCTGCGCCAGCAAGAGGCCGAGGTTGTATTGCGCCACGGGATAGCCTTGCTCGGCCGCACGGCGGAACCACGCTAGCGCTTGGGCGGGGTTTTGCGCAACGAGTTGGCCTTGATCATATAAAACCCCGAGGCGGTTTTGGGCCTCCGGATCACCTTGTTGGGCGGCCTGGTTGTAGTAGCGCAGGGCCATATCGGCCAGAGACACCGTTCGGTTGGCGAGTACGGTGGGGCTGGCCGCCCAAGTGGCGATGGCGGTGGCAATCAGGAGGGGTGTACGCAGCGATTTCATGGTCATGATTCGTTAACGCGGGGTTGTGCCAAAGCCAAAGGGCCCCGGCTTGTTATAGGTGATTGGCAAATCGACCCAGTAGTCGGTGATTCTTCCATCGCGTTCGCCGGGCTGGAAGCGGGCCGAACGAATCTGGTTGACGGCCTCCTCGTCGAGGATGTTGCTACCGCTCGACTCTTTGACCAAGACCTGGTCTGGCTCGCCGTTGGCCAAGACATGGACGCGCAAGATCAGCGAACCAGGCGGCACCCAGACCGGGTTAAACATCGGCGTCCCGCTGATCAAGCGCGGTGCGCCCTTGGCGGCTTTGAGAAGGTTGGTTTCGTTGGCCGTAGGGAGTTTGCAAAAGGCGTTGGCAGCCGTGCTTTCTAGTCCGGCCATAGCGCTTTCTTGAGCGGCGATCTGCGTGCCCTGACCCCGGTTAGCCCGTGCCAAACCGCTGGTTTGTGCGGCTAGCGGCTGGGCCGAGGCGCGCAGGCCAGCTTGGCTGGCTTCCGCATCACTGCCGTTGCCGCCTGGGCCGCCCGGTTTGGCGGCGGCTGCATCGGCGGCTGCGGTCGAAGCCGGTTTGAAGCGTCCCGTATCTAGGCCGATATGAGCGGGGCCAATCTCAAGCGCTGCCATGCGGATGGTTTTACCGTCGCCAGGGAGCGGGGCCCCAGCGCGCGGTGCGGTGCTTTGCCAAGCGGGGGCGGCTATGGCGACGGCATTTCCGGCCGTGGGGCGGGGGGCAAGGGCGGTGGCCAGCTTCATCTGACCGACGCCGGTGGGAACCGGCGGCAGCACGCGATAGCCCCCAGGCGACTGGCCACGCGCCCAGGTCATGGCCATGCCGGGCGGTGCGGTGCTCTCTTCGGCGAGGTTGCGTGAGCCCGGAGGGGCCTCAACCAGGCCCAGACCGGCTGGGCTGGTGCGGGTGGCGGTCGAGGCCGGCCCGGCCGCAGTACCGGCGGCGAGGCCGCCGGCTGCGTGAGGGGTGGTAGCGGGCTGTGCCCCGTGCGCACCGCGTGGGCTGTTGGCCAGGGTATTTTGGACGCTGCCGCGGCTACCTGACCCGGCGACACGGAGCGGACGGGGGTCGGTTGGGGCTTGTCCGGCCGCCGAGGCGTGGCGGTTTTGGCCGCTCAGGGCCGCACCGCCCCCACCCGTGCTGGCGCGTTGCTCGGTGGTTTGCGTCGTGTTTGCCGCATCAGCGGCGCGAAGTTGGCGGCCGGGTTCAACATCGGCGGCACTGGCGCGCTGGGCGCTCTGCGACAAGGCAGCGGAGCCGCTGCTGGGTTGCTGGGCCAGGGCCCCGGGGCGTTCAGCGGCGGCCATGTCGAGGCCGGTACTGCCACTGCGGCTGGCTTGACTGGAGGCGCTGCTGGGCAGGGACAGTTCACCACCTTCGCCCGCCTGCTGGCTGGTTTCGGGGTGCGTAGCGGTGGCGGCAGCCTCGGCCGTCTTGACCTTGGCCGCGCTTGGCGCGGGGGCGGTTGTGGCTAGCGGAGTGGTTTGCAGCGGTGGGGTAGCCGGGTCGGGTGTGGACGACTCGCGGCTCGGGTCGGGTGCTGCCGAGGTAGGGGTGGACGGGGCGGCCGCAACCGGCTCGATCTTCACCGCGGGCAATTGCACCGATGCGGCCGTTTCGGGCGGTTTGCTGGCCGTCTTGTCGGGCTCCCAACGCGCTTCCAGGGTGTGCGGCTCGGCTTTGCGGGGCTTTTTGGCCTGGCGTTTCTTGTCCGGCTGGCGCTTGTGGTCCGCCTTGGCGGTTTTGGCGCGCGGTTTTGGCGGCGGTAGTTCAAGCGTGACCTCGACCTCTGGGGGGCGTTCCGGGATGGGTTCGGGGACGCGCATCAAGAGGGCGATGATCAATCCATGCAAGGCAACGCTAGAGAGCGCCGACCAGCGGTGGCGAGGCTGGAAAGACATGGGAATCACTTCGCGGTTTTAGTGCCCGCCGCAGAACCCACGGCCGTGACCAGTGCTACCTTCTGGAAACCGGAACGGCTGACGCTGGCCATGACCTGAGCGATCTGACCATAGGGCACGCGTTCGTCGGCCCGCAGCCGGATGGCGGCGTCGGGGGTCTTGGCGAAGCGGGTCTTGAGTTCAGCTTCCAGGGCCGTTGCCGCGATCTTGTTACGGCCGAGCAGGATATCCCCCTGATTGGTCAGGTTGAGCTCCAGCGTGGCGGCCGGTTTTAGCGGTGCGACGGCGGCGGTTTTTGGTAGCTTGACCGAGACCGACTGCATCAGCAGGGGCGCGGTGACCATGAAGACGACCAGCAGAACCCGCATCACATCGACCAGCGGCGTGACATTGATCTCGCTCATCGCGGTAAATTCGGATTCCGTGCGGAAGGCCATATCAGGCCCCCAGGCGGAAGTCGGTACGCATCGCAACATGCAGGAAGTCGTTGGCGAAGCGCTCCAGGTCAGCCACCATCAGGCGCACCTTGCGCACGCCGTAGTTGTAGGCCAAGACCGCAGGAATGGCGGCGGCGATACCGATGGCCGTGGCAATCAGGGCCTCGCCCACCGGGCCAGCGACCACATCGAGACCGGCCGTTCCCGCCCGGGCAATGTCTTGCAGCGCCGTCATGATGCCCCAAACCGTGCCGAACAGGCCGATATAGGGGCTGATCGACCCGATAGTGGCAAGGGTCGCGAGCTGATCTTCGAGTCGCTCGGTTTCCTTGAGTTGCGCGGCCTTCATTGCGCGCCGCGGACCTTCGTACAGCGCATCGCCACTGGTCACGCCCTGCTGCTTGAGTCGCGCAAACTCGCGGAAACCCATTTCAAAAAGGGTTTCCATGCCGCTGGTAGCACCACGTTCGCTCAGCGCCTTGTACAGCGTCGTCAGGTCGCCGCCCGACCAGAACTCGGCTTCGAACCGCATTGCGCTGCTGCGCGCCCGTCGCAGCATGGACACCTTGCGAAAAATAATGCTCCACGACCACAGCGACGCCAGCACCAGCACGACCAGCACCAGCTGTACGCCGAGACTGGCC
>SXTL01000071.1 GCA_005790965.1 Burkholderiales bacterium | reverse complement strand
CCTCTGGCAACGAGGCCACCAAGAGCGCCACCCGCCTGGCACGCGGCTTCACCGGTCGCTCACTGCTGGTCAAGTTTGAGGGCTGTTACCACGGTCACGCCGATAGCCTGCTGGTCAAGGCCGGCTCAGGCCTGCTGACCTTCGGCAACCCGAGTTCGGCCGGCGTCCCCGAAGATTTCATCAAGCACACCCTAGTGCTCGAATACAACAATATCGAACAGATCAATGCGCTGTTTGCGCAACGCGGTAACGAGGTCGCCTGCATCATCGTTGAGGCGGTGGCCGGCAACATGAACCTGATCACTCCGGCGCCGGGTTTCTTGGAGGCCCTGCGCGAAAACTGTACGCGCCATGGCGCCGTGTTGATCTTTGACGAAGTGATGACCGGGTTCCGGGTCGGGCCGCAGTGCGCCCAAGGCCTGTACGGCATCACGCCCGACCTGACCACGCTGGGCAAGGTTATCGGCGGTGGCCTGCCGGTCGGCGCTTTTGGCGGTCGGGCCGATATCATGGCCCGCTTGGCCCCGCTCGGCCCCGTCGATCAGGCCGGCACGCTTTCCGGCAACCCCGTGGCCCTGGCAGCGGGTCTTGCCACTTTGCGCAAGGCATTTGTGCCGGGTTTCTATGCGGCCCTCACCGCCCGCACCCGCCAACTCGTCGAGGGTCTGACGGCCATCGCCAACGAGGCCGGCGTCCCCTTCTCGGCCCAAAGCGTCGGCGGTATGTTCGGCCTCTATTTCAGCGCCCGGGTGCCGACTTCTTACGCGGAGGTCATGGCCTGCGACAAAGATGCCTTCAACCGCTTCTTTCACCTCATGCTGCTGCACGGCATTTATCTTGCTCCCTCAGCCTTCGAGGCCGGATTCGTCTCGGCCGCGCACCAGCCCGCCGATCTCGAGGCCACCTTCACGGCCGCCCGCCACGCCTTCGCTAAACTCGCCGCCTGATTGTTGGCCGAGTTACCGCTCTCGGCTCTGGACACGACCGCCATGGAACTCACCAACGAGGACCAGTTCCGGCTTGAAATCCTCTTCACGCGCCCTCTGCAGGCCGTGCGCATCGACGAGTCGCGGCTCATCCTGCATGCCCTGGCCGAGGATGGTGAGGCGCAGATCCCGTTGCACCCCAATGACCGACCAGATCGCTATTTGCGCCAAGTGCGCGAGGCCTTGGCCAACCAAGCGCTCGGCTCTCCCAAGGGTTATCCGGTCCATCTGTCGCGCTGGATCCGGCACGGGCAGATGGGCAACGGGCCAATGGCCGGCGATAATCTGGCGCGGCTCCTGCTGTCCGGCGAGCCCGAAGCCGTCATTGCCGTAGCGCACTCACCCGCGTTGACCGACGAGATTGCCCGGCGCGCTTGGTGGGCCATGCCCAGCATTGAAAATGCCCGTCTCATGCTGCAACGCCAGACCGTAGCAAAAGGGCGCATGGGCCCGATCTTGGCCGACTTCTTGCTGGAGCATCTGCCCTTCCTGCAAGAAGATCCCATCGCGATCATGGATACCGTGCTCACCCTGCTCTACAGCGAGACCCTCAGCCCCCTTCAGGAAGAAACCCTCTGGCGGCGCGGGCAACGCAGCCGCTGTCACTACTGCGGCTTTCTCGAACTTCGCTCCATGCGACTGCCGGGTGCCAGCGGCCCGGATGACGATGGCATTTTTGCCCGAACCGCTCTGGAGATTCTCGATAAGCCGGAGACACAAGAGGTCATCACCCGCACCCTCAACGCCATCGGCCAGCACTTCACGCAGCGCCTCTCGCCACAGGCCTCCACGGCCGTCACCGCACTCGCCCAAGTCAGCGCGGCGCTGGTCGAACCCATCTTCGCCCGCAGCACGGCCATCGGCTCTCTGATGCGGGAAAAGACTGAACCGGCCTTGCGGCCGGTTCAGGAGGTCTTGCAACGCGTGGTTAGGGCCGCGAGCTAACGCCCCATTCAGCGCCAGCGCGTTGCGCCCGGACGAGCCCCCGTGGGGTCCGCGTCCGGCAAAGCGTGATTACAGATCACCGGCCGCCGCGGCCTTCATCATGTCATCGAGCTTAAAGCGAATGTCCTGCGCGGCCTTGACCAGCGCGTCCGGCACACCCATGTGGCCGCTAATAGCGGAGAGCCAAGCGGTATCCCAATCGAGCGTCAGCACCCAGAGCTGCTTTTTGTCGTCTTCCATGATGGCGACGCGGCAAGGCAGATAGACGATGGATTCCGGGGCGAACTTCAACACCTCGCGGCCGGCTGCAATATCGCAGTAATGGAACACCTCGATGCGCGGCCGATCCTTGTCGCCCAGCACGGCCTCAAAATCCTTCCACATCGGGTTATGACCGACGCGCTTCATGTTGAGCTTGTTGGCGCGCAGCTCCATGGACTGCACCACATCGTCAAAGGTCAGGCCGGGCGCGACCTTATATTTGGTGCTCATCAGAATCATCATGTCCTTGGCGTCCATACGACCGGCACCGGACATCATGGGGATCATCTGGCCCATCAATTTGGCCTTTTCTTCGCGGGTCACGATGCCGGACATCTCATAGGGCTTGGTGCCCTTCTGGTTCATGCCGATGGGCAACTGGAACGGGCCTGCATAGCGCGGGGTCTGGCTGTAAGCCGGCGCAGCCGCCACCCCAGGGACCATCGGGGCAGTCGGGGCCAGGTAAGGGTTGGCCAGAGCGGAGGCGGTCAGGGCGGACAAGGTGATAAAGAGTGCAGAGGCGAAGTGTTTCATGGTGTGACTCCTGGTTGTAAGGCGATGACTCGGATTCTCGTATGTATCTATTGGTTCTATTGGTTCTATTGGT
>SXTL01000070.1 GCA_005790965.1 Burkholderiales bacterium | reverse complement strand
CATCAAAAGACCGTTAAACAGGGCCGCCAGGATCTCCAGACGCACCAGCCCGTAGGTGTGCCGGCTGGACGGCGGACGACGCGCCAGCCAAGCCGCCAGCGCCGCCAAACCGAGCGCACTACTGTCTGTGACCATATGCCCCGCATCGGAGATCAAGGCCAGCGAACCGGACCACCAGCCCGCCACCGCCTCGACAATGGCAAATCCCAGAGTCAGCAGTACCGCAGATAAAAAATGGCTGTGCGTCCCGGCATGACCGAGGTGGTGCTCCAAATGACCCGTATCCGTATCCAGACTGAGCCCATCGCGGCCGCTTCTATTATTTCCCAAGGACCCCCTCCGTTGGATCAGCTAATTGCAAATCACCATCCCGTTCGCCCAGACCGGCCAGATGCCGAAGGGCGGCCGCGAAGCGCGGGCTCTCGTGCAAATGCCTCCGGCTCGGCGGATGGGGGCGGCCATGCATACGGGCAAAACGGATCAGCGAAGTCGCCGGCGTCTCGCGTTGTTTGCCGGGCAATGCATCATGTGCCAGCACCTCATCGACCCGATCGGGGCGGTTGCAGATCAGCGCCATATCGCAGCCCGCCGCCCAAGCCGCCTGCGTCCGTGCCACCACATCCCCCGCCACGCTGGCCCCCTCCATCGACAGATCATCGCTGAAGATGACCCCTTCAAATCCCATTTCGTGGCGCAGGATGTCGGTCAACCAGCGTGCCGAAAAACCCGCCGGGGCTGCATCCACCTCGGGATAAATCACATGCGCCGGCATCACGGCGGCCAGACCGTGGTCGATCATGTGCCGGAAGGGGCGGAGATCCGGCTCGATCTCGGCCAGCGGGCGGGGGTCGATCGGAATATCAACATGCGAATCGGCCGTCACAAAGCCATGTCCCGGAAAATGCTTGCCACAGGCCGACATCCCCGCATCATGCAGGCCCAGCATCAGGGCATGCGCCAGTTCAAAAACGGCCTTAGGCTCGGCATGTAAGGCCCGATCACCGATCACCCGACTGCCGCCATAATCCAGATCCAGGACCGGCGCAAAGCTGAAATCCACCCCTACGGCGCGCAGTTCGGCGCCCATGACATAGCCGGCATCTCGCGCCAGGAGGCGGGCCCGTTGCGGCTGCACATCCCACACCTCGCCTAAGGCGCGCATCGGAGGAATCGCGGTAAACCCAACCCGAAAACGCTGCACCCGGCCGCCCTCGTGATCCACCCCGACCAGCAACGCAGGATGACGCAAGGCGTGAATCTCGTGAATCAGAGCCTCGATCTGCGCGACGCTTTCAAAATTGCGCGTAAAAAGGATCACCCCGCCCACCAAGGGATGCAGCAGACGACGCCGCTCGGCATCGGTCAGAGCCTTGCCTTCCACATCCACCATCAGCCCACCCAAGGGCATGCGCAATGCCGAGAAATGCATGATTCAAGCCCCCGATTCAATCACCACAAAGGCCAAGGCCATGTCACGCTCGTCGGACAGACTCAAATGGATGCGATACATCCCGTTTTGTCGTAGCCAAGCCGCCAGACCCGCCTCAAATTCAAATACCGGTTTACCCAACGCATCGTGCCCCACCGCCATCGCCGTCAATGAGAGCGGGGGACGCAGTCCAGTTCCCGCCGCCTTGGCCATGGCCTCCTTAGCCGCAAAACGCTTGGCCAAAAAATGGGGCTTTGAAGCTGCCTGACCAAAATCAGCCCACTCCTTCTCAGCCAGCATCCGCCGCGCCAGACGCTCGCCATGACGCGCATAAGCCGCGGCCATCCGCGCCACCTGTACAAGATCACTACCAATGCCCTGAATCATGGGGCCGGATGGTCACCCAATGGGGCCAGAGTGTAAAGCGCCATGGGGCTGGAAAAGTGTTGGAAACGGCCCTCACACAAGAAGTATCGAGCCACCCAAAGCAAACGCAAGCGCAGAAATTACCGCCCACAATCTTGACCAAGATCAAGCAGATGGTACCAATTTACTATTCCCATTCCACTCTGCTTTTCTTGACCGCAGAAAGGAATAGCCGCACATTCCGCTCCGGCCTAAGCGCCACCGTAACAAATAAGCAACAGCCACTTTATAGAGGAGACTTGAAGATGAAAATGATTGAAGACGCCATGGGTTCGGTAGGCAACATTTTGCGTTCCACTATCTCGCTCGGCATGGCAATCGCCGTAGCATTCCTGATCGTTGACATCTTGTTTGGTGCGCAAACAAACATTGTTGCCAATCTGACCACCGTTATTAAGAGTTTTGTAACTCAAGGGGTCGTGGGCCTGATCGCACTCATCGTGTTCATTTCCATGTTCAACCGTAGCTAACGCCCATCGATCCGGGGACCCGCCCAGCGCGGTCTCCGGATGTTGCCGTTCTCTCTATCGGAGGAAATACCATGAATACAATGACTGAAGGCGTCACCACCCTGACCGGATGGTTGCGCAGTGCCATTGACCTTGGCTTAGCCATGGTGCTCACTTTTGTCGTCATCGACATCCTGTTCCCCGGCACCACAGGGGTTCTTACCAATCTTTCCAATGTTATCGGCAGCCTTGCAAAAGAAGGGGTCGCAGGCCTCATCGCCTTGCTGCTTTTCCTGGTACTCACCCGGAAATAAAAACTCATCTGATCGCCGTACCAAGCCCCGCCCCGTGCGGGGCTTTTTCTTTTGTCGCATCTAGGAGCCTCGCCGCCAATCCGTTAGAGTCACAAAACAAACGATTTTGCAGAGCCTCTCATGACCCGCCCACAAGACATACTCGAAGCCTTTCATTTCCGTCACGCCTGCAAGGCCTTCGACCCCGCGCGCAAGATCCCGGCAGAAGCATTCGACTGCATTCTTGAAACCGGCCGCCTCTCGCCCGCCTCGTTCGGTTTTGAGCCTTGGCGCTTTGTCGTCATTCAAGACCCAATCCTGCGTGAAAAGCTCAAGACCGTCACTTGGGGCGCACAAGGGCAGCTACCCACAGCGAGCCACTTCGTCGCCATACTCGCCCGTCGCTCGGCCGACATGCGCCATGATTCACCCTGGCTGTTGGACCTGATGCGCAATGTCCAGCATTTTGATGCCGACCGCATTGCCCAGCGTCTGGCACGCTACCGCAGCTTTCAGGAACACGATTTTCATCTGGCCGACAACCCGCGCGCCATGTTCGATTGGGCCTGCCGGCAGTGCTATATCGCGCTAGGCAACATGATGACCGCGGCCGCGCTGATCGGCGTGGATTCCTGCGCCATCGAGGGTTTCAATCAGACCGAAGCCGAGCAGGTGCTTAGCGAGGCTAATCTGCTTGAAGACGGTCGCTTTGGCCTCGCCGTCATGGTTGCCTTCGGATACCGCATTAAGCCCCAGACGCCCAAAGTACGCCAAGCCACGGCCGACATCGTGCGTTGGGTCTAAATGGTCTCAGGGCTTCCGTTTCGCCCGCGGATGCGCCCCGTCATAAACCTTGGCAAGGTGTTGAAAATCGAGGTGGGTATAAACCTGTGTCGTGGACAGGCTGGCATGGCCCAGCATCTCCTGCACCGCGCGCAGGTCGCCCGACGATTGCAAGACATGACTGGCAAAGGAATGCCGCAGGGCATGCGGATGCACCCGTTGCGTTACGCCATGGCGCAAGGCCAAGCGTCTCAACCGCTCGCGCACCACAGCGGGGTTGATGCGGGCCCCGCGTGCGCCAACAAAGAGCGATGCTGCCGCGGCCTCCTCCACCCGAACCACGCGATGCCGAACCGCCAGCCACGCCTGCACCGCCTGCAGGGCAACCCGTCCAACCGGGACCACACGCTCCTTGCGGCCCTTACCAAGCACCCGCATCTCGCCTCGCGCCGGATCCACGCTATGCAGACCCAAGCCAATCAGTTCGGCCAGGCGCAAGCCGGAGGAATACATCAACTCGAACATGGCACGATCCTGAATAGCCAGCGGATCCGCATTTGACTCGACCGGGGCCGCCCCGAGCAGGGCCGCCAGCTCGTCCGGGCTCAGGGTGTGAGGTAGGCGTTTTTCACCGCGTGGCGGCCGTATCCCTAGACAAGGGTTGTTCTTCAGCCCATGTTGCCGGGAAAGATAACGAAACAGACTGCGCCAGCCGGACAGCATGCGCGCCAGGCTGCTTGTGGCCATTCCCTTGGCGTGGAGCGTGGCCAGGGCACGGCGAATATCGTGCGGTTCGATGCTCTCTGGCGAGCGCTCGGGCATCAGCGCGGCCAAATGGGCGATGTCTTCCGCATAGGCCACAACCGTGTGCTCGCTATAGTTACGCGCCCGCAACTGGTTTAGAAAAGTCTGCGTCGCTGTTGCAAGGTTGTACCCCTCGACAGACATGGAGCCGACTCCGTAAGTCCGCTAAAAATGGCGCGCTATCGCGGCGCTTAGCTGACGCGCAATCCAGCCCAGGTAGAACGACCCCATCTCGGGGTAAAAGCGGTGGACATCTTCCGAACCCAACACCAAAAGACCGCGCACTCCACCCTGCGACTCGCCCGCCCCCAGAGGCAGGAGCGCGAACGAGCCCAACTGAGCCCCGACGCCGGCAAACCAGCCCCGCACTTCAGCGGGGATCTCTGCTCCACAGCGCGGCCCGCTCAAGGCGGCGACTTTCTCCTCAAGGTCCGGGCTGACCGGCACACACTCAGGCTGATCCGGACTCAGCACCGTCCCCCAGATACGCAGAACAACATGCGGCACCGCGAACCGTTCACGCAGTTCGTGGTACACCGTTTGCAAGACCGCTTCCAGATTACGCGCCGCATTCAACTTGGCCGCCAGGGCATAAACCTTGTCGCTGATCGCATCGTTATCCTCGGCATAACGGATCATCTCGCGCATCCGCTCCTCAAGGGCGCGCGATTTTTCGCGCAGGACCTGCAACTGCCGCTCCCCCAACGAGATCGCCTGGTCACCATGCGGATTAGGCACGGTCAACTGGCTCAGCAAGTCGCCCCGCTGGGCAAAAAATTCAGGATGATCTTGCAAATACCGCGCCACTTGTTCCTGGGAAACATTCATAGCTCTACCTCACCCTCAAAAACCGTTACCGCTGGGCCCGTCAACCAGACCGGCGCCATCGCCCCGTCTTTAGCACCAGCCCATTGTATGGATAGATCGCCGCCCTGGGTATGCACCACCACAGTGGAGTCCAGCAAACCCCGGCGAATCCCCGCCACCACCGCCGCACAAGCCCCCGTTCCGCACGCCAAAGTCTCGCCGCTGCCGCGCTCAAACACCCGCAAGCGAATCTCACGACGCTGGATAATCTGCATGAAGCCCACATTGACCCGCTCCGGGAAGCGGGGGTGACGCTCAATCTGCGCCCCCAGCGTCGGTACCGGGGCCGCGTCCAGATTGCAGACCAGCCGCACCGCATGCGGGTTACCCATAGACAACACAGATAGCTCGATCGGTTCGCCATCCACATCAATGACATGCACCACCGCCTCGGCATCGGCAACGAAAGGAATTTGCGGCGGCGCAAAACGCGGCGGCCCCATGTTGACGCTCACCATGGCATCAGCCTCCAAACGCGGCTCGATAATGCCACTCGCGGTCTCGACGCGAATGACCCTCTTGTCGGTCAAACCCTTGTCGTACACAAAGCGGGCGAAACAACGCGCCCCGTTCCCGCATTGCTGAACCTCGCCGCCATCGGCATTGAAAATGCGGTAACGAAAATCGACATCCGACTGGGTTGGCCGTTCCACCAAAAGGATCTGGTCGCAGCCAATGCCAAAATGGCGATCGGCAATAAAACGATACTGCGCGGCCGATAAGGCCACCGTCTGGTGGATGGCATCGAACACCACAAAATCGTTGCCGAGACCATGCATCTTGGTAAATCTGAGCTTCATGACAGGAATTGCCTATAGTCGCGATAAATGCAGCGGTCCATCACCACCGTCAACCCTGCGGCCTGTGCGCGGAGTGCCGCCTCTTCGTGCACCACGCCATCCTGCAACCAGAGCGCAGGGGCACCCATGGCAATCGCCTCTTCCACCACCGCCGGCACAAATTCGGGAGCGCGAAAAACATTAACCAAATCAACCGGAAATGGCAGGTCGCGCAAATGGGCGTAACAAGTTTCGCCCAGCACCGATGCCGTCGCTGGGCGCACCGGAACAATGCGATAGCCAAAACGCTGCAAGGCGCGGGCCACGCCAAAACTGGGCCGTTCGGGTTTGGGCGACAAACCCACCACGGCCACCGTTTTCACGCGCTGCAACAGCGCCCGGATGGCATCGGCCTCTGGATTGCGAAAGCTCGTCATGGCTCAATCATACAAGCTGGGCTGCCCTTCGGGGCGGGTCTTGAAGCGCTTGTGGAGCCAAAAATACTGCTCGGGCATTTCACGCACGCGGTCCTCGATAAAGGCATTCATGCGGCGCGTGTCTATCTCGGCATCCGCGCCTGGAAATCCTTCCCAAGCCGGATACAGCTGCACGACATAACGCCCCTTTTCCCAACGCGTCACGCAGGGCAGCACCACCGCACCGGCCGCTTTAGCCAAACGCGGCAGCGCCGTAATGGTGGCGGCCGGCACGCCAAAAAAGGGCACAAAAATGGCATCTTTGGGGCCGTAGTCCATATCCGGCAGATAATAAAAAGGTCGTCCCTTCTTCAAGGCGCGCAACACCGGCTTGATGCCATCGTGGCGCGAATACATCTCCGATGCTTCGCCCTCGCGACCGGCAAAGCGGGTCCGCGCCCGCAGCATTAACTGGTTGACCTGCGGATTTTTGATCGTTGCGTACAGCGATACGATAGGGGCCAGCCAAGCCGTCACCCGCACGCCCCCTAGGTTAAGGCCCACAAAGTGCGGCGCCAGCAGAATCACCGGGCGACCGGCAACGGCAGACCAATGTTCCTGGCCTTCGATGCGCACGGCCCGTTCAACTTCGCTACGACGGCCCCACCAGGACACCGACTCCAGCAGGGTGGCACGACCGAGGGCACGAAAATGGGCGCGCAGGAGGCGTCGAAGGGCAAGCTTGTCGCTCTCCGGAAAACACAACTGCAGATTGGCACGCCCGATGCGACGGCGACTGGCGGAGGCGTAATACAACAGCCCGCCGAATCCTTCCCCGAGCCACGCCAACACCGAAAACGGCAACATGGCATGCAATAGGCGCAGAAAGCCTAACCACAACCGGGTCATGCCGCGGCCTCCAGTAAATTTTCCGGCGGGGGCGGGGCGTTCCCGTGTAAGCGAAAAATCCGATAACTCCACAGGTAATGCGCCGGTCGTTGCCGGATATGCCATTCAATTCGCCGCTGCACCTTGGCGATGGCGACCTCGACCGGCTCTTTGGGCAAAGGATCCAGGCGTTCCAGGCGTAACCGGTAACCCCGCCCCCACGGCAAGCGCTCACACACGATCAACAGCACCGCCACCGTCTGGGTCGTCGCCAAACGATAGGGCAAGGACGGAAAATAGACCGGGCTCGAAAAGAAAGGGGCCCACACCCCGTCACCGCTGTTGGCCGACTGATCCGGCAAAATGAACGCCGTTTCACCGCGTTTAAGTGCCGCCAACAGAGCTTTCACGCCGGAACGGTCGGGCGGCACGGTCACAATATGACCGCGTTCGCGGCCCGCCTTCATTAATTGATGCGCCCAGCGTTGCTTGGGGGGGCGGTACAGCGCTGTCATCGGAAATTGCGCGCCGTACCAAATGCCGGCGATCTCCCAGCAGGCCTGATGCGGACACAGCAAAACCACGCCACGGCCCTCGGCGTGGGCCGCATGAAGGTGCTCGATGCCCTCCACCTCGCGCACCCAAGAAGTCACCGTCGCGAGTGGCCGCAACCAGATGGCCGCCAATTCCAGCATCCCTTGACCCAACCCAGCCCCAACGGCCGGCAACGAAACCTGATCACGCAAGCCCGCCTTATCTAGGTTCTCGCGCAAGAGCGCCGCATGGCGCGGGCGGAGCAAAGCCACCCAGCCAAACAGCGTGCCCAAGCCATGCAGGATTGGCAACGGAAGAAACGACAAGAGTTTGAATATCAAGGACACGAGTTGACTGCGTTTATCAAAAAGGTGCAAAATGGCATCGCCGCCGTGTTAATGCAGACAACTTGCGGGCGGGATACAAATACTGCTAAAGCGTCGACGCTCAGCAAGTCCCCCGAGCCGTTCGCGCCATTCAAATCATTGGGGACCTGCGAGCGCAACATGAGCAATTCCTATCTGTTTACTTCCGAATCAGTTTCTGAAGGCCACCCGGACAAGGTCGCTGACCAGATTTCTGATGCCGTTCTCGACGCCATCCTGACCGACGACCCGACCGCGCGCGTCGCCTGCGAAACCTTGGTCACCACCGGTCTGGTCATCATGGCCGGCGAGATTACCACCAAAGCGCAGGTTAATTACGCCGCCGTAGCTCGCGACACGATTCGCCGCATTGGCTATGCCGATCCGAACCTGCGTTTTGACGCCGATGGTTGTTCGGTGCAGGTCTGTTATGGCCAGCAAAGTTCCGACATCGCCCAAGGTGTAGACCGCGCCTCGGACGACTATCTGAACCAAGGAGCGGGGGACCAAGGCCTGATGTTTGGCTACGCCTGCGACGAAACCGACACCTACATGCCACTGCCGATCTACCTCGCCCACCGTTTGGTCGAGCGTCAGGCCTTGGTGCGCAAAGACGGCCGTCTGCCCTGGCTCCGCCCAGATGCCAAATCGCAGGTCACCATGCGCTATGTTGACGGCAAGCCCGACAGCATCGACACCGTGGTGCTGTCCACCCAGCATAGCCCCGAGTTCTCGCCGCCCGAAAAACAAAAAACCCTGCACGAAGCCGTGATCGAAGACATTATCAAGCCCATGCTACCCAAGGCACTGATCAAGGGCGAGATCAAATATCTGGTCAACCCCACCGGCTGTTTCGAGATTGGCGGCCCGCATGGCGATGCCGGGCTCACCGGCCGCAAAATCATTGTCGATACCTACGGCGGTATGGGTCGACACGGTGGTGGCTGTTTCTCTGGAAAAGATCCAACGAAGGTTGATCGAAGTGCCGCGTACATGGCGCGATAT
>SXTL01000069.1 GCA_005790965.1 Burkholderiales bacterium | reverse complement strand
TGTTGTGTATGCCCTTGCCCCAGGGGTCGCGCTGGCTGATATCCCAACACATCATGTAACCGAACACATGGTTGAGCGAATCCGCTTCGCTGACTTTGCGCGCCTTGGGGCCGATGACGGCGCACAGCTGCTGATGACCGGGGACCTGGGCATTGGCAACACCACGCCCGCCGCCGCACTCGTCGCTGCGGTCCTGGGCCTGCCCGCCGGCGAGGTCACCGGCCGCGGCACCGGCATCGACGACGACGGCTGGACCCGCAAGCGGGACGTCGTCGCAGCAGCCCTGGCCCGGACCGCGGGACGCACCAGTGACCCGGTCGAGCTGCTCGCCGCCCTCGGCAGCGCCGATCTCGCCGCGACGGTCGGCTTCCTCGTCGAGGCCTCCACGATGGGCGTGCCCGTCGTGCTCGACGGCCTCATGTCGGTCGCGTGCGCGGTCGTCGCCGAGTCGATGGCGCCGGGCGCCGCTGCCTGGTGGGTCGCCGGGCACCGGTCCACCGAGCCGGCCCAGGCCCACGCCCTGAAGTCCCTCGGCCTCGAGCCGCTCCTCGACGTCGGGATGCGCCTCGGCGAGGGATCCGGCGCCGTGGCCGCCCTCCCGATGCTCCGCTCGGGCATCGCGGTGCTGCGCGACGTGGCGCTGCTCTCGGAGGTCCTGCCTTCGTGAGCCTGCTGCGTGACGCCTCGCTGCTGGCCGCCGGCACCCTCACCGCCGTACGCGTGCCGCCGCCGTCGCGCGTCGACCGGTCCGTGGCGGGTGTCGCGATGGTGCTCGCGTCTCTGCATACCAATGCTGCCCCGGCTACCCTAGAGCGCCTGATGCGCATGGGCGTGGCGGGCTATAACCTGGCCTCGTCGGTGCTGCTGATTACGGCTCAGCGTTTGGTGCGCAAGCTGTGTTTGCATTGTCGGCAGCCGGTTTTTCATGATGCAGAGGTCTTGCGCGCGGCCGGCCTGACGGAGGTGGGTTTGGCTGGGTCGGAGTGGGCGGCTGGGGCGCAGGCCTATGTGGCTACTGGTTGTCCACACTGTCGTGGCACCGGATATCGCGGCCGAACTGGCATCTTTCAGGTTATGCCCATCAGCCCGGCGATTCGCACCCAGATCCTGGCTGGGGCCACTACGACAGAGGTGGCCGCGCAGTCGGCACGCGAGGGCCATCTGACCTTGCGCCAGGCCGGCCTGCTCAAGGTTCTGTCTGGAGTGACTTCCCTCGTCGAGGTCATGGCCGTGACGAATGACTGAGACGGGGCCTGTGCTTTGGGAAGTGCCGCAGCAGCGCGCCTTCGCCTGGCGGGGGCGGGATGCGCAGGGTCAACGCGTAAAGGGTGAACGGCTCGCGACGGGAGCGGCGAGCCTGCGTTGGTCTCTGGCCGAGGCCGGCATCGAGGTGGACGAGGTGCGGCCGGCAGGGCGGGGCTTTGGGCTTGATAGCCGTTTTAATTTCCGGCTTGGACGGCAGACGGCGGCAAGGGCCCGTGACCATGTATTGTTTATGCGCCAATTGGCGACTTTATTGCGGGCCGGTGTCCCGCTGTTGCAGGCCTTGGGCGTAACCGAGGCGAGTCAGGCCAGTCCTGACCTGCGGCGGGTCATCGTGCAACTGCGGCACCAACTAGAAGGAGGGCAGACCTTATCGGTGGCGATGCAGGCCTACCCACGGCATTTTGAAGCGCTAACTTGCCGCATGATTGCGGCGGGGGAGTTGTCGGGGGCCTTAGATGTGATGTGTGACCGCGCGGCTGGTTATCAGGAGCGCATGCTGAATCTGCGCGACAAGGTGCGTACAGCCCTGTTTTATCCGGCCATGGTGCTCCTGATGGCGCTGATGCTGACCTTGGCGTTGCTGTTGTTCGTGATCCCCAGTTTTGCGCGTTTGTACGCCGATGCGGGCGCGCTCTTGCCTTGGCCGACACGGGTTGTATTGGCGATCTCGGACGGGCTGATGGCGTATGGCCCCTGGCTTTTGCTCCTGTTGTTGGGCATCGGCGGCGGGGTGGCTCGATTCGGTTCGCGGTGGCCGGCCCTGCGCGCCACTCTGGACCGATTTGTTGTGCACATCCCGCTGTTGGGTGGGTTAATCACCAAGGCCGCATTGGCACGCTGGGCAGGGACTTTCGCGGCCTTGTTCGCGGCGGGTGTCCCCTTGCGTCAGACCCTTGAGGCAGCGGGTGGTGCGGCCGGTCACACGATTTATGCCGAAGCCACGGCGTCTTTGCAGGCGGATGTGACCGCGGGGCAGATGGTGTCGGCGGCGCTGGCTCGGGCACGAGTCTTTCCGCCGATGATGGTGCAGATGGCCGCCGTGGGCGAAGAGAGTGGTTCACTGGATGGGTTGATGGCCAAGGTGGCCGATTATTATGAGCAAGAGCTTGCAGAGGCCGTGGCGCGTTTGTCGAATCTGATCGAACCGGTCTTGATGGTGGTGTTGGGCCTCCTGATCGGCGGGGTCGTGATCGCGATGTATTTGCCGGTGTTTCGCATGGGGAGTGTGCTGTGATTGAGGCGCTGGTGGCCATTCTGGGTCTGGTGATAGGTAGTTTTCTCAATGTGGTCATTTATCGGTTGCCGAAACAGATGGAACACGATTGGGCTCTCCAGTGCGGGCAAACGCCGGCAGATCCTCGTCCCGGACTGGTTGTTCCGGGATCGCGCTGCCCGCAGTGTGGACATGCGTTAGCGTGGTTCGAGAACATTCCATTGCTGAGTTTCATCGTGCAGCGCGGCCGTTGCCGGGCCTGCGCGGCGCCGATTGCAGTGCGCTATCCACTCGTCGAACTAGCCGCAGCAGGTTTGGCGATGGTCGCCGTGAGGGCCTTCGGTCTGACCCCGGAGGCGGTGCTGGTCATGGTTTTCCTGTGGACCCTGTTGGCCTTGGCCGTCATCGATGCCCGGACCCTGTTGCTGCCGGATCGCCTGACTCTGGGGTTGCTGTGGGCCGGTTTGCTGGCCAATGCGCTCGGCTATTGGAGCGCGCTTCCCCTGCCAGATGCGGTGTTGGGGGCGCTTGCCGGTTATGCCAGCCTGGCCGCGGTGGCTTGGGGCTATGCCCAATTGACTGGGCGCGAGGGCATGGGCCTAGGTGATGCGAAACTACTTGCGGCGCTGGGGGCTTGGTTGGGCTGGCTGGCCTTGCCGCTAATGGTCTTGTTGGCCAGTCTGCTGGCCTTGCTGGTTGGGGGTTTGGCCTTGTGGCGCGGGCGTGCCGACCGACACACGGCCCTGCCCTTTGGCCCCTTTCTGGCCTTGGCCGGGGGCTTGGCCATTATTTGGGGACGGGAATGGATGGCGCTGTGGTTAAACTGAGACGGCCATTTTGTGTTGGCTTAACTGGGGGCATCGGCAGCGGCAAGAGCACGGTTGCGGCCCTTTTTGCCGAGCGGGGAGTCGAGGTCGTTGATACGGACCGGCTGGCCCGTGAACTGGTCGAGCCGGGCCAAGAGGCTTTGGCGGAGATCGCGACGCAAATCGGGGCCGCTGTCCTGACGGCGGCTGGACGGCTGGATCGTGCGGCCCTGCGGCAGCGTATCGGCCGCGAACCGGAGACGCGGCGGCGGCTGGAAGCCATCCTCCATCCACGGATTCGTGCCCTGGCTGGAGAGCGTGTTTACGCCGCTACGGGCCCCTATGTCCTTCTGGTTATTCCCCTGTTAGCGGAAAATCGGGACGCCTATGGGGAGCTGCTAGATCGGGTCTTAGTAGTCGATTGCAGCCCGGAGCGGCAACTGGAACGCGTCATTCGCCGCGACGCGATGGATGCAGAACACGCCCAAGCTATTTTGGGCGTGCAGGCCTCGCGGGCGGCTCGCCTGGCGATGGCCGACGATATTCTGAGCAACGAGGCTGATGGAGATAGAGAGGATCTTGCCTTGCAAGTAGCGGCTTTGGATATGCATTACAAAGCGTTAGCGGTTGCATAACGCCCATAACTGTGGCAAAAGGCTAAATTATGACCGTTGTTTGCTTGCGTTCTTGACCCTCCATGATTGCCTACGAATATCCGCTTAACGAACGGGTGCGCACTTGGTTGCGCATTGAGGATCTGTTCGCCAAGGCCTCAGAGTTCAAGGCGCGTAGCGAGCCGCGTGATCACCAGGCCGCCATGCAGGCAATTTTCGAATTGGTCGAGGTGACCGCTCGCCCCGATCTGAAGTCGGAATTACTCCAAGAAATTGAACGCCAGCGCATCGTGTTTGAGCCGTTGCGCAGTAATCCCGCCGTCAATGGCAAGGCACTGGAGGCTGTTTTGGCCCAGATGCAGGCGATTCGCGAGACACTCCTTGCGACCTCCGGGAAGCCGTGCCAGTCGCTGCGCGACAACGAGTGGTTAGCGACCATTCGTAATCGCAGTTTTATTCCTGGGGCCTCGTGCAGCTTCGACATCCCGAGCTATCACTACTGGCTGAATCGTTCGGCCGAAGAACGAACCGCCGATTTGGAGGGATGGCTTGCGGTGCTGGATCCGATTCGGGATGCCGTCCAGTTGGTGATGCGTCTGCTGCGCGAAGGCCGGCAGCGTTCTGCCGTGCAGGCCGAGAAGGGGCTTTATCAGATCAATCTGGGGGGGCGAACACCCATGTTGTTGACGGTGCGTGTGCGCCCCGACTTGCCATGTGTGCCGGAGATTAGTGCTGGTGGGAAACATGTCATCAATCTGCGTTTTGTGACCATCGACAAGCAACATCGCCCGCGCCTCTGCGAGCAGGATGTCCCCTTCGAGCTGATGTTGTAGCCCCGCCGTCAGGCCGGGTAGATAGCACCAAGGACGCGTTCGCCGCGCGCGCCGGTGACGGCGGGCAGGTTGCCGCTATGGCCTTCCAGGGTGCGTTTCGCCAACCAGGCAAAGGCCGCGGCTTCCACCCAATCAACAGCAATACCCAGAGAGTCCGTCGGCTTTATCGGCACGGCTGGAAGAAGGCTTGCCAGGCGTGAGACGAGGGTCTGGTTATGCGCGCCGCCTCCGCACAGGTAAACGGCTTGTGTGCCCGGACAATGTGCGCTGATGGCCTCGGCAATGCTCTGAGCGGTGAATTCCGTCAGGCTGGCCAGGATGTCTTCTGCGGCCGCATCGTGCGTCGTTAGGGCGAGCAACCACTCCAGGCTGAAGTCTTCCCGGCCGGTACTTTTCGGCGGCGCGGCCGACAGGAAGGGGTGAGCGAGCAGGCGTGACAGAAGTGTTGCGTCAAGGCGTCCCCGGGCGGCAATGGCTCCCCCTGCGTCGTATGCGCAGCCAAAAGAACGGCGTGTCCAGGCGTCCATGAGCAGGTTTCCCGGGCCACAATCCCAGCCGCGTACTAGCCCGCCGGGCGGCAGATCGGTGAGGTTGCTGATGCCGCCGATATTGACGATGACGCGGTGTTCTTCAGGGGCGCCGAAGCAATGGGCATGGAAGGCGGGGACCAAGGGCGCGCCCTGGCCGCCGGCCGCGATATCGCGGCTGCGAAAGTCCGCCACGGTGGTGATGCCCGTCAGTTCGACCAGCCGCGCCGCATTGTTAATCTGGAGGGTGTAGCCCCGGGCTGGTTGGTGGCGCACGGTTTGACCATGACAGCCGATGGCGCGCACCGCCGTTGCCTTGATCTTGGCCTGGGCGAGGGCGGCCTGTGTCGCTTCGGCATAAAGCTCAGCGAGCTGATTGGCGAGGCAACAACTCTGGTCCAGTTCGTTCGGGCCGGGTTCGTGCAAGGCCAGCAGGGCGGTCTTGATCTCATCCGGATAAGGCAGCCAGCAGGTGGTCAGCAGGTTTGGGCGCGGCTGTGCGAAATCGACCAGCGCGGCATCAACCCCATCGAGGCTGGTGCCGGACATCAAGCCGAGGTAGAGGTCAGTCAAGGGCAGCGAGGTTGTGGCCACGGATCAGGCGGAGCTGATCGGCCAGCGGAGCGGCCGCCAGATTGAAGGCGGCACGCTCACGCGCCGCGAGCGGAACGGAGGTGGGCAGTTTGAGCGCTAATGGATCGCGTTGCTCGCCGTTGATGCGGAATTCGTAGTGCAGATGCGGCCCGGTGGCTAGGCCGGTTTGGCCGACATAGCCGATCACTTGGCCTTGTTTGACAGAGCCGCCGCGCCGCAGACCCTTGGCGAAGCGTGACAGGTGGCCGTAGGCGGTGCTGTATGCGCCGCTGTGTTGTAGTTCCACCAGATTGCCGTAGCCGCCTTTGCTGCCGATGAACTGCACGCGGGCATCGGCGATGGCGCGGATCGGTGTGCCGGTCGGCGCGGCATAGTCCACACCACGGTGGGCGCGCCACTCCTGGAGGACGGGGTGGTAGCGGGCATGGCTGAAGCCGGACGAGATGCGCGAGAAGGTCATGGGCGACTTCAGGAAGGCGCGCTGCAGACTGCGCCCGGTCGGCGTGTAATAGCGGCCAGCGAAGCGCACGGCTTGATGGGCCTCCGTGCCATTGACATATTCGGCGGCCAGCAGGTTGCCGGTTTGCACCATTTGGCCGTTGTAATACTGCGCCTCGTACACGACCGAGAAATGATCACCTTCCTTGAGATCACGGTGAAAGTCGATTTCTCCGGAGAATATCTCGGCTAGTTGGGTGGCAAAGTGGTCCGGCACATCGGCCGCGTCCATGGCGGCATAGAGCGAATTGTTGACTGAGCCGCTCTTCATCAGGGTACGCGTTTCCAACTGGACGGGTTCTTCCTTAGCGGTGAACGCATCTCCCTGCCGAACGATGCTCAGCAGGCGCTGTTTTTCGGTCAAATGCCGCAACAACAGCAACTGACCCTCTGCGCTGACCCGGGCGAGGACGGTATGACCCGGTTTGAGTTGCCGCAGAGCGCGCTGGTGCCGGGTGGCGGCCTGAACGCGTTGGGCCTCTTCGGGCGAGACACCCAGCCGGGCCAAGAGGGACGGCAGAGAGTCGCCGCGCGTGATGCGTTCTTCACGCCAGAAATCGAGGGGAGCTTGCTCGGTCGAAATGGCGGCCGGCAGGGTGACTGAGCCCGTTACCGTCTCGCGCGGCAAGCCGTCGGTATCGGTGTCGGGCGCGATCGCGAAGGCGGCCACGCCACCGAACAAAGGCAAGGCGACCAACGCCATCAGCCAGCGGCGAGTGCGTGGCGAGATCCGTTCAAGGATATTCTGGGGCGGGTTATCGGCAGACATGGGCGCGAAATTTACCATGCCCCCCCCGTTGTGTCAGCCTGAGCGCGGCTTTTTTGGGCTCAGTGGGACGCAGCCTAGATCTGGGGCCGCAGGCCGCGTCCCTATCGTGGTCACCTTGTGGGTGGGCGCCCACTGCCCGCCGTGGATAGGGCCGGTTAGGGATTAACCTGGACGCTGAGGCCTAACGCGCCGATGCGCTCGGCGTAGGCCTCCAGCCAGGCGGCCGGCAAAGGCGATAGGTGCTCTGCCCCGGCCTGCAGGGAGGGCCGCGCCAGTCCGTACAGCAGAACCCCGGCGAGGGGCAGGTGATCGGCCAGGGCGCGGCGCAGGAAGCCCAGATAGGCCTCCGTTTCGGTGGCGTTGGGCGGTTGGCCATCCATGGCGAAGACACAGGTCTGGATGCGTGTGCGGCAGAGTCGGCTGGCGGTCGCGAGGCGGCGCATTACCCGTTGTGGTTCCTGACGCAAGCCATTGATGCGGGCGCTGCCGGCGGGCAGAGCCGAGTCGATCTTGAACCACAGTTCGCCGCCCAGCGCGTTCAGGGCCGTGAGGCCTTTCTGGACGCGGGCCTGGCCGATCAGACTGCCGTTGGTG
>SXTL01000068.1 GCA_005790965.1 Burkholderiales bacterium | reverse complement strand
GTCAGGCCCACCAGTTGACTGAATGGGTAGCTCAAGATTGCTTCGGCCTTTTCATTCATCAAGCGAACCTTGAACTGGCTATCCAGAGTGATCACAGCCGTCGTCAAGCTTTCCAGCAAATCCTCCAGATAGATCTTGCTTTCTTGCAGGTGGGCCTCCTTGCGCGCCAACTCGGTCGCCATGCCATTAAAGCCGTGGATCAGCTGTCCGAGCTCGTCGCGGCTCTTCAAGGTCTCGGGTAACGGCTCAAAATGGCCTTTGGCCACGGCCCGCTGCCCTTGGCCCAGCTTGCTCAAGGGCTCCACCCAGCGCTTGGCAAAGAGAATGGCAAAAACCAAGGCCGCAAACACCGACAACAGCAAGACCAGTCCCAGCACCAGAAACTGTAACCGGCCCCAGGAGCGGGCCTCCTGGCGAAGCTGAGCCCGGCTTTCCCTGGCGCTCACATCCATTCGATCCAGAAAACTCGACAATTCCTTGTCGCCCACCGAGCGCTGAAGGTAGAGGAAAAAGGGCGACTGATTCAGCTTCTCTGGCTCCACCCGATATAACACCTGCATCTGCCATTCATTTCCAGGTTCGCGCGCAACGGTAGACCAGATACCCACCTGGGACGCCTTAAAAAAGATCTCCGCAGGGAGCTTGGGCGCCACCAGTTCATAGCCCGAGCCGCGATAGGCGATCTCCTTCCGCTGTGCGTCATAGAGGGCAATACGATCGATCTTGTGCGCCTGAGACAAGGCGGTTAATTGGCCCTCGCGCTGCGCCGGGGCCATCTCGGCCAAGCGCCGGCCGATCCAGCGACTGTCTTCGCGCTGCCCGCTAAGCTTGTCTTCCAGCAAGCGTTCGCGCAACTCGGCGGCCGACTGCTGCGCGGCATCATATTGCTTGATGAACCAGGCATTGACGCTGTACACCAGGAGCGCTACCGACACCGCAAAGAGGATCACTCCCGGCACCAGCGCCATCACGGCCAGTTGGCGAAAGGCTCGCAAGACGAGGCCCGAGCCAAAGATCCGGTCCCGCAAACGGGTGGAAAGCCGGAACAACTGCCCGACGAGGAGGGCCATGAACGACACCAGCCCCACCAGCACCGCCCCCATGGCCGGAATAAAAAATTCCTCGCCCCCCGGGGTCGTCGCGTAGAGCAACCCGGCGATGGCCAGCACGCCAAATAGGATGCTGGCGATAACGGCCTGGATCAAAGGTTAGGCTTCCAGACCTGCCAGCCGGAATCAACATCCAGACCGGAGCCAAACAAATGGCTTAACTGGAGCGTCTGAGGCAGGCGGTTGGTCTCCAAGTACAGGCGCAGGCGCGCCTCATAGGCGGCGCCGGGGGCGAGAGCCTGGCGCCCAACGACCCACCCCGAGATCTCTCCCAGGGCATGCAAGGCAGCTTCCGGAGTATCAAAATCCCGGGCTTCCGCGCCCAGCAACAAGCGATACTTGTCCGCCCCGGAACGATAGCTAAGTTGATAGCGGCGTTGTTCCACGAAAAGGCTTTCGTCCAGCCACCAATCTCGCTTTTGAAAGAATTCAAAATGTTGACTGAATGACAAGGTCACGCCGCGCCGCAAGGCCTCCGCAGCTTTTTTGGGCAGCTCTATCTGAAATTGCGCATTAAGTAATAAGGCTCCGTCTTGCCGGTACAGTTGCCGCGACTCCAGCTGCACGCCAGCCGCCCAGGCCGGGCCCCAAGACAAACCCAGGACGAACGCCAGCAGGACGGGCCAAAGGCTACGCCTTACGGAATCGCGCATAAAAAAAGCCGTCGTGCGTTGCTGCCGGCAACAACTGTCCATCCTGAGTTCCATATGTTTTCAAGGCCTCCAAAGGCTCGCGGCGGGCCTCCGGATGCATGGCCAAAAAGGCCTCTACCTGATCCTGATTTTCCTGCCGAAAAACACTGCAGGTTGCGTACAGCAATGTACCACCTCGACATAGCAACGGCCACAATGCGGCCAATAAACGCGCTTGCGACTTGGCCAGTTGTGCGATATCGGCCTCACGCTTGAGCCAACGCGCATCAGGATGACGGCGCACCATCCCGGAGCCGGTGCAGGGGGCATCCAGCAGGATCCGGTCAAACAACCGTCCGTCCCACCAGCTGGCTGGGTCGGCTGCATCCGCTACCTTTAGCTCAGCGGCCAAGGCCAAGCGCTCCAGGTTTTCAGCCACCCGCTGCAAACGACGCGGATCCGAATCAAGAGCGACCACCTCCACCGCATGACGCTCCAGGAGGTGTGCCGTCTTGCCGCCAGGCGCAGCACAGGCATCCAACACCCGCATCCCGTCCTCCGCCTCCAGGAGCCCTGCGGCCTGTTGCGCCGCCAGATCCTGGACCGACACGCGCCCCTCGGCAAAACCCGGGAGAGCCGATACTGGACAGGGGCGCTCCAAAGTGAGGGCGCACTCCCCCGTCACTGAGAAGGCCATTCCTTCTTGCCTCAGTCGATTGGCATACTCGGTCACCGCTTGCTGGCGCGTGTTGACACGCAGGGTCATGGGGGGATGAAGCGCCAGGGTCGTTACCACCCTCGGCCAATCCTGCGGCCAATCCCGTTGCAAACGGTCCAGCCACCAGCCCGGCAAATTGCTGCTGGCCATAGGATCGGCGGCGGCCCGTGTCGTCAGCTCGACCCTGCGACGCAGGAAATTGCGCAGCACGGCATTGGCCAAACCACGCGCGCGGGGTGCTATTCGAGCGACGGTCGCAACCGCCTCGTTGACCGCCGCATGCGGCGGCGTTGGACTGGCATCCAATTCGTAGAGGCCCACTAGCAGAGGCCCCAGCAAGTCTGGAGGATCCAGATCGCGATGAATTAATTGGTTCAAGAAAAAGCGCAAACGCCCCGCCAGGCGGAGGGTGCCATAGGCCAGGTCTTGCGTTGCAGCTCGCTCGCGCCCTGGCGGCAAGGTCTCCATCACCTCGGACAGGCTGCGGCCTTCCTGCAAGACAGCAACAACAATCTCGGCAGCGCGGTAGCGCGGGGTAGCCATGCGTCAATGCCCTTCTGTCGTCCGCCTCAAACCAACACGCTGCCAGCCGCAACGGCTCGACCGGCCAGAAAAGCCGCCGCTGAGAGTCGCTTGCCGCCGGCCGCCTGGACCTCCAGGAGCCGCAGGCCGCCTGTCGCACAAGCGACCTCGATTCCCTCTCCGTCGGCTCGCAGAACCGTACCCGGCGGCGCCGCCCGCACCGCGCACGCCATGGTCTCAGCCTGCCAGACCTTAAAGGGCTGCCCATCCAACAAAGTCCAAGCCCCCGGCACCGGGTTATAGGCGCGCACCTGGCGCAGTAAAGCTAGGGCCGGCTGCTGCCAGTCGAGGTGTGCCTGCGCCTTGTCGATCTTAGCCGCGTAAGTGGCCAAACGCGTCTCCTGCGGCTCGCCCACCACTTCTGCCAAGCGTGGCAACAAAGCCACGATAGCCTCAGCCCCCAAGGCGGCTAGCCGGTCATGCAGTTGGCCCGCCGTTTCCTCCGCCCCGATAGCCAGCGGATGACGGGACAACATCGCGCCCGTATCCAAGCCCGCATCCATCTGCATCAAGGTAATGCCTGTCTCGGCATCACCGGCCAGGATCGCGCGCTGTATCGGTGCTGCCCCACGCCAACGCGGCAGCAAAGAGGCGTGGAGATTGATGCAGCCCCGCGCGGGAATGTCCAGCACCGCCTGCGGCAGAATCAGGCCATAGGCGGCTACGATCATCGCCTCCGCAGAAACGGCACGCAGCGGCGCCTGCAGCTCAGCCTCACGCAGAGTCAAGGGCTGATAAACCGGAAGCCCATGGTGCAGGGCGACGGTCTTGACGGGGCTTGGCGTCAGTTTCATGCCCCGGCCCGCCGGTCGATCCGGCTGGGTGAGGACCAGCGCAATCGTGTGTCCAGCCGCAATCAAGGCCTCCAGGGCTCGAGCGGCGAACTCCGGCGTGCCTGCAAAAATGAGGCGCATTACATGGTCTCGCGATCGAGTTTTTGCAGTTTCTTGCGAATACGGCCCTGCTTGAGGCGCGACAGATGATCGACAAAAACTCGGCCCTCCAAGTGGTCAATCTCATGCTGAATACAAACCGCCAACAGACCCTCGGCCTCCCGCTCAAACGACTGTCCGTTCAGATCCAAGGCGCGAATCCGCACTTGCTCGGCGCGAGTCACCTTGTCGTAGATGCCCGGAACCGACAGGCAACCCTCTTCGCCCTCTTTGGCCCCGGCCTGGCTGACAATCTCCGGGTTAATAAGGGTGAGCAGCTGATCCTTTTCCTCGCTGATGTCGATCACGACCAGGCGAATATGCCGATCCACCTGGGTCGCGGCCAAGCCAATCCCCGGCGCAGCGTACATGGTCTCGGCCATATCGGCCGCCAGTTGCCGAAGCGCGTCATCCACTGCGGACACGGGCTTGGCTACCGTCTGCAAACGCGGGTCGGGAAAATGAAGAATTTTGAGCAAGGCCATTGCCGTTTGCGATGAGTCTGTATTTAATGAGCGCATTATAGCGGGAGAGACTCGCCCGGAAGGCAGTCCGCATGCAATGCCTGTCAACACCGAAAGTGAATTCTGGTTGCGTCTGGAAGCGGTGCCCGGCCTAGGCCCGGAGGCCGTGTTACGCCTTTTGGGCGCCTTTGACAGTGCGGCCACCGTCTGTGCGGCCAGCCACTCCACCCTCGCCTCTCTCATCGGACCAGCCCGCGCTGCCGCGCTACGCAGCACAGAAGCCGATGCCGCCGTGCAAAGCGGCCTGAACTGGCTGGCCGCCGCAGATGCCCACCTCATTCCTATCACCGACCCTGCCTATCCCGAGGCCCTGCAAGCCGTCCCGGGTGCGCCGCCCTGGCTGTATGTCAAAGGCAACCCCGCCGCGCTGTCACGGCCCCTGCTCGCCATCGTTGGTTCGCGCAACGCCAGCGTGCAGGGGCGCCGCGATGCCGAGGCCTTTGCCGAGACGCTCGCTGCAAGCGGGCTCACCATCGTCAGCGGCCTGGCGGATGGCATCGATACCGCCGCCCATCGCGGCGGGTTGACAGGCAATGGCAGCGGAGTTGCCGTGGTCGGCACGGGGTTAGATCGGGTCTATCCCGCCAAGAACCGTGCCCTTGCGCATGAACTCGCCCTCAGCGGGGCCCTCGTGTCCGAATTTCCCATCGGAACACCGCCGCGCCCGGGCCACTGTCCACGCCGCAACCGCATCATCAGCGGGCTGTCGCTTGGCGTCCTGGTCGTCGAAGCCGCCCTTGAATCGGGCTCACTAATCACGGCTCGCTTAGCCGGCGAGCAGGGCCGCGAGGTGTTTGCCCTGCCAGGTTCAATTCACAACCCCTTAGTACGCGGCTGTCACCGCCTGATTCGCGATGGGGCCAAACTCGTCGAATCGGCCAATGACATCCTCGAGGAACTGCATCTGCCCTTAACCCCTTCGACCACCAACGGGTTGGCCGACCCCAACACCGCCCCCGCTAGCGCTCTCCTGTCCTTGCTGGACAACGGCCCGCTCAGCCTGGACCAACTCCAAGAACGCAGTGGCTTGACGGTCGATAGCCTATCGGCCATGCTACTTACGCACGAGCTGGAAGGTCGCGTGGCGTCTTTGCCCGGCGGACGGTTCCAGCGCCTCTACTAATTGGTCGCCCCTATGTTCGATATCCTCCTCTACCTCTACGATAATTATCTGGTGACCGATCGGGCGCCTGATAACGATCTTCTGTCCAGCAAGCTCAGCGCGGTGGGATTTGACGCCGACGATATCGACCGCGCCCTCAACTGGCTGGAGGCAATGAACCAGCTCTCGGACGCCGAGCCCTATCCCGACAGCCAAGCCACCCGCTGCTACACGGCGTATGAGCAACAGCGTCTCGCCGTCGAGGGGATCGATTTTCTCTTCTTCCTGGAGGCCTCCGGTCTTCTGCCGGCCCACGCCCGGGAATGGATTATTGATCGCGCCCTGGCCCTGGAAGATGCCGAAGTTGCCGCAGAGAAGATCAAGTGGATTGCCCTTCTGGCCATCAACCGCTTGCACGGTCCCGGCGATGCCTTGTGGCTGGAAGACCTGGTGCGGGGCGAAGATGATTACCAGCCCACGCTGCACTAATCGCGCCCACCCCCGCCAATCACTTGCAAAGATCACGCCCCGTGAGCAAAAAACTTATCATCGCCGAAAAGCCTTCCGTAGCGGCTGACATTGCCCGCGCCTTGGGCGGCTTCACCCGCCACGATGATTATTTTGAGAGCGAAGCGTTTGTTCTCTCCTCGGCCATCGGTCACCTCGTCGAGATCGCCGCACCCGAGGAATTTGAAGTCAAACGCGGGAAGTGGTCATTCACTCACCTGCCCGTCATACCGCCCCATTTTGACCTCCTGCCCATTGAGAAAACGGAATCGCGGCTGAAGCTTCTAGCCCGCCTGGCTAAGCGCAAAGAGGTCGATGGCCTAATCAATGCCTGCGACGCGGGGCGTGAAGGCGAACTGATCTTCAGCTATATCGTCCAACACAGCGCGATCAAGAAACCGGTCGAACGCCTCTGGCTCCAATCGATGACCAAACAGGCCATCCAAGCAGGCTTCCAAACCCTACGCCCCGCGGCCGAGTTGAACGGGCTGCGCGATGCGGCCATGTGCCGTTCCGAGTCAGACTGGCTGGTCGGCATCAACGGCACCCGGGCGATGACCGCCTTCAACTCCAAGAACGGCGGTTTTCACCTCACCACAGTGGGGCGGGTCCAGACCCCGACCCTGACCCTTCTGGTCGAGCGCGAGGAAAAAATCCGCCGCTTTGTCGCGCGCGATTATTGGGAAATCGAGGCAGAGTTTGCGTGCGCGGCTGGCCGTTATACCGGCCGCTGGTTCAACGAAGGCCACAAAAAATCCGACGATGAAGACGCGAGCGCGACCCGGCTCTGGGACGAAAACCGTGCTCAGGTCATTCACGATCGCTGCCTGGGTCAAACCGGCGTGGTGAGTGAAGACACCAAACCCTCAACGCGGATGTCACCTCTATTGTTTGACCTGACCAGCCTGCAGCGCGAGGCCAACAGCCGTTTTGGTTTCTCGGCCAAAACCACCCTAAGCCTGGCCCAAGCCCTGTACGAAAAACATAAGGTGCTAACCTACCCGCGGACCGACGCCCGCGCCCTGCCCGAGGACTATGTCAGTCAGATTGGCACCATCTTGGCGGGCCTGCCAGTGGAATACGCACCCCTCGCCAAGCAGATCACCAAGAGTGGCTGGGTGCGTCCAAATAAACGCATCTTCGACAATAGCAAGATCTCCGATCACTTTGCCATCATCCCGACCGGCACCCCACCCAAGGGGCTCAGTGAGATCGAACACAAGCTGTACGATCTCGTCACCCGGCGTTTTCTGGCCATCTTCTATCCGCCCGCCGAGTACCTCGTCACCAGCCGCATCACCCGCATTCAGGCCGATGCCTTCAAGACCGAGGGCAAGGTCCTCATCCAGCCGGGCTGGCTTTCGGTCTATGGCAAGGGCAGCGAAGGTGATGAAGACGGCCCGCCGCTGGTTCCGGTCGCACCTGGCGAAAATGTTGATAACACCACGGTGACCATAAAGGCCAACCAAACCCGCCCCCCAGCCCGCTACAACGAGGCCACGCTCCTTTCCGCCATGGAAGGGGCGGGCAAAATGGTCGACGACGAAGACCTGCGTGCGGCCATGGCCGGGCGCGGTCTGGGCACTCCTGCGACGCGTGCGGCCATCATCGAAGGCCTCCTCACCGAGCGATATCTGTACCGCGAGGGCCGGGAGCTAATTCCGACCACCAAGGCCTTCCAGCTCCTAATCGCCTTGCGTGGCCTGAAGATTGACGAGCTCTGCTCGCCCGAACTGACCGGCGACTGGGAGCTGCGGCTCAAAGAGATGGAGCAGGGTCGGCTCGCGCGTTCTACCTTCATGCAGGACATCGCCACCATGACTGAGCGCATGGTCGGCCAAATTAAAGCCCACCAGGACGCCGACATCATCGGCGACTTTGCCACCCTGGCCGCTCCGTGCCCAAAGTGTGGCGGTCACATCCAGGAAAACTACAAGAAGTACGCCTGTCAGTCCTGTGACTGGGGCGCCTGGAAGATTGTAGCCGGGCGGCAAATTGAAGTCGCCGAGATGGAAACTCTCCTAAGCACCGGGCGCATCGGCCCGCTGACCGGTTTCCGGAGCAAGCTGGGGCGTCCCTTCGATGCCGAGATTCGTCTCAACGACGAGAAACAGCCCGAATTTGATTTCGGTGAGCCGCAACCCGGCGAGGGCAATGAACCCGTCGATCTGACCGGTCTGACCGCATTGGGCCCTTGCCCAAAGTGCGCCGCCCAAGTCTATCCCGTCGGCAGCGTCTATGCCTGTGAGCGCAGTCTAGGCGCCGAGAAGGCCTGTGATTTCCGCAGTGGACAAACCATTCTCCAGCAAATCATTGCGCCGGAGCAAATGCAGAAACTCCTTGAATCCGGCAAAACCGAGCTCATGACCGGTTTTGTTTCGGCCCGCACCCGGCGCCCCTTTGAGGCCTTCCTCGCTTGGGATCCTAAACAGGGCAAGGTGGTGTTTGAATTTCCGCCACGCGACCCCAAGCGTGGCGCGGGCAAGGCGGCGACCGGCGGCATCACACTGGGTACACACCCGGCCGATGGCAAGCCGGTTCTGCTCAAGCCGGGCCGTTTTGGCCCCTATGTACAGCACGGCAAGATCAACGCCTCCTTGCCCAAAGATCGTCCCCAAGACGGCTTCAGCCTCGAAGATGCCTTGGCCCTGCTCGAAGCTAAGGGTGATAAGCCCGCCGCCCCAAAAAAAGCGACCCCCAAGGCTAAGCCAAAGACCTCTGACAAAGTTGCGCCGAAATCCGTCGCCAAATCCGCCACAAAATCCGCCGCCAAAACGGCGGCCAAGCCACGCAAGTCCAGTTGAGACGGACGCATTCACAAATAAATAACCGATCCCCCTTTCCCCGCCCCTAATACTGCAGTAAATTTATCGTGTATTAAGGGGTGGGCATTCTGTTTCATTACCAATTCTCGAGAGGAAATTCATCATGGCCGTACTAGTTGGCAAGCAAGCACCCGATTTCACCGCCATCGCCGTCATGGGCGATAACAGCATCAACGAAACCTTCAACCTGTCCAGTTACCTCAAGGGCAAATATGGTGTGATCTTTTTCTACCCGCTGGACTTCACCTTCGTCTGCCCGTCCGAGCTGCTCGCCTTCGACCATCGCCTGAACGACTTCAAGCAGCGTGGGGTAGAGGTCATCGGCGTCTCCATTGACTCCCACTTCACCCACCTGGCCTGGAAGAACACCCCAATTAACAACGGCGGCATTGGCCAAGTCGGTTATCCGCTGGTCGCCGATATCCGTCACGCCGTCACTCAGGCTTACGACTTGGAAGTGGACCCGGGCGTCGCTCTGCGCGGCTCCTTCCTGATCGACACAGCCGGCCTGGTTCGTCACCAGGTTGTCAACGATCTGCCCCTTGGGCGCAATGTCGACGAAATGCTGCGCATGGTCGATGCCCTACAGTTCTTCGAAGAGCATGGCGAAGTTTGCCCGGCGGGTTGGAACAAAGGCAAGGCCGGCATGAAGGCCAGCACCGCCGGGGTCGCCGAGTACCTCGCCCAGCACGCGGCCGAACTCTGATCGCTTGGGGACGATAGAAAAAGGGGCCTGTCTGGCCCCTTTTTTCATTTAACGCGAGCGAAATAGGGTCTGGTCTGATCGCTATTTCAATGCCTCACACATCCAGATTCCGTACCCCCAGCGCATTAGTCTCAATAAAGCGCCGCCGCGGTTCGACTTCTTCGCCCATCAGAGTGGTGAAAATCTCGTCGGCGGCGATCGCATCCTCGATCTGTACGCGAAGCAGGCGACGGACGCTCGGGTCCATAGTGGTTTCCCAGAGTTGTCCAGGATTCATCTCGCCCAAACCTTTGTAGCGCTGAATACCCAGACCGCGCTTGGCCTCGACCAACAGCCAATCCAGGGCGTCCTTGAACTCGCGAATGGCAGCAGAGGCGTCACCACGGCGGATTTCGGCCCCGGTCTGTATTAGGCCATCAAGAATCTCCGCCGTCTGGGCCATTTGCTCGTAGTCGCCAGTTTGGACAAAATCAGGGTCGAGGGTTGTGACATGGGTAATGCCATGGCGCATTCGTTCAATCTCGATGCTCCAGCGCCCTTCGGCCTCGTCAAAACGGGCCGCGCACTGCATATCCTCGCCGCCCAAAGTTGCCGCCAAGCGGGCCGCACCCGTTTCGGCGCCGTTTTTTGTCAGCAGGTCCAGCTTTGGCTGCTTGAGCAAGGCATACAAAACATCAATATCCATTCTCCGGCTGAGTCGCTCAATCACCGCGACCGCTAACAGAAACTGGCGCGCAATCTTCTCGAAGGCGCTTTTTTCGAGGGCCTCGGCGCCTGTACTCGGAATTAGCTGTGCACCATCCAAAGCCGTGCGCAGCAGATATTGGCGCAACTCCTGCTCGTCCTTGAGGTAATTTTCGCGTCGACCTTGCTTGACCTAGTACAGCGGCGGCTGGGCAATATAGATGTGGCCGCGCTCAAGCAGTTCGGGCATCTGCCGGTTGAAGAAAGTGAGCAACAGGGTGCGGTTGTGAGAACCGTCCACATCCGCGTCGGTCATGATAATAATGCGGTGGTAGCGGAGCTTGGCGGGGTTGTAATCGTCCTTGCCGATGCCTGTGCCCATAGCCGTGATCAAAGTGACCACCTCTTGTGAGGACAACATCTTGTCAAAGCGGGCCTTTTCCACATTCCTGGAGAATGGCATAGTAGGAGATACATACTGTTTTTAGCAAGCAGCCTCAAAATCTTTTTTTTTTTGGTC
>SXTL01000067.1 GCA_005790965.1 Burkholderiales bacterium | reverse complement strand
GCGCCTTCCTTATTCAATTCGTGGACCAGCGACTCCATGCCGTAATCGGCCATGGAAATGCTGTTGGCATTGAAGGTGTTGGTTTCCAGAATATCCGCGCCGGCCTCCAGATATTGGCGCTGAATTTCTTGGATGATCTGCGGCTGGGTCAGCAACAGCAGGTCGTTATTGCCCTTCACATCTTGCGGCCAGTCGGCAAAACGCGAGCCGCGATAATCTGCTTCGCTTAATTTGTAGCGCTGGATCATGGTACCCATCGCGCCATCCAGGATCAGGATGCGGCGGGCGGCTTGAGTGATGAGTAATGGGCTACGCGGATTCATCAAAGAGATCGCAGACGAGTAGGTGCAATGCGGCTCGGCATTGTAACATTGCGACACCGTGGCCTATGAAAGCAAAACGCCATGGGTCAATCGAGGAGATGAAGATGCAGCACATGACCCCCAAGGAAACTTACGCTTTTTTACAGGCCAATCCTGACGCCGTATTCGTCGATTGCCGCTCGGAGTGGGAATTTTTGTTTGTGGGACATCCCGTAGGGGCGGTTTTGATCCCGTGGTACGAGGGTGAAAACTGGGATCTCAATCCCCGTTTTCTCGGCGATGTCCGTGTTGCCAGTTCGATCAATCGCCCGGTGGTCTTACTCTGCCGTTCCGGAAACCGCTCACGCGAGGCCGGCGCGTTTCTCGAACAAAACGGCATGACCGATATTTACAATGTGACCCACGGCTTTGAGGGCGAATTGGACGAAAACCATCATCGCTCCACCCGTAACGGTTGGCGATATGACAACCTGCCGTGGGAACAGTGTTAAAGGCGCTTGACTAAACACTTGCGGCTGCGTTCGGGTGGCTCTGGGTGCTGGCGGAAATCCGCTGCTCCAGGCCTTGCCATCAGCGACGCCGAGGGCTGGGCCGCCGTTGCGGGAGGGGTTTGCTTACGGTTGCAGGCCGCGCGGGGTCAGGTGCATTTCATCACCGGCCATGCGGATATCAAAGCGCGCCAAAAAACTCATGCCGAGCAATACCGCATCGCCGTTGGCCATCGACGGGAGCACGCTACCGGCCACATTTTGGGCTGTGATTCCCCCCAGGGTGACCTGAGCCAACCGGGTGTTGTAGGCCTGTACGGTCCCGTTCGCCGTGTGCGCCAAGCTGGCCGTCCCTAACGGCAGGTTCAGCCGTTGCGCAATTGGCGTCGGAATGGCGACTACGCTGGCCCCAGTATCGACGAGAAATTCAACGCGCTGGCCGTTAATTAAACCCGGCGCGGAATAATGGCCGTCGAGGCCGCGCTTAAGGGTTACCTCGGTAGCGACGCCATCGGTCATCAGCAGATCCGCATTCGGATTCAGTCGCCCTTGCACGACCCAAGCGATCAGCGCGGCAAGCAACAGCCAGCCAGCAATCATCATCACGGTGCCGCTGCGCATGGTGAAGTCGAAGCGAAATTAAAGTTTTCCGGTGCTGCCGAAACCACCCGCTCCCCGGTCGCTTTCGGCAAAGTCTGCAACGACGCGGAACTCAGCCTGCACAACGGGGACGATGACTAGTTGTGCCATGCGTTCAAAGGGTTGCACCACGAACTCGGTTTGCCCACGGTTCCACAGCGAGACCATGAGCTGGCCCTGATAGTCGGAGTCGATCAAACCAACTAGGTTACCGAGCACGATGCCATGTTTATGCCCTAGGCCGGAGCGCGGCAGGATGACGGCGGCATAGCCGGGATCGGCAAGATGGATGGCTAGCCCGGTGGGGATGAGTTGCGTCTCACCCGGCTTCAAGGTGATGGCGGCATCCAGACAGGCACGCAGGTCCAGGCCGGCGCTGCCGGGGGTGGCGTAGGCGGGGAGTTGTTCGCTGACGCGGGGATCAAGAATTTTCAGGTCGACATGCATGGGCTTGGCTGAGGTGGGTGAGAGATGGCTGTGAAATGGGTGTGTTATTGGAGGTGTTGGGCGATGTGGGCGATGATCTGCCGGGCAATCTCGGTTTTGGGGGCCGCGGCGAGGGGATGCTGACCAACGGCATCGATCAGGGTGACCGCGGCCGTGTCGGCACCGAGCGTGTCTTGAGCGCGATTGGCGATGATAAGGGGAATACCCTTTTTAAGCCGTTTAGCGGTGGCGTGTTCCAGGACCGCGTCCGTTTCGGCGGCAAAACCAACGCAGAAGGGCGCGTTGGGCAGACTGGCAACGCGGGCGAGGATATCGGGATTTTCGATCAGTTCCAGCGCCTGGGCGCCGCCGGTCTTTTTGAGCTTGTTGGCGGAGGGGGCGGCCGGTCGATAGTCAGCAACGGCGGCCACGGCGATAAACAGGTCGCAAGCGGCGGCGCGCTGCTCCACGGCAGACAGCATCTCCGTCGCTTGGAGGACATCCACCCGGGTTACGCCCCAAGGCGTGGGCAGGGCGGTCGGCCCGGAGACGAGGGTGACGACTGCGCCGGCGGCGTGGGCGGCGGCGGCGATTGCGTAGCCCATTTTGCCGGAGCTGGTGTTGGTGAGGCCGCGTACGGGATCAATGGGTTCAAAGGTCGGGCCGGCGGTAATGAGCACGCGGCGCCCCGCGAGTGACTTGGGTTGCAGGAAGGCCGTGAGGGCGGCGAACAGCGCATCGGGCTCGAGCATCCGGCCTAGGCCGGTCTCGCCGCAAGCTTGTTCACCAACCGCCGGGCCGAGCAGGGTGACACCATCGGCGGTCAGTTGCACAGCGTTACGCTGGGTGGCGGGATGTTCCCACATCTGCCGGTTCATGGCGGGGGCAATGAGCAGCGGACAGGTGCGGGCTAGGCACAGGGTGGAGAGCAGGTCATCGGCCCGACCATGAACCAGCTTGGCCATGAAATCAGCCGAGGTCGGCGCAATTAAAATGGCGGCCGTGTTACGCCCCAATTCAATGTGCGGCATCCCATTGGCGACCCGTGCGTCCCAAAGATTCTGATACACCGGGCGACCAGTAATGGCCTGCAGGGTAGCCGAACCGATGAAATGGCTCGCCGCCTCGGTCAGTACGCAATCGACCCTGTAGTCAGCCTTGACCAGTAGACGCGCCAGTTCGGCCGCTTTATAGGCAGCGACACCCCCCGTGATGCCCAGAACGATGCG
>SXTL01000066.1 GCA_005790965.1 Burkholderiales bacterium | reverse complement strand
TTGGCTGAGGCCGATCACGCCTTCCTCTGCGAGTTGCTCCATGCCCAACAGCACACGCCCAATAAAAAATCATTGCTGGTTACCCCGCGCATCGGCACGGTGTCGCCGTGGTCATCCAAGGCAACGGATATCGCCCGCAATTGTGGCCTGACGGCGGTTAATCGTATTGAACACAGTGTGGCCTGGCGCCTGGAAGGCAAACTTCGTCCGAAGCAGCGTGCCCAAGTGCTCGCGGCGCTCCACGACCGCATGACCGAAAGCGTGCTTGACGACGAACGCGAGGCCACCCGGTTGTTCTCGCACCAGCCGCCCAGGCCACTGGAGCGCGTCGATATTCTCAAGGGCGGCAAGGCTGCTCTTGTTAAGGCCAACCTGAGCCTGGGTCTGGCCTTGTCCGAAGACGAGATCGACTATCTGGTCGCCAACTTCAAAAAGGTGAAGCGCACTCCGACCGCTGTTGAGCTGATGATGTTTGCGCAGGCCAACTCGGAACACTGCCGCCACAAGATCTTTAATGCTGACTGGGTCATTGATGGCAAGCAACAAAATGAGTCCTTGTTTGGCATGGTGCGTCACACTCACGCGGTGCGTCCGCAGGGCACGCTGTCGGCCTATTCCGACAACGCCTCGGTGATTGAGGGCTATACCGCGGGCCGTTTTTACCCGGATGCCGATGGTGTTTATCGGGCTCATCAGGAACCGATCCACATTCTGATGAAGGTGGAAACGCACAACCATCCCACCGCCATCGCGCCGTTTCCGGGTGCGGCCACCGGCTCCTGCGGCGAGATTCGCGACGAGGGTGCGACCGGACGCGGCTCCAAACCCAAGGCCGGGCTATGCGGTTTTTCGGTGTCAAACCTTAATTTGCCCCATGCCCGCCAACCGTGGGAGATGGCCTATGGCAAGCCAGACCGCATCGTTTCGGCGCTCGACATCATGCTTGAAGGGCCGTTGGGTGCGGCCGCTTTCAACAACGAATTTGGCCGCCCCTGTCTGGCCGGCTATTTCCGCAGCTTCGAGTTGCAAACCCCGGACGGTCAGGTGCGCGGGTATCACAAGCCGATCATGCTGGCCGGCGGCGTGGGCAATATCCGCGCTGACGATGTCGATAAGGAGATTTTCTCTGCCGGTACGCTGCTGATTCAGTTGGGTGGCCCCGGCTTGCTGATTGGTTTGGGTGGTGGCGCGGCCTCCAGTATGGGTTCGGGTGCGAATGCCGAGGCGCTGGATTTTGATTCGGTGCAGCGTGGCAACCCGGAGATTCAACGCCGCGTGCAAGAGGTCATTGACCGCTGCTGGCAGTTGGGCGCGCAAAACCCGATCCGTTCCATTCACGATGTCGGCGCGGGTGGTTTGTCCAATGCCATGCCGGAACTGGCGCATGGTGCAGGTTTGGGCGCACGGTTTGAATTACGGCAGGTGCCGTCCGAGGAGCCGGGCATGGCGCCCAAGGAAATTTGGTGTAACGAGGCTCAGGAGCGTTATGTACTGGCCATTGCCCCGGCCGATCTCCCGCGTTTTGCGGCTCTATGTGAACGCGAACGCTGTCCGTTTGCGGTGGTGGGCGAGGCGACCGCGGACGGCCAGTTGCAGGTAACCGATGCACACTTCAAGAATAGCCCGGTCGATATGCCGATGGAGGTGTTGCTCGGCAAGCCGCCCAAAATGCTGCGCGAGGTGAGCCATGTCGCGCCGGTGCTGACGCCCTTCCACGCTGCAGGGCTGGATCTGCGCGAGGCGGCTTATCGCGTTATCGGCCATCCCACGGTGGCCGACAAGACCTTCCTCATTACCATTGGTGACCGGACCGTTGGCGGTTACACGGCGCGCGACCAGTTTGTCGGCCCGTGGCAGATCCCGGTGGCCGACTGTGCCGTCACGACCTTGGCCTATGACACTGAAAAGGGCGAGGTTATGGCCATGGGCGAGCGCACGCCGTTGGCGCTAATCAACCCGGAGGCTTCGGGCCGCATGGCCGTGGCCGAGGCGATCACCAATCTGGCCGCAGCGACGGTCACGGATATTTCTGACCTGCGCCTGTCAGCCAACTGGATGGCGCCCGCTGGCCACCCTGGTGAAGACGCTGCCTTGTTTGACACGGTGCGGGCCGTGGCTAAGGAGCTTTGCCCTGAGCTGGGCATCAGTATCCCGGTTGGCAAGGATTCGATGTCCATGCAAAGTCGCTGGACCGATGGCAAGACTCACAAGGCGGTGGTGTCGCCGTTGTCGCTGATTGTGACTGCTTTCGCCCCGACGCCGGATGCACGGCGCACTCTGACCCCGCAACTGCGCACCGATTGCGGCCCGACCGACTTGTTGCTGATTGATCTGGGCCAAGGTCATAACCGTCTGGGCGGCTCGATCCTCGCCCAGTGTTATAGCGCGCTGGGTGATGCCGCCCCGGATGTGGTTTCCGCCCCGCAAATCAAAGCTTTTTTTGCGCTTATCCAGCAGCTTAAGAAACAAAATGTGTTGCTTGCCTATCACGACCGGTCCGATGGCGGCCTGTTCGCTACCCGGTGCGAAATGGCCTTCGCCGGTCATTGCGGCATCGATATTGATATGGACGAGCTGCGTTACAAACGGTTTCACGATGACATCGCCGAGGCCTTGGCCGATACCCCGGAGCCGCAAGAGCCTTACACCAGTCGTCTCTTTAACATCCTGTTTAATGAAGAGCTGGGTGCGGTCTTGCAGGTGCGGCGCAGCGATACCGGCCGGGTCATTGATGCCTGCATAGACGCGGGTTTGCGCGATGAGTTGTTTGTGATTGGAACCCTCAACCGCAAAGATCGGATTCGCGTACTGCGCGAGGGCCTAGCCGTGCTCGACGAAGCGCGTGTTGATCTGCAAACCGCTTGGAGTGCCACCAGTCTGCGCATGCAGCACTTGCGTGATAACCCCGACTGCACGCGGCAGACCTTTGAGACCTTGCAAGCCCGTGATCCGGGCCTGTCCGTCAAGCTTAGTTTCGACCTGAACGACAACATCGCTGCGCCGTACATTAAGCGCAAGAAGGCGCAGCCCAAGGTGGCCATCCTGCGTGAACAAGGCGTGAACGGCGAGGTAGAAATGGCGGCTGCCTTTGATCGTGCCGGCTTTGCCCCCGTCGATGTCCACATGAGCGATATCCTGAGCGGACGCTTGGATTTGTCCGGTTTCAGGGGCTTGGTGGCGTGTGGTGGTTTTTCTTATGGTGATGTCCTGGGCGCTGGCGGTGGCTGGGCCGCGTCGATTTTGCATTCGGCCCGCGCGCGTGACGCCTTCGAGGCCTTTTTCAACCGAAGCGACAGTTTCGCGTTGGGCGTGTGCAATGGCTGCCAGATGATGAGCCGCTTGAAAGGCATTATCCCCGGCGCACAAGACTGGCCGCGCTTTGAGCGCAACCTGTCGGAACAATTTGAGGCCCGTTTTGTTATGGTCGAGGCACTGCAGACGCCGTCCATCCTGTTCGATGGCATGGCTGGCTCAAAGTTGCCGATTGTTGTGGCACACGGCGAAGGCCGTGCGGTGTTTGATTCATCGGTGCAGCAAAAACGCGTCTTGACCAGCCTGCGTTATATCAACAACCAGGGCCGCGCCACTGAGCAGTTCCCGGCTAACCCCAACGGTTCGCCTGGCGGCATCACCGCTGTGACCACCCCGGATGGCCGTTTCACCGTCATGATGCCGCACCCTGAGCGGGTGTTCCGCGCCATTCAGCATTCCTGGCGGCCGGACGATTGGCAAGAAGACGGTCCGTGGTTGCGGCTGTTCCGTAACGCCCGGCGCTGGGTGGGTTGAGCGACGCGGAGTGGTCACCAAGAATGCTCTTTGTCGTCGCCGCAAAGCCGGGCTCAAATGAAATGCAGGCGGGGGTCCCTCTTCGTGTTTCTGCGGGGGCCGGCTTGGCACGGGAATGACAGACTTTTTGGGGCGTCTTTGCGGCTACAGGCTTCGATCGAGCGAAAAGCCGACCGGCAGCGAAAAGCCAACTGGCAAATAAAAACGCGGGCTACAGCCCGCGTTTTTAATGGGAAGCAGAGACTTACTTGACGGCCATGATGGCGTCAGCCAAAGCTTCAGCTTGGGCAGCGGCCTTCGGTTGCGGCGGCATCGGGATCTTGCCGTAGTTGCCCTTGGCGCCATTCTTGATGGCGGCTACAACGGTTGCCTTGTCACCGGCGCGCTTGGCGGCGACTTCTTTCCAGGTCGGGCCCATCTTTTTCTTGGCGGCGTCATGGCAGCCAATGCAGCCGTTTTCGGCAAAGATGTCAGCAGAAGCGGGAGCAGCCATGACGGCAAAGCCAGCGGCCAGCAAAGCGGTGAACAGTTTCATAAGAATCTCCAGTTAGATAAGGGGTTCAATCGTTGGTCACAATATCTTTGTTACGCGTGATTGTGATGATCACGGAGCGGGAACATACCGGCCTTGGGGAATCCCGTCAATAGAGAAGGGGATTACCACTTGATTAAGTGTACATGAGGCAGGGTGCGGCCAAGAAAGCGTTCGCCGATGGTTTGAAAGCGCAGGGGGACATCGGTGACATAAAAATCATAATGCGGCGAGTTGCGATCTGGGTTGGCGAGGCTTCGGTCGGCAAGCAGCCGGGCGGTTTGCTCAGCCATGGCATCGGCTGAATCGACGAGGGCGACACTGGGGCCGGCGACTTCCTGTAATAGGGGCTTGAGCAACGGGTAATGAGTACAGCCGAGAACGAGGCTGTCGATGCCCTCGGTCAGGAGCGGTTTGAGGTATTCCTGAGCGGCGAGACGGGTGACCGGGTGATCCAGCCAGCCTTCCTCGACGAGCGGCACAAACAGGGCGCAGGCCTGAGCATAGAGGCGGATAGGTTCTTTGCCGCTATGGATGGCGCGCGTATAGGCGTTGCTGTTAATGGTGGTGGGTGTGCCGATAACGCCGATCTTGTGATTGTGTGTGGCGGTCAGCGCCGCGTGTGCGCCAGCTTCGATGACATCCAGGACGGGAGTGTCGGACAGATCATGCACGGCTTGGGCGGCGACGGAGGCCATGGTGTTGCAGGCAATGATGAGCAGTTTGACCTGACGCTCCAGAAGAAACTCGGCGATCTGCGTGGTGTAATGAGCAATCGTTTCGGGGGATTTGACGCCATAAGGGACGCGCGCCGTGTCGCCGAAATAGACGATGTTTTCAAACGGCAGGCGCTCCATCAGGGCGCGCACGACGGTTAGGCCGCCGACGCCGGAGTCGAATACGCCAATGGGGCTGCGGGGGTCAAGAGTGGCGGTCATGGCTTGGGGAGTTCGGTCAGTCGTCGCAGGGCCCATTCTACATGGTCGCGCACCAGGGCTGAGGGGTGATCACGCCGGGCTTTGAGCGCGGCGTGCGTGGCAGGACTGGCATCCCTCTGATTGCCAAGGGCGACGGCGATATTGCGCAGCCAGCGCTCCCAGCCGATACGGCGAATGGCGGAACCGGCCAGCCGGGCATCGAATTCGGCCTCGGTCCACGCAAACAGGTCGATTAGACGCGCGTTGTCGAGGCCATTGCGGGGCTGGAAATCGGCCTCGCGGCTGGGCCTCGCGAAGGCGTTCCAGGGGCAGGCCAGCTGGCAATCGTCGCAGCCGTAGTTGCGGTTGCCGAGCAAGGGGCGCAATTCGATGGGGATCGCACCGGCATGTTCGATGGTTAGATCGGAGATGCAGCGCCGCGCATCGACCTGATAGGGGGCGACAATGGCGCCGGTTGGGCAGACCGAAAGGCAGGCGGTGCAGGTGCCGCAATGCTCCGGCTCTTCAGGGATATCGGGAGACAGAGGCAGGTTGGTTAATAACTCGCCGAGAAAATACCAGGAGCCGGACCGGGTCAGGAGCAGGCTGTGCTTACCGCGCCAGCCGCTGCCGGCGCGGGCGGCAAGTTCGACTTCCAGGAGGGGGGCGCTGTCAGTGAAGGCGCGATATGCGAAGGGGCCGATTTCGGCCTCAATCCGGTCGGCTAATTTTTGCAAGCGATTGCGCAGCAGCTTGTGATAATCGCGCCCCAGGGCGTAGCGCGAAACATAGGCGCGGTCCGGGTCGGCGAGGAGCGCTTGAGCCGCGCCGGTATTGATGTCCTCGGCTAAATAATTGAGACGGACGCTGATGAGGCTCTGTGTTCCGGGCACTAATTCCGTGGGCCGCGCACGCAGGAGGCCGTGTCGGGCCATATAATCCATGCCGCCGTGGTAGCCCGCGTTTAGCCAGGCTTGCAGGCCCGGTTCCGCGTCAGACAGGTCGAGGGGCGCAAAACGGACGGACGCGAAGCCCAGTTCAGCCCCCCAACGACGAATGGCGTGTTTGAGTTCCGGTTCAGATAGAGGAGTGTCAGGGTGCAAAGGGTGTTGCAACATGAGGACGATGATAGCCTTCCTTCGGGGACGCTGGAATTGCACTTGCCGGATGAGGCCGCGACCCTGGCCTTGGGGGCTCGCTTGGCCAGGGCCTTGCAGCCTGGACTTTATATCGAATTGCTGGGTGACTTAGGGGCCGGCAAGACCACCTTGGTGCGGGGTTTGTTGCGGGCTCTAGGTTACCAGGGACGGGTGAAGAGCCCGACCTTTACCTTGCTTGAACATTACTCTGTTTTGAGGTTTAATCTGTATCACTTTGATTTATATCGTTTTGAGGACCCTGAAGAATGGCTGGATGCAGGTTTCCGCGAACACTTCAACCGCGACAGTGTGTGTCTGGTGGAATGGCCGCAAAAGGCGGCGGGTTGTCTGCCGCGCGCCGATGTGACGGTGCGCCTCGCTATCGTCGATCAGGGGGCCGGGCGACAGGCGACGCTTTTGCCCCATACCCCGAGCGGTAAACAATGTCTCGCGATGCTCGCTACTGGCGGTTGAAGGCCCCGCTGGCCCTGGTGCTGGCCATGGGGTACGCGCGCTCGGGCTGGGCCGGGACCTTGGCGCAGTCGGCCCGGGCGGTGCGTATACAGCCTTCACCTGACTCGTCGCGCCTCGTTTTGGAGTTTGCTGAGGCGCCGGCCTATCAGCACTTCAGCCTGAAAGGGCCTGAGCGGTTGGTGATCGATCTGGAAGGGGTTCTGCCGGACGGTGCCTTGACTGATATCGCGACGCGCCTGACCCCGCAGGATCCCTACATCGCGTCGTTGCGGGTGGGTCTGAATCGTCCCAATGTCACCCGTTTGGTGATTGAGTTGAAAACGGCGGCGCGGGTTGAGGTGTTTCCGCTTAAACCAGCGGGGGACTATGCTCACCGAGTCGTCATTGATTTGAAAGGGGACGCCCGTCTGGAGCCCGTGCTGCCGGCCGGGCCGGTCGCCACGCCCATTCCTGCCCCCGTCCCAGAAGTCCGTCGTCTGGTGACCATTGCCATTGACGCCGGGCATGGCGGTGAGGACCCTGGTGCGCGCGGGGCGCGCGGCACTTTGGAAAAGACGGTGACCCTCTCGATAGCCCGCCGGGTTCGGGCCCAGATTGAGCAGACCGATACCATGCGTGCGGTCATGATTCGCGAGGGCGATTACTTCATCCCCCTGCACGAGCGGGTCAACAAGGCGCGTCGTGCCCACGCGGACCTTTTTGTTTCCATTCACGCCGACGCCTTCTACAAGGCGAGTGCCAAGGGGTCGTCGGTTTTTGTGCTGTCGGAAAAAGGCGGCTCGTCGGCGGCGGCGCGCTGGTTGGCCAAGCGAGAAAATGACGCCGACTTGATCGGGGGTGTGCGAATTGATGTCAAGGACATTTATGTGCGTAAATCGATCTTGGATATGTCGACGGATGCCCAGATTCTCGATAGCCAGAAATTGGCCTCGCGGGTCCTTGAAGAGATTGGTGGCATCAACGATTTGCACAAGGCTGTGGTTGAAAATGCCAGCTTTGCCGTCCTTAAGGCGCCGGATATTCCCTCCATCCTGATTGAAACGGCCTTCATCTCAAACCCCGAGGAGGAACGCAAGTTGACCGACGAGGCGCATCAGGAGCGGATTGCGACGGCCATCGTAGCGGGCCTGTCGCGTTATTTGGCCACCAATCCACCGCTGCGTCGGCCCGGCAAGACAGCGCGTCTTGATTGATTTCTTACACTGCTCCCGGCATGGTTCGCAAATCCACAATCCCCAATAAGCCGACCGCAAGCGAGGCGGCACCAGCCGCCCCGTTGACCTCACCCTTGCCGGTGGCTGAGGTACTGGCTGAGATCGCCAGTAACATGAGTTCCGACGCCAACATCGAGCAGATGCTGACCCGTTTTCTGGGCATCATGGTGCGTATTTCGGGAGCCCGTGCGGGGGCGGTGCGGGTTCTGACGGCCGATGGTGGGCATTTGCGTCTGGCTGGTTCCATCAACCTTTCGGACCAGGTGTTGGAACGGGAACGCTTTGTACCGCTCGGTTGTGGCGTGTGCGGCAAGGCGGTCAGCTCCTTGATCCCCGAGGAAGATCGGGTGATGACGGTTTGCCAGAAACAGGTTCGTCACGCCTACCTGCAGCAGGACTGCGCGCATATTCTCGCCATTCCCTTGCGCCACAAAGGCAAGGTGCTAGGGGTGTATAACCTGTTCATGGAGCAGGACCAGGTCATCGCAAAAGATGTTCGTTTCCTTTTCAACTCCATCTCCGAGCACCTGGGCATGGCGCTGGAGAATATGCGTCTGACGCGTGAAAACATGCGCATCTCGCTCATTAA
>SXTL01000065.1 GCA_005790965.1 Burkholderiales bacterium | reverse complement strand
GGTTGTCGCGCACATGCACTGGTGGCGGCAAAAATCCTACTTCTTGGGCGAACTTGCGCCGCACACCCTTGATGCGGGTCAGCAGATCCCCCTGGCGACCCTTGTCCACCAATGAAATCAGCCGGTAACCCAGCTCTAGCCCAAGCTGATCGACCGGCTGCAGGTCGTCCCAGGAAGCGTCGCCCTCGGGCCCGTTACCGATGGCCGGGCCGCTGGCGGCGGCCAGTGCAGCGGGGTCTGGCGCTGCTGGCTGGTGGGCTATCGCCCAGGCACCATAGCCCAGCACCAGGGCAATGCCCAGGAACACCACATGCGGCATGCCGGGTATCACACCGAGCACCCCCATGATGCTTGCCGTGATGCCCAGCACCTTTGGCGATACCAGCATTTGCGCCACGATCTGGCGCCCCAAATCCTGCTCTTTGCCGACCCGTGAGACCACCATGGCGGCGGCCACCGAGATCAGCAGACCCGGTACCTGGGCCACCAGAGCGTCGCCCACAGCCAGCAAGATATAGGTGTCAGCTGCCTGGCCGGCGCTCAGGCCGTGCTGCAACACGCCAATGGCAAAGCCGCCGAAGATATTGATCAGCACGGCCTTGACATGGGAATCGGCAAGGATGATGCGAAAGGCCTCAGCCACCGAGTCGGCCGTGGCGCCACCCCCAACATCGAGAAAGTTGGCCGGCCGACCGCCGGACAATTGAATCAAGTCCATAGTCGCCATCGCCCGACCCGCGCCGGTGACCATGCAGCCGATCGTGCCGTTGAGCGCGATGTAATTGACATGGTGCGCATGCGCCTCGGCCTCCTTGGGGTCGAGTTGGCTCAAGTCGTTCATCTCGGCTAGGGCCTTTTGCCGATACAAGGCGTTATCGTCCACCGTCATCTTGCAGTCGAGCGGGACGAGACGGCCATCCGTCGTCACCACCAGCGGGTTGATTTCCAAGAGGCTCAAGTCGCGTTCAACAAAGAGCCGATAGCAGGCCTTCAGCAATTTCACCCCGGCCCCAATGTGTTCTCCGGACAAGCCCAAGCCAAAAGCCATGTCGCGCGCCTGGTAATCCATCAGGCCTGTGACCGGATTGACCGCTGCACGCAAAATCTTTTCCGGTGTCGACTGTGCCACCGTCTCAATCTCCATGCCGCCCGCCGCCGAGGCCACGAGACCGATGCACTCCGTGGTACGGTCGATGGTGATGCTCAAATAGAGTTCGCGGGCGATGGGCAGGGTTTCTTCGATCAGCAGCACGCCGACCGGTTGCCCGTCGGGTGCGTTTTGGTAGGTCACCAGACGGCTTCCCAGCAAGGTCTGCGCAGCCGCTTGAAGTTCCGCAACCGAACGACACAATTTGACACCGCCCGCCTTTCCACGCCCCCCGGCGTGCACTTGCGCCTTAATGACCCAAGCCTCACCGCCCAGTTCAGCGGCCGCCGCTGCGCAATGGCCAGGCTCAGCGACCGTCATGCCACGCGGCGTAGCGATTCCAAAGTCGCGCAAAACGGCCTTGGCCTGAAATTCATGTAGATTCATACCAACTCATCCTGTAGGAAGTTCGGCATTGTATCGCGAGGCCATGCTCGGGTAGCATCCCCTCCACTCAAACTTGGCGACTCCAACCCATGTCCGAAATCCTGATTCTGTATTACTCCTCGCACGGCAGCGTGCAACAGTTGGCACGCCAGATTGCCCGCGGCGTGGAGTCCGTGTCCGGCTGTCAAGCCCGGTTACGCACCGTGCCGCGCGTCGCGACCGAGGTTGATGCGCCCGGCAAACCGGTACCCGATGCGGGAGCTCCCTACGCCACCTTAGCGGACTTGGAGGAATGTGCCGGCCTAGCGCTGGGTTCACCGACTCACTTCGGCAACATGGCCGCAGCTCTGAAACATTTCATCGATGGCACCACCCCGCTGTGGATGAAGGGGGCGCTGATCGGCAAGCCCGCCGCCCTATTCACTTCGTCCGCCTCGCTCCACGGTGGTCAGGAAACCACCCTAACCGCAATGATGTTGCCTCTCCTGCATCACGGCATGATGATTCTCGGTCTGCCCTATTCCAACCCCGAGTTAGCAAGCACTCGCTCTGGAGGTACACCCTATGGTGCATCACATCTATCCGGGCCAACGGGCGAAGAACCGGTCACCGAAGACGAGCGCAAACTCGCTTTCGCGCTGGGCCGCCGCCTGGCCGAAACCGCGCTGAAGCTGGCATGAGCCAACAAAATACCGGCGCCGAGGCCGGGCCTTCACCCGCGCAAGAGGCCCGCGCATTCGCCTGCGACTGCCAGCACGGCGTGCTGTCCACGCTGTCGAAGCGACTGGAGGGTTTTCCGTTTGGCTCGGTCTCGCCCTTCATCCTCGACCCTGAGGGCAATCCCATCATCCTCATCTCGGACCTCGCTGAGCACAGCCGCAACCTACAAGCGGATCCTCGCTGCTCGCTGATCCTACAGCCCTTTGCGGAGGATATGCAGTCCACCGGCCGCATCACCGTCATCGGCCATGCCGCGATGCTCGCCGCAGACGACAAGGCGGCGTTGCGCTCAACCTATCTGCACCGCTTCCCGCAGGCCGCTGACTATTTTGCCATGCACGACTTTCGCTTCTGGCGCATTCGCCCGCTCAAGGTCCGCTGGATCGGCGGTTTCGGGCGCATCCACTGGATAGATCCCGAGGCCTGGCAGGGTCCGAACAACACCGCCCCGTACCACTCAAAATAAACTTATGCAGCCGAGTACAGCCCAAACCACCAGTGCAATCCTTCTCATTGCGCTGACCCTTCTCTGTCTCGCCTGGGAACTCTGGCTCGCACCCTTACGACCCCAAGGTTCGTGGCTGGTGCTAAAGACTCTTCCCCTGCTCTTGCCGCTGTTCGGCATTCTGCACGGGCGCCGCAAGGCCTATCAGTGGTTAGCCCTGCTGATCTGGCTCTATGTCTTAGAGGGAAGCCTGCGTCTCTATGTCGACACCGGCCCCGCTCAATACCTTGCCGGCCTAGAACTGATGCTGGCGCTCGGCCTGTTTGCCAGCATCGCCCGCTTTCTCCGCAAGCACCGTCCTAATTCGGCGGCTTAACCATCGCCCCGGAAAATTTGACATGCATCAATCATCCCCCCTTGTAGGTATTCCCTTTGATTGACGATATAAGCATCCTCTATTAACATTCGCTGATCATCAACTCGGAGTCTTGACCATCATGAAATCACGCTTCTTGCATTTCCAGTATCTCCCCATGTCGCTGCGCGTGCTGTTTTCCATGGTTTTGCTGGTCTTCGGAACCGGCTATCTCATGGCCATGATTCAGGTCTGGGAATCGCACGCAGGCAAGGACGGCAATCCGATGTTGACGGCCAAAGATCTGGTGATCTCCTACAGCGGCAACCCGGACGGCACCAAGCTGGAAACCGCTCTGCGCGGGCCGATGGCCGATATGCTGCCGGCCGAAAAGCGTGAGCTCATCTTCACTTGGTTGCACAATGGCGCTGCGCAAGAAGGCTATGACAGCACCATCGCCCCGATCCTTCAGGAGCATTGCGTCGCCTGTCACCAACCGGATGCCAACCCGCACTTGCCTGATCTTCGGACCTTTGATGCAGTCGGAAAAGTCACCGCCAAGGACACCGGCATGAACATTGTGACCTTGGTCCGGGTATCGCATATTCACCTGTTCTCGATCACCTTCATTTTCTTCATCATTGGCTTTATTTATACCCATGCCTATGTACGCCCAGCCTGGTTCAAGTGCGTCGTCCTGGCAACGCCCTTCCTGTCGCTGATCGTGGACGTAGCCGCCTGGTACCTAACCAAGATCTGGACCGGTTTCGCCTGGGCCGTGATTATCGGAGGTGCGCTGTATGGAGTGGCCTTCACCATCATGTGGATCACCTCCATGCGCCAGATGTGGTTCTACAAATTGCCGCAAGATCTTGTTGAGAGCGAGGGAGAACTTCCCCGCCTGAACGGCTGATCCCGGCCAGCCCCGGCGGTCCTCCGCCGGCACCCAAAAAAAGGGCGACCCATGGTCGCCCTTTTTGTCGTCGCCCGAAGGCGTCTGCGCCGATCAGACAGCGTGCGGGGTCTGCGGATGGTGGCGAATCTCTCCGCCCATCAACTTATTGAGGGCATTGATATAGGCCTTGACCGAAGCGATGACGATGTCCGTGTCAGCGCCTTGGCCATTGACAATACGACCGGCCTTGTTCAGGCGCACCGTAACCTCCCCTTGGGAGTCCGTCCCGCTGGTGATATTGTTGACCGAGTACAGCAACAAGTCAGTCTGTGAGGCAACGACCGTCTCTATCGCGCAGAAAGCCGCATCGACCGGACCGCTGCCGTCGGCTTCAGCGCGATGCTCGACTCCGTTGTCGGTCAATACCAGCACGGCATGCGGGGTCTCGCCGGTCTCGGAACAGACGCGCAGGGACAACAGATGGAAGCGCTCTTCGTGATCAGCCGCCGCTTCGTCTGAAACCAGGGCTTGCAGATCCTCGTCGAAGATCTCGTGCTTCTTGTCTGCCAGATCCTTAAAGCGGGCAAAGGCCGTGTTGAGGGCCTCCTCGGAGTTAAGTTCAACCCCTAACTCCTTCAGCCGACTCTTGAAAGCATTACGCCCAGAGTGTTTGCCCAGTACCATGCGATTGGCCGTCCAGCCCACATCCTCGGCGCGCATGATCTCGTAGGTCTCGCGGTGCTTAAGGACCCCGTCCTGATGGATGCCGGACTCGTGCGCAAAAGCATTGGCGCCGACGAGGGCCTTGTTTGGTTGCACCGCAAAACCGGTGATGGAAGCCACTAGGCGCGAGGCCGGGACAATCTGCGTGGTATCAATCCGCGTGTCGCAACCGAACATATCCTGACGGGTCCGCACGGCCATCGCCACCTCTTCCAGAGCCGCATTGCCAGCGCGTTCCCCCAACCCGTTAATGGTGCATTCAACCTGCCGCGCGCCATTCATCACGGCGGACAGCGAGTTGGCAACCGCAAGACCCAGGTCGTTGTGGCAATGCACCGAAAAAATGGCCTGATCAGCGTTGGGGATACGCTCACGCAGATTACGGATCAGATCGCCAAACTGCCACGGCAGGTTGTAACCCACGGTATCGGGGATGTTGATGGTGCGCGCCCCGGCCTTGATCACCTGCTCGATCACCCGGCACAAGAAATCGAGCTCTGAGCGGCCGGCATCTTCCGGCGAAAATTCCACATTGTCAGTCCACTGTCGTGCCCATTGCACGGCCTGCACCGCCTGAGCGAGCACTTGATCCGGCGTCATGCGCAGCTTCTTTTCCATATGGATGGGCGAGGTTGCAATGAAAGTGTGGATACGCCCAGAGTTCGCCCCCCTCAAAGCCTCGCCACAACGGGCGATGTCCCGTTCCAGCGCCCGCGCCAGTCCGCAGACCGTACTTTCCTTGATGGTATCGGCGACGGCCTTGACCGACTCGAAATCGCCATTGCTGGCCGAGGGAAAACCGGCCTCGATCACATCCACGCGCATCTTTTCCAGTTGCCGGGCAATGCGCACCTTCTCTTCACGCGTCATCGACGCGCCGGGACTTTGCTCCCCGTCGCGGAGCGTGGTATCAAAAATAATCAACGAATCGTTCATGCTTTACTCCATGGATCACCGGACGCTACTGCGGATCGCAACCGCGTAAGGCAACTGAATGCCGCCTCAGGCAACCTGCGAATAGACAAACAAAGAGGGGAAAAATCAGTTTTGCCCGCGCACGGGCAGCAGCGTCAGCCGACGACTGCAAGGCAAGAGACTGGGGCATGAATCGCATCGCATGGTTCGCAATATACGGCCCAGCCAAACTCAGGGCAAGTCTCCACCCGAATGCGTCACCTTGCATGTGGTTTTGTTGGGCCAAAAGGCGCAGACATAGCCAGAGGCCGCGTAGGCCAAAAACACCGCCAGCATCACCAGAGGAGGATCAATGGCAATCAGGGCAAAGGTCAAGGCAATCGCCACGATCGTGAAGAACGGGACGCTGCGGCGCAGATTAATATCCTTGCCGCTGTAGTAACGGAAACTACTGACCATGGATAGGCCCGCAAAAACAGTAATCAGCCAAGCGGCCCAGCGAATGTCGGTTCCCACGATGCCGTTATCGATCCCCACCCAGACGAGGCTAGCAATCAGAGCCGCCGAGGCGGGGCTGGGCAAGCCTTGGAACCAGCGCTTATCGGAAACGCCCACTTGCGTATTAAAACGGGCCAAACGCAAGGCGGCCGCAGCGCAATAGATAAAAGCCGCAATCCAGCCCAATTTACCCATCGAGCTTAGGGCATAGCTGTAAACCGTTACGGCAGGGGCCACTCCAAACGAGACCATGTCGGACAGGGAATCGTACTCGGCACCAAAGGCGCTCTGCGTATTCGTCATGCGCGCGACCCGGCCATCAAGCCCATCCAGCACCATGGCAATGCAGATGGCTACTGCCGAGTGCTCAACATGCCCATTCATGGCCTGGATCACCGCATAAAAACCTGCGAACAAAGCCCCTGTCGTCAGCAAATTGGGCAACAGAAACACGGCCCGTCCGCGCCGTTTTTCAAGGCCCTGCGAGGCGGGTTCCGGGTTTTCGTTCATGTAGGATCTGCCCTGTTCATGCCAATAGCGCTAGCACCGTACTGCCCGATGACACTTTTTCACCCAAGGTAACGCGCGGCATTGTGCCCAACGGCAGATACAGGTCGACCCGCGAGCCAAAGCGGATAAAACCATAGCGCTCCCCGCGCGCCAGTTCATGACCCGTATCAACATGACAGAGGATGCGCCGGGCAATGAGGCCGGCGATCTGCACACAGGTGATATCTTTACCGTCCGGGGTTTGCAGCCAGAGGGCATTGCGCTCGTTCTCGGTCGAGGCCTTGGCCACCGCCGCGTTAAGAAATTTACCCGGGTTGTACCAGCGTTGCTTCACCAATGCCGCCAACGGGCTGCGATTGGCGTGGACATTGAACACATTCATGAACACGCTGATCTTCAGCGCGCGGCGGTTAAGCCAGGGGTCATCGGTCTCTTCAACCACAATCACCTTGCCATCGGCCGGGGCGATCACCAGGTTCTCACCGACCGGGACCGTGCGCGGCGGGTCACGGAAGAATTGCACGCAAAACACAAAAAACAGCCACAAGGGACTGGCCCAGGCCCAACCGGCCAACGCCGTCACAGCGACCGCCGCGAGGCCCCCGCCGATCAGAAACGGCCAGCCTTCACGGGCAAGAATGGGGTGCGGATAGCTCATAGAAGTTGAACAGGCGAGTCCGATGCACATGATAAGTCATTAAGGATACAGTCAGCAGCCGGGGTTTCGAGGCCGCCGGCTGGAAAATGCACACTTAGTGCAGCGTCAGTTCTTGCTCTGATCGACCAATTTGTTCTTGGCAATCCAGGGCATCATGGCGCGCAGCTGGCCGCCAACCACCTCGATCTGATGGGCCGCATTATTGCGACGCCAAGCCGTCATTTCGGGATAGTTTGCCTGTCCTTCAAGAATGAAGCGCTTGGCGTAGCTGCCATTTTGAATATTGGCCAGGCATTCGCGCATCGCATAGCGCGATTCCTCGTTGATCACCTTCTGCCCGGTCACATACTCGCCGTACTCCGCATTAAGCACGAAGGGCGGCGCCGGAACGGTGCCCGGGATGATCGCCCCACCGACTCCGAGGCCATCCGCGAGCGTGAACAAGAACGGATTCGCAGGAGCGAGCAGAGCAG
>SXTL01000064.1 GCA_005790965.1 Burkholderiales bacterium | reverse complement strand
TTATATACTCGCGCCCTAACAAGGAGGCCTGCCCGCCATGAACTCAGAAACTTCCCGCCTTAAAAACCTTCCCATCTCTTGGTTTGCCGCCGTCATGGGGTTGAGCGGTTTTGCCATCGCCTGGATGCGGGCCGAGCAGATCTTTGCGCTCGACATGGCTATCAGCCCTTGGCTGACAGGCCTGGCCGCCTTGGTGTTTGTGGTGCTGTCTGGCCTGTATCTGGCCAAATTCCTGAGCTATCGGGGCGATGTCCTGACTGAGATCCAGCATCCGGTGAAGCTGGCCTTTGTGCCCACCTTTTCCATCGCCCTCCTGCTGCTGTCCATTGCCTTTTTGCATACGGCAGAGGCCCTGTCTTTCTGGCTATGGAGCGTGGGGACAGCCCTGCACCTCGTCATCACCCTGTTCGTGCTCTCGTCCTGGATTCAGCACAGCAAGTACGAGATTACCCACCTCAACCCGGCCTGGTTCATCCCAGTCGTCGGCAACATCTTGGTGCCGATCGCGGGGCTGCAGCACGCCCCAGCCGACATTTCCTGGTTTTTCTTCAGCCTCGGCGTGTTTTTCTGGCCGGTTCTCACGGCCATCCTGTTCTACCGGCTGATTTTCCATCCCAGCCTGCCTGAGCGTCTCATTCCGACGCTATTCATTTTCGTTGCACCGCCTGCGGTGGGATTCATTTCCTGGTACAACCTGACGGGCGAAATCGACGCCTTCGCAAAAGTGCTGTATTTCGTCGGGCTATTCTTTACCCTGCTGTTGCTAGCGCAGTTCAGCTACTTTGCCCGGCTGAGATTTTTCCTGTCCTGGTGGGCCTATTCCTTTCCCGTTGCTGCCATCACCATCGCCACCTTGATCATGTTCAAGGAAACGGGCACCGCGTTTTACAGCGGACTGGCTACCTTGCTGCTGACCCTGCTAACCGCACTCATTGCCCTGCTCATTGGTCGCACCGGGCTCGCCGTCTGGCGGCGCGAAATCTGCGTCGAAGGGCACTAACCTCCGGCTACTTCGTAGTGGGCAAAATCGCCCGTCTGCGCATCTGGGCTAGGCTTGAAGATCGCACGGCAAACTGCGCTCTGCGGGCGTTTGCTGTAACCACCGCAGAAGACCTGCCCTCGGGCCGATTTTCGCTGGTTATCCCGACTTGGATAGATGCATCGGCAAAGCAGATAGGCATCATCACAGCAGGGTCGTCGTCGCCTCCGCCGTACTGCGCTCAATGACGATACCCAACTCAGCATAGACCGGCCGCTCCATCGGTTCATCGGCGCAGTTGCAACCAGCCATCGTCTCGGTAAAAAACACCCCGACCCGGGCGTGCAGCGCCACGCTATCCGCCTGAACATCCATCACGCTCACCGTCACCGGCGCATCGAGCTGCAAGGGCCAGTTGGCCGCCTGTTGTAGCCCCAATGCCTCAGCCGAGAGACCTTCCAGTTCCGCCTTAAGCAGCGCCGTGAAAGCCTCACCACCCCACGCCGCCAATGATTTCTCCAACTTCACGCGCGCACCAGCCCCGCTTCGACCTGGTCACGCTGCGCCCGACCGCACAACAGTTCGATCAGGGTCAGGGCAAAATCCATTGCTGTGCCCGGTCCGCGCGAAGTAATGACCTTGCCATCCACCACGACGGCCTCAGTCGAATGCCTGAAGTCAGCGATGGTGAGTTTTTCGACGAAGCCCGGATAGCTCGTCGCCTTCTTGCCCACTAACAACCCGGCCTGCGCCAAGGCAATCGGCGCTGCGCAAATGGCCGCGGTGTACCTCCCGGCCGCCGCGTGCCGCTTCAAGATCGACTGCACCCGCGCGTCATCGCGCAAATAGTTGGCGCCCGGCAGACCGCCAGGCAGTACGATCATGTCAAAATCCTGACTCAACACGGCGTCTAACGCCGTATCCGGCAGCATCACCACCCCCCGGCTGGCCGTGATCGGCCCCGGTTGCAAGCCCGCCGTCACCACCCCCACTCCGGCGCGACGAAGCAGGTCAATGACCGTGACGGCCTCCAATTCTTCAAAACCCTCGGCAAGGGGGATTAATACGCTGCTCATGTGCAAACTCCTCATTCACTACAGTAGCCGTTTAGAAACCACACCAGGTCCGCGCGCCCAAACCCGCCACCCGTCCGCTGGCGAAACATGCTGTGAGCAGGTAGCCGCCGGTGGGGGCCTCCCAGTCGAGCATTTCGCCGGCGCAGAACACACCGGGCATTTTCCGCAGCATCAGGCCTGCATCGAGGTCTTCGAAGCGTACGCCGCCAGCGCTACTGATAGCCTCGTCAAGGGGACGCGGGGCGACCAGTTTCACCGGCAGCGCCTTGATCGCGGCCGCCAGTTGGGCCGGGTCGGCATAGGCCTCAGCACCCAGCACCTCACGCAGCAATCCGGCCTTGACGCCGCTAATACCCGCATGACCCTTTAGATGGCTGGACAGCGAGCGCGAGCCACGCGGATGCGCCACCTCCGTCCTCACCCGTTGCAGCGACTTGGCGGGTGCCAGATCAAGGTGGAGAACGGCAAACCCTTCGGCCGCAATGCGGTCGCGCAATGGCGCGGCCAGCGCATAAATCAGACTGCCCTCGATACCCGTTGCGGTAATGACGCACTCGCCCTGGCGCTGAATTTCATGGCCCTTTAGGTCCTGAAAAGTCGCAACCACAGTTTTCAGGGGTTGGCCCGCGTTGCGCGTACGGAAGTGTTCGCTCCAGCCGATATCAAAACCACAGTTCGCCGGTTTTAGCGGCGCGATGTCGATGCCGCGCGCTTGCAGCAGTGGCACCCATGCCCCATCGGAACCCAATTTCGCCCAACTGCCCCCGCCCAAGGCCAGGATGACGGCATCGGCCTGAAGCATCATTTCACCCGTCGGGGTTGCAAACCGCAACCGGGTCCCCACAGGTTCCCAGCCCAGCCAGCGGTGGCGGACATGGAAACGCACTCCGGCTGCACGCAAGCGATGCAGCCAGGCCCGCAGCAACGGCGCGGCCTTCATCGCGCGAGGGAACACCCGACCGGAACTGCCGACAAAGGTTTCGACACCCAAGTCGGCGGCCCAGACGCGTAGCGCATCAGCCCCAAAATCTGCCAGCATCGGTTCAATATCAGGCCGGCGGGCCCCGTACCGGGACAAAAAGGTTTCATGCCCTTCCGAGTGAGTGAGGTTGAGACCGCCTTTCCCTGCCAGCAAGAACTTGCGCCCCACCGAGGGCATGGCGTCGTAGAGGTCGACTTCCATGCCCGCACCAAGCAGCGTCTCCGCCGCCATCAGTCCGGCCGGACCGCCGCCAATAATGGCGGCTGTTTTGGGGACCCCCACCCGTCAACCGTCCGTCACGGCCGGAGGTAAATCCAGCCCTGTTGCTGGCGCCGCAGGATCTCGACATAGCCGGCCGTACTCACCGTTATGCCGTCGACAAGATCGTCCTTGACCAGTTTCTGCCCCCGCATCGAATTGCCACAGGCCACAAATTCAACCCCGCTCGCGAGTGCCTCCTGGACACCATTAGCCGCCAGCGAATCGGCCTTGATCATGCCCAGACCCGTGCCAATCGCCACCACCGCAATCGCCACATTGCCGTGCCCCAATTCCGCCTGGATGTTGTGAATGTTGACAAGGATGTCATGCCATTTTCGCACGCTCTCCTCATTCACCTGAACCACAAGGCGATTCTTGGTCGCTGCGACTGGCGCGGCCCCCTTCATGTCGGGCTGTGGAGCTGCCGCCTGCGCAACCGGCAGGCAGCCGATACAGAAGGCGGCGATTAGCGCGGAGTGAATATAGCGACGCATGACAGTCATTGCACCTTTCTCAAAACTTCATTCATCAGAAAAATTTTAACTCAAGGCCATCAACCGCTCAGCCTCGCGTTGAGCGCGTTCGGCGCAATCGCCGATGGACAAGCCGTTAAGGTAGTTGCCGACCAGCGCCAATGGCAGGTGACGAGTATGGGCGTCGATTTGCGTGGCCAGCGCAACATGATCCACCGTTAGCCGGGGCAGACGGTTGGTCTTTTCCGTGACGGCGATGAAGGCCTCTTCTGACACGCCCAACACCTGGGCCACGGCCGCGCGCTTTTGCGCAGCATCCAGCAAGTCAGGACGGAAGTGGAAGCTAAAACCGCGCCAATCAGGATGCGCCAGCGGGTCGCGACTGACAGCCGAGAAATAAGGCGCGCCATCACCAATCAGCCCCGCGAGTTTAGGCAGATGGACGGCCGCGCGGCGAACCACAACGGCCAAGGTCTCGATGTTGGCCATTTCGATGTTGGCCAATGCTGCGGCAAGGTCAGGATAAATATCGCCCAGCAACCGCGTGGTGACATCAGCCGGCGTGGCCAAGGCCAGGTGTCGGCAGGCCAACTCACCGGTGGCCGTTTTGACCATAAAACCCGTATCGGTACGGACGACGCCCAAAACAGGGGTACCGGTACGCACGCTCAAGCCCGTCGTCATGGCCTCGACCATGCCTTGCAAGCCCCCCATGTAACTGTATTTGCGCGGGGTGGTCTTGATCCGGGGCTTTTTGCGGAACAGCCAGGCGGCTGGGTAATCCTCGGCCGGTTGCGACAAGACAGCGGCAAAAGCGGGGGCAAGAAGGCGTTGATAGTTCCCCACCCCAAACAGGCGGCGGTAATAGTCGCCGACGCTGGCGCGGGTCTTGTCACGCAGGATGGCGAAGGGCAGGTGCAACAGCAGCGACAGGAAAGACAGCCGCTTGACAGGCGACACAGTCTGGCCGTTCTCAATAAAGAAATAGCCGGCCTTCTCGCGCGGTAGCAGGCCCGTCAACCCCGCGCGAGCCTCCAGTTCGGTCAGCAGCGCGCCGTACGAGTTATAGGCGGTGTGGGCGCCCAGTTCCACAGCAAAATCCGGCATCGGTCGCCAGCTTTCGATACAGCCACCGACGCGGTTTTCGGCCTCGAGGACAAGTACCGCCCGCCCCGCCCGTGCCGCCCGCGAAGCCAGCGTCAGGCCGGAGACGCCGCCGCCAATAACAATTAGGTCAGAAGGAGGGATAAGCGTGTTTGCGTTCATGATTAGGGCGTAGTCGCCTTCAGGTATTAAAACGATGGATCAAGCGCCGGTCGCGTTTGGTCGGTCGCCCCCGTAGCTCAGCGGCCGGATCACGCTCTGCTTTGCGCGCCAAGGTCGCCGCCACGCGTGCCGCCTGACTCTCGGCCGCTTCTTCGTAAAGGGTTCGCGCCATGGCGGCCGGGCCGCGTTGCATTGCAAGTCCAGCCACCGTCACTTGCCACTCCAGTTCAGCCAGATGGATAACAAGGCGATCACCGATACGGATCTCTTTTGCCGGCTTGGCCCGCTCGCCGTTGACCTTGACTCGGCCACCCTCAACGGCCTGCGTAGCCAAGCTGCGTGTCTTGAAGAAACGCGCCGCCCAGAGCCATTTATCGATCCGCATCCGTTCAGTTTCCATGCCGCGATGGTAGCATCGAAGCCATGAACTGGATGGCTATCCACGATGTCCTGCTGGACCATTTTGGACCCCAACATTGGTGGCCGGGCGATTCGTCCTTTGAAGTAATGGTCGGCGCAGTTCTGACCCAAAATACGGCCTGGACCCAAGTGGAACGGGCCATCGCAGCGCTCAAGGCCCGCCACGCCCTCTCCGCCACAGCCATCCTGGCTCTGCCGGACACCGAGTTGGCGGCCCTGATTCGTCCAGCCGGCTATTTCAATGTCAAGGCGCGACGGCTCAAGGCGTTATGCCAGTTTCTGCTTGAACAGGGTGTCGCCAATGCCCCAGAACGGCTCTCCGAACACGCGCCTTTGGCAGAATTGCGTAGCCGCCTTTTGGCCGTCCACGGCGTGGGCGAAGAAACTGCCGATTCGATTCTGCTCTATGCCCTCGACCTACCCAGCTTCGTCGTCGATGCCTACACGCGGCGCAGCTTCACCCGCCTCGGAATCCTGACCGGAAAGGAATCCTACGCCTTCATCCAGAGCCGTTTTCACGCGGCATTGCCCACTGATCGCAGGCTGTTCAATGCATTCCATGCCCTCCTCGTCGCCCTCGGCAAACACTATTGCCGACCCAAACCGCGCTGTGCCGCCTGTCCTCTCCTTGCCCTCTGCCCTCATGCCAAAACCCTGCCCCTGCGGTAAACCGCTCCCCTTCGAGCGCTGCTGCGGCCGCTTCATCCAAGGCGGTGAGGCGGTACCCGATGCCGAACACCTGATGCGCTCCCGCTACACCGCCTTCGTCCTGCGCAATGTAGCTTGGCTGCTCGCCACTTGGCACCCCACCACGCGTCCCTCGGACCTGAACCTTAACGAAGAACCCGCCCCACAATGGCTGGGCTTGCAGATCAGGCGGTTCGAGGCGCAGGACACCGATTACGCCACGGTCGAGTTTGTCGCTCGCTACAAGGTCAAGGGTCGCGCCCACCGCCTGCACGAGATCAGCCGCTTTGAACGCAGGGATGGAAACTGGTTTTATCGTGACGGTGACCTTCGCGAAACATAGACCGGTACAATAGCCACCTCTCGCATTGGAATTGCCGTCATGAACGCACCCACTCCCACCCTCGGCAACGCTCAGGAATATCTGGTTATCACCGCCACTGGCGAGGATCGCACCGGCCTAGTCAAGGATTTCACTGCCCGTATCGTCGAATCCGGCTGCAATATCGAAGAATCGCGCATGTCCGTACTGGGCGGCCATTTCGCCTTTCTCATGCTCCTTTCCGGTCCCTGGAATGCCCTGCAAAAACTGGAAGATCGCATTGATGGACTCGGTGCCGATCTCGGTCTCTCCCTCTTGCACAAACGCACCAAACACGCCCCGCGGAGTCAGCCCATGGTGCCCTACCGGGTCGAAGTCGTAGCCATGGATCACCCCGGAATTGTGCATCGTCTAGCTGATTTTTTCGCTGGTCAGGGTATCAACATCGAAGAAGTCATTACCGACACCTATCCGGCGCCGCATACCGGTGCGCCGATGTTTTCAGTCATGATGACCGTTGGTATCCCCGCCGAGGCGCACATTTCCACCCTACGGGGCGACTTTCTGAACTACTGCGACGACCTCAATCTCGATGCCATAATTGAGCCCGTCCGAGGCTAAGTTGGCGCCGAATCAGCCTTTGAGCAACTTTTGAACGGCGCTTAAAGGCCTCAAGGCGTGGTCACACTGACGGCCATCCCTGCAAGCCAAGCGCTCTTGCGCGGCACGACCCACTCGGCCCGATAACGCCCCTGCGCCAGGGTCTGCACTGCTCGCAGCGTGGCCTTGGTCTGTTCGCCGGCAACGCTGACCGTCGCCGTCATCCCCAACGCGAGACTCGCTGCCTGAGCCGCATTCAAATCGACCACCGCAAGCATTTCATCGGCACGGGCCACCACCAGCAAGGCCGGTGGTTGGCACTGTGACGCAGAGATCAGGCCGGGTTCTGCCTTGCGCTCAAGCACCAGCGCATCGAACGGCGCACGAACTTCCGTTTCGCTCAACTGATAGCGCGCCCGTTCACTGCGGGCCTGCGCCGCCGCCAACAAGGCTCGCGCCCGGGCCTGACGCAAGCGAGCCGTATCGAGTTCCGTCGTTGAAGAAACGGTACGGGCATAGAGTTCCTTGACCCGATCCAGTTCACGCCGAGCATCCGCCTCTTCCTCGGTCAGCCGCTCAATCTCTGCCCGTGCCTCCACCAAGGCCGCACGGTAAGCCGTTGCATCCATCCCGAGCAAAAGGGTCCCTTCCTTGGCAAGCTGCCCGGGTTGTACCAGCACCTGGCGAACAGCCCCCGAAACACCGGCAGACAGGACCACGCGCTGCGACCAATCCAGTTGACCGGCCCACTCGGCGGCATGTACCAAAGACACCGCGCCGAGACCCGCCAAAGTCAGGACGGCGCGCGCCGCGAACGACAAGATCTGCTTCACCGTTTCTTCTCCTTGTAATCAAGCGGTACACCGAGCAGGGCATCCATCCGGGCCCAAGCCAGTGCCAGCCGATACTCAACCGATCGGTTCAATAAGCGAGCCGCTTGGGTCTCAGCCATACTGACGCCGAGATTCGTCTTTAACTCCAATTCATATTCCGCCCGCGCCCGCTCTAGGGCCCAATCGCGCTGCACCGCCTGCGCTTGGGTCGTCTTGCGCTCGACATCACGCAACAACTGGATCTCTTGCCAAGTGTCGTAAAGGGCCTGCCGCAGGTTCAAGGCAAGCAGATCAGCCTCCGCCTGCAATTGCTGCAAACGCGCCTGCTCACGCGCTATCTCGCCATCGGTACGGCGGCCCTGCGACAAAGGCCAAACCAGATTGATGCCAGCACGCACACTATCGCGGGTACTAGCATCTCGACTGTAGGCTCCAGCCTCGGCCTCCGCTTCGAGGCGAGGGCCGTCACTGGCCCGCACGCCTGTCACGCGAAGGCGCGCCGCCTCGAGTTGCAATCGCAGCGCGGCCAGTTTCGGGTTATGTGCGGTTAGATGGACGAGCAGATTGTCAAATTCTGGCAAGGCACGGTTATTGCCCGTCAAAGCCGGGTCAACCACCTCGCTAGCAAGATCACCGGGGCGGTTCATCGCCATAGCCAGCAAGGCACGCTTCTCGCGCATACGCCGCTCAGAATCGTTACGGCGCAGGCGCAGTTCCTGATAACGCGCCTCGAGATCCAGCCATTGCGGAGTCGAGATCTGACCCAACTGATGCAGATCCTTGCCATTATCCCAACGCACATAAGCGACGGCCATAAATTCGCTGTCGGCGGCATAGGCCAGATCCGCGAGCAAGACATCAAAAAACCGCGCCATGAGAGTAATACGCCGCTGGGCGCGCAGATCCGTATGTTGGAGAAAGGCCGCCGCCGTCTCATTTTCGGTCGCGCCGCGCAGGGCCTCAAACCGGCCCGCATCGAGCAAAGTCTTCTTGATATTGAGGCGCGCGAGATGGTCGGGTGCATAGCCACCCAGCGCTGGATTCCGGCCGCTGCGCAGGGTCGCATCTAGGGTCACACTTAGATCATCAAGACTCGCAGCCAGTTGCTGATCAGCTCGGGCAAGCGCATGACGCGCTTCGCTGACCCGCAACTCGGGATGCGGTGCATCCACTTCAGCCAGTACTGCTTCCAAAGTCAGCGGTGCCGCCAAGCTCAAAGCTGGCAGACCCAGAAAGAGCAACGCCAGGATCTGAAGCAACAACGCCGTTCGACGCATTATTTACCGCCACTCACCTGGCGTTTGTACACATTGAAAGGCATCGTTTTGTAGTGTCCATCGGCCACAAAACGCCCCAGGAGCATAAACTCATCCGCATTTTGGGTGGCGCCCGTAAAACGGGCAACCGGCCGACCTTCAAGGTCATAGAAGACAAAAACCGGCGTAGCGCGGGCGCGTTGTTCCAGCGCAAACTGCTTTTCCGTCACAACCTGGCCCGCAAAATCGGTCAGCGGAGTGCCGCCGCGCACATCAATACTGTAGATCAGGAAATGCTCGCGGAAATAAGCCTGAACCTGGGATTGATTGAGAACGGTCCGCTTCATCCGATCACAAAAGGGGCAGTCGTCCATCTCATACATGAGCAAGATGGCGCGTTTTCCCTCCTGCCGGGCCGTGGCCAGATCGGCAGGCAAATCACCAAATTTCGCTTGAAAGAAATGGGTTTGTGGATCGCGCACCTCCGCGTGGGAAACCAGCGCCCACCCCAAGCAGAACAGAGCCAGTGCCCCCGCGATCAACCATTGCCCAACTCGCTCATTTATCCCTTGCATTGGCCTATCCTTTTGTAATCCTCGCGGGGATTCTCCATCCCCCTTTACGCCCTGCAAATGGTACAAATCTATCTACAGGTCGAGGTGTGCCGGGATATCAAGCGGAGTCGCCGTTGTCGGCTTTCCTTCAGGATTAAACCAAGCTAGCTTGTCATGCAACTTCACCACCTGGCCGATAATGATCAAAGTCGGGGCCTTGAGTGCCGCCGCCTCGACTTTTTCCGGCATGTTGGACAAAGCGCCGATCACCACCTTCTGGTTCAGCGTCGTCCCTTGCTGCACGACGGCGATCGGGGTATCGGGCGCGAGGCCATGCTCCATCATCTTGGCGCAGAGGTGCGACAAACCCTTGAGGCCCATGTAAACAACGATGGTCTGATGCGGACGGGCCAGCATGTCCCAATCCAGGTCCATGCTATTGTCCTTGAGATGCCCGGTAACAAAGATCAGGGCCTGCGAGTAGTCACGATGGGTGAGCGGACTGCCGGCATACGAGGCCACCCCGGCCGCGGCGGTAATCGCCGGTACGACCTGGAAGGAAACGCCGTGCTCGCGCAAGGTCTCGATCTCTTCGCCGCCACGCCCAAAGATAAAAGGATCTCCGCCCTTGAGGCGCAATACCCGTTTACCCTCCAAGGCCAAGCGGGCTAGAAGCAGGTTGATCTCGTTCTGCGGCAGGGCGTGGTTATCACGCTCCTTGCCAACATAGATGCGGTCTGCATCGCGGCGACACATCTCGACGATCGCAGGCGATACCAAGCGATCATAGACCACCACATCGGCCTGCTGCATCAAGCGCAGGGCACGGAAAGTCAGCAAATCCGGGTTGCCCGGACCGGCGCCGACCAAATAGACCTCACCGACGGGAGACTGCATTGCGTTATCGGTCAGCATCGACTCCAAACGCGCCTCTGCTTCAGCCTCGCGTCCGGCAAAAACCATCTCGGCCACGGGTGACAAAAAGACCTTCTCCCAAAATTTGCGCCGTTCATCGCCCCGGCCAATCACATCCCGTACCCGTTCACGGAAACGCCCGGCCAACGCCGCTAACTGGCCGTAGGCGGCCGGAATCAGGGTTTCCAAACGGGCCCGCAGGAGCCGCGACAGAACGGGGGCGTCGCCCCCGCTGGACACTGCCACCACAATCGGCGAGCGATCAATGATGGACGGCAAGATGAAGCTACAGAGCCCTGGACGATCCGGCACATTGACCGGAATACCCCGGGCGCGCGCCGCCTCGGAGATCTTGTGATCAAGCTCTGCATCACCACTGGCTGCGATCACAATCAACTTACCCTCCAGATGCTGGAGCGCATACGCCTCGCGTCGCTGTTGAATACGATCTTGTCCTGGCAATTCGGCCCAAGCGGGGGCAAGAGGCTGAGGACAGACGACTTCAATCCGCGCCCCGGCAGAGAGGAGAAGGCTCGCCTTGCGGGCCGCAAGTTCATTACCGCCCACCACGAGGGTGGCACGGTCACGCAAATCCATGAAGATAGGTAAATAGTTCACAACTCGAGACTCTAGGTTCAGGCAATCACAACAATGGGCACGGCTGGCAAATTTTAGCTGCCGCAACTACCGCTGCTACCGCAGCTACCACATCCGCCACCACTGCCGCCGCCACTACCGCAACCCCCACCGCTACTTGCCTTAAGGAAAACAAAGCTCATTTCGCCCGGAGCCACTTCGTTGAAGTCCAAGGTAACATCCATCAACAAGGCTTGACTGGACGGTGCAACCAACACCTTGACGCCATGCGCATCAATGACGATATCGCTCTCGTCCGTCTCATCAAAGCCCAGGCCAAATTCAATCATGCCCTCGTCATTGAGCCGTGCGGCCACGCGCAAGGCCATGTCATCGGCACCACTCTGGCTGGCGGCCTGGCGTACTTGCTCGGCAGCGGATTCAGTCACATTCAACATATTGTCATTCCTTTCAATTACGACTTACATGCGCTGTTGGGCGCACAGCTTCAAAAATGGGGCGATCCAGCCTTGCGGGCCAGTGCCACGACGGTGGCAGTATGATGCCAGCAGATTCTTATGGACGAAACCATCTTGACGACCGTCAACGCCGTGTCCTCGGACGATGTCGTACGCCAACACCGAGCCCGACGGAAGCGATCCCAGCGCCGAATAATGAAATTCATGCGCGGGATATTCCACATCCTGGGTCGCTAACGACGACATGCCCGTTCCGCGCAAGGTCGCGTAGCCGCGCCCGACCGGACGATCACCCATGGTCACCCGCGCTGGCACAACACCGACCATATGGCCACGCGTTTCACCCCAAACCAGGGTGTCGGCCAGATACATCAACCCACCGCATTCAGCGAAGGTCGGGAGGCCGGCCTCGATCGCTGCACGCAACTGTGTGCGCAGAGATTCATTGGCCTCGAGCTCACGGATAAAGATCTCAGGGAAGCCTCCCCCAATCAGTAATCCATCCAAGGCAGGCAACGCCGTATCGGCCAGCGCATTGATGGGAATCAGGCTCACCCCAGCCGCGCGCAGCGTATCCAGATCTTCTTGATAGTAAAAACCGAAGGCCCGATCACGCAGGTACCCAATCCGTAGTCCAGCCGCGCTATCTGTGCAGTACGCGGGCGCCACGACCGGGGGCAACGGCTTAGCCAATTGTGCCAACGCTTCCAGTTGAGCCAGATCACAATGGCTTGCAATCACGCCGGCCATAGCATCAATGCATGCCTCCGCCTCGGCCATCTCGTTGCCCGGAATCAGCCCTAAATGCCGTTCAGCCACTTCCAAACGCGGATCCCGCGGGATTACCCCAAGCACCGGCACGGTGGTGTAACGGGCCATGACTGCGCGCAGTTTTTCCGCATGGCGCGGGCCGCCCACCTTGTTGAGAATCACGCCAACAATCCTTACCTCTGGATCGAAGGCCTGATAGCCCAATACCAAGGGTGCCACCCCCCGAGTCATGCCAACGACATCCAGTACCAGCACCACCGGGACCCCCAAGCGCTTGGTCAGGGCCGCATTGCTATTGCCACCTTCCAGATCCATGCCATCGTAGAGTCCCTTATTACCCTCAATCAGGCTGATCTCTGCGCTTGCTGCATGGCGTGCATAAAGGTCATCGATTTCCGAGGCCGCCATCATATGGAAATCAAGGTTGTAGCTGGGACGCCCCGAAGCCTGGCCATGCCAGATGGGGTCGATGTAATCCGGACCCTTCTTGAAGACCTGAACCTGCCGACCACGCTGGCGTAGAGCCCGCGCCAACCCCAGCGTGACGGTCGTCTTGCCTGAGGATTTATGGGCAGCGGAGAGATAAAGACACGGCATGCAGGGTTATTTCCCAGAATGTAAAAACCGGCCGTTTGGCCGGTTTTTACGGCACACGATCAGCAGATCAGTGCTTCCCATGCAAAGCTGCCAGCGTCTCGTCATCCAGTCGCTCAGGCATGAATCGCAAAACCTTGCTGGCGCCTACAGTCAGGAGAATAGCCGTCGCAACCCCGCCAATGCCGAGCAGAATCTCCACCAAAGCAGGGCTGTATGCATTCACCACCCCGTCGTAGAAACTCGATGTCACGGCATAACCCGGGAAGATATCCATGGGGTAGGCCTGACCACCGATGATGGTAACCCACATCTGCGCCAACCCCCCCAGCACAGCTGCCGTGGCGGCAAGCACCGTCCAGCCACGACCGCTCGTCGCTGGATTAAACAGGATTGCCATCGGCACAACATAGCCGATCAGAACCTGACCGATCCAGAACATCTGCGTGTGAATTCCACCTTCGAGCAACAAGAAAGCCTCAAGGCCCTGATGCTTGGTGAAGTATAGATTGGTCAGGTGATAGACCAGAGTGAAATACAGGCTAGCTGCCACAAAGGTGCCCAACACACTGCGCAAACGGTTGACCAACTTGTCCCCTAGCGGGCGGTTATCCCCTTTGTACAAGCCCATCAAGATGAGCAAGAACATGGCCAAACCATAGTTGAAGGAGAAGATGATGAACATCGGCGCCAGAAGGGCGGCGTCATAGGCCTCGCGCGCCACCAAGAAACCAAAGATGGAACCAGTACCGGTGGTAAGGATAAGACGCCAGACAAAGGCAAAGGTGCCGACGGCCTTGTACCAAGAGGCGCCTTTGCGATCCATCATGGTCCACAGATACGCGATCACAATCCCAAAGAAACCGTTGTACAGGATCACATTCCAAGCAAAGATGGACTTGAAGTTGTACTCGGTCATGGCCACGATCAGACGATCCGCGCGGCCCAAATCCAAGACCAGCGCCATCAAGCCGCCGGCCAGAAAGGTCAGCGCCATAAGCGCAGACAAACGATTAAGCGGTTTGTACAGGGTCTTGCCAAAAACCGTCGCGATGGAGGCCACATTTAGCGCCCCGGAGGCCGCGACAATGAGAAAGACCGCAAAGACATGCGGCAGGCCCCACACAATCTG
>SXTL01000063.1 GCA_005790965.1 Burkholderiales bacterium | reverse complement strand
TGGGTGCGCCGTTCGGCATTGCCGTAGAAGCCCCACTTCTCGAAGATCATCGCCGCCGGCAGAACCAGATCGGCCACCTTGGCCGAGACGGTTGGATAGCCGTCGCAACAGACAATGAAGTTGTCCATCTCGCGCGCGCCCTTGATCCAGTGGTTCAGGTTGGCGGTGTTCTGCCACGGGTTGTTGACCTGCACCATAGCCCACTTGCAGGTACCGTCTTCCAGATCACGCATGATCTTGACGAAGTGGCTACCCATCTGCGGGTTGAGGGTCTTGGCGGGCAGATGCCAGATATGCTCGGAGTGGGCCCGATGTTTCGGGTTCATCACCACCATGTCAGCCGGCAGACGATGGGCAAAGGTGCCAACCTCTCGTGCCGTACCGCAAGCAGACGGTTGCCCGGTCAGGGAGAAGGCGCCATTGCCCGGCATCGACTGCTTGCCGACCAGCATGTGGTTCATATAACACTGCTCGTTAACCCAAGTGCCGCGCTGGTGCTGGTTGAAACCCATGGTCCAATAGGACACCACCTTGCGCTTCGGGTCGCAGTAGTAATCGGCGAGTTCCTTGATCTTGGCCTTGAAAACCTCGTCTGATTCGTCGGGATCGCCCTTGGCGGTAGCCACCACGAAGTCGGCGTCATACGGCTCCAACGCCTTGGCAAAGTCCTCGAAGGAAATGGCCCAATCCTTGCCTGCGGTAGCGGCATTGGCCTGCGGTACGACATCGCCGGCCTTCTTGCGCTGACCAATGGCCTCCCACTTGTCGAGGACGCGCGTCTGTTCGTTCTTGACCACTTCCATCTCGGCCGGCGAGGCAAACTTGTCGGCATTCTTCGGTCGGAAACCATAGCCAATGTCGTAGGGGCCAGTGGCGAACACAGTGTGCTTCTTGACGAAATCCCAGTTCACGGCATTGCGCTTGATAATCTCACGGGCAATGTAGTTCTGAATGGCCAAGTCGCCACTGGGTTTGAACACAATCTCAAGGTCGGCAATGTCGGACGACATGTTGGAATAGGTGGACAAGTTGACCACCTTCATGTCCTTATGGGTCAGGCGCCGGTCGGTGATTCGCGACCACAGAATCGGGTGCATCTCGGCCATGTTGGCGCCCCAGAGCACGGCCGTATCGGTGTGCTCGATGTCGTCATAGTTACCGGCGGGTTCGTCAATGCCAAAGGTCTGCATAAAGGCCGCTACGGCCGAGGCCATGCAGTGACGGGCGTTGGGATCGATGTTATTAGAGCGGAAACCGGCCTTCCAGAGTTTTGCAGCCACATAACCTTCCGGCACCGTCCACTGCCCGGAACCAAACATACCAACCCCATGCGGGCCTTTTTCCTTGTAGGCCGCCAGGAATTTTTCGACCATGACATCCATGGCGGTATCCCACGACACAGGCACAAACTTGCCCTTCTTGTCGAACTTGCCATCGGTCATGCGCAGCAAGGGCTGAGTCAAACGGTCTTGGCCATACATGATTTTGCCGTTGAAGTAGCCCTTGACGCAGTTCAGGCCCTTATTCACCGGCGCCTTGGGGTCACCTTTGGTGGCCACGATACGGCCATCCTTGGTCGCAATCATGATGCCGCAACCCGTGCCGCAGAAGCGACAGGCCCCCTTGTCCCATTGCCAGCCCGCTTCAGACTGGGCGACAGCGGCCTCGGCCTGCTCAGACAGCGGCAGACCTACGGTCGCGGCCGCGCTGGCGGCCACACTATTCTTCAAAAACTCACGACGGGTGATTCCCATGGCATCTGCTCCTTTGGCTAATGATCAGGCGTTGAGATAAGCCGGCACACACACGGAGGTGTCTTCGGCAAGTTCGGCGGGCATGGCGTCATAGGCCTGCTCGTCTTCGGCAAAATAGTGATAGACCATATCTGCCATTACGACATGGGGCATGGCTTTGATCCGTTTCACACCTTCAATCTCGGCGTGAATATCGGCCGCTTCCTGCACCACAATGATGCGACCCGATACCGGGTCAGTTTGATGCACCTCAAGCCCGTCCTGAGCCGCAAGGTCAGCAACAACCTGAGGTACCCATTCGGGCTTGGCAATAACGAGGATTCCTGACAAATTCATACTCCATCCTTTCTCTGCGCGGGCTCTTTATACCAACACCAAAACAACAACTTCATTCGTTTATTGACATTCATCAAGAAGTCGACTTTTATCACTATGTAACGATGTGTCCATATTGATATCCACTTTTCAGGTAAACCTTGACTAAGGTCAATAGTGTGGGCGCATTAGAACACCCCTCTTGACTCATGACAAGAGTATCCCGTAATCCTGTCATAAATATGTCATGGAAGCCTCATCCCGCTTGGCTTAGCATAGGGCTCCTCATCTAACCAAGACCCTCAGCGGAACCCATGCCCACACAAGATCGTCTCATTAATCGGGAACTTGGCATCCTGGAATTCAACCGCCGGGTTCTCGCGCAGGCTGAGGACCTGACCACCCCACTTCTGGAGCGGCTTCGCTTTCTCAGCATCACCTCCAGCAACATGGACGAGTTTTTTGAGGTGCGCGTCTCGGGACTCAAGGAGCAAATGCAGCTAGCCCCCAGTCAGCGTGGCCCGGATGGCCTGACCCCGCGCCAGGTTTATGCCATGGTCACCGAGACGGCACACCAAATCGTCGCCCGCCAATACGAGGTCCTCAACCGAGAAGTCCTTCCGGCACTCGCGGCCGAGGGTATTCGTTTCTTCCGCCGGACGCATTGGACAGACGAGCAAATCGAATGGATCCGCAATTACTTTTTTAGCGATCTCATGCCGGTCCTGACGCCCATCGGACTCGATCCCTCGCACCCGTTTCCCAATGTCATCAACAAGAGTCTCAATTTCGCCGTTGAACTGTCCGGAAAAGATGCCTTCGGCCGCAACTCAAGCCATGCGGTAGTGCAAGCACCGCGCGTCTTGCCGCGCGTGATCCAACTTCCTCCGGCGATAGCGGGCTGTGATTACGGCTTTGTGTTCCTGTCCTCGATCCTGCACGCCCATGTCGGCGAGCTATTTTCCGGCATGGAGGTCCTCGGCTGCTACCAGTTCCGCGTGACCCGAAATTCTGAATTATTTGTGGATGACGAAGAAAACAAGAACTTGCGCGAGCAACTGGCCGGCGAGTTGCCGCAGCGTCACTTTGGTAACGCCGTACGCCTGGAGGTTGCTGACAATTGTTCGGCCGAGATGCGCAGCTTCCTGCTGCAGCAGTTTCACCTCAACGAAAAAGACCTCTACCAAGTGCATGGGCCGGTTAATCTGGTCCGCCTAATGAATGTACCGGATGTGGTTGAGCGGCCCGATCTCAAATTTTCACCCTTTAACGCGGCCTTCCCCAGCCAGTTACTCAAACAACCCGATCTTTTTAAGGCCGCTGCCCAAGGCGATATCCTTCTTCATCACCCCTACCAGAGCTTTCAGCCGGTCATGGATTTTTTGCGTCAGGCCTCGGTCGACAAGCAGGTTCTGGCTATCAAGTTGACCGTGTATCGTACCGGCACCGAATCCGAACTCATGCAGCACCTGATTGCCGCTGCCCAAAACGGTAAAGAGGTTACTGCCGTAGTCGAACTGATGGCCCGCTTCGACGAGGAGGCCAACATCAACTGGGCCGAGCGTCTGGAAAAGGCTGGCGCCCATGTCGTTTATGGCGTCGTCGGCTACAAAACCCATGCCAAACTGGCGCTGGTCGTGCGCCGCGAAAACGGCAAGATCCGCCGCTATGCGCACCTCGGTACCGGCAACTATCACCCCCGCACGACCCGCCTATACACCGACTTTGGCCTCATCACCAGCAACCCCTCGCTCTGTGAAGATGTCAACGAGGTATTTACGCAACTGACCGGGCTGGGCCGCGCCAAGACCCACAACCATCTCTGGCAAGCGCCGTTCACCTTGCACCCGCACATCATGGCCGCCATTCAAGGCGAGGCTGAGCGCGCTCGTAAGGGCGAAAAGGCTCACATTATTGCCAAGATGAACGCCCTGCTCGAACCCAAGGTGATCAATGCGTTGTACGAAGCCTCGCAAGCCGGCGTACAAATCGACCTCATCGTACGCGGCGTTTGCGCCCTGCGCCCCGGAGTTGCGGGCCTGTCCGACAACATCCGCGTGCGCTCCCTCCTTGGCCGCTTTCTGGAGCACCATCGCGTGTTCTATTTCCATAACGGAGGCGCCGAGGATGTCTACCTCGCCAGCGCCGACTGGATGGACCGCAACTTCTTCCGCCGCATCGAGACCTGTTTTCCGGTACTGGACGCCAAGCTCAAACGCCGCGTCATCAATGAAAGCCTCAAGGCCTCGCTGAAAGACAATGTCAAGGCCTGGGAGATGCAACCCGACGGCAGCTTCCGGCGCCGCGCCCGCCGTGGCAAGCTGTTCGAGGCCCAAACCTTTCTGCTGCAAGCCTTGTCAAACTAACGGGAATGACACTCTGCGCACCCTGCGCCACCTGATACCCAGGTCTGGGCGGGCACAAAGGTTGGCCCCACCGCAGGGATAGCCCTTGGGCTTGCTCCGCCTAGCGTCCCACCCGCAGCAAACGCCAAGACGCAGCGAGATCCTGCCACTGCCGTACTTCGACCTCTAGGGCGGCCCGAGTCAGGGGGCCATCCTGCGCATCGGGATGACCCAGATTCAGGGTACAGGCGCCCGCCCGACACTGCAGACGCACATCGGCCATGCCCTTACCGATCCGGTTCTGGTTTAGCAAAACCGCTAGACGCAAGGGCAGAATCAGCCGCCAGGCGGGATCATCTGCCGCCAACGCCAGCTTAGCCAGCCCACCCCGGCTGGCCCGCACAATCCGCGCCAGAAAGGCCTGATCCTGACGCGAGAAGCCCGGCATATCGGCGTTCTCCAAAATATAGGCGGCATGTCGATGCTGGCCACTATGCGCGATCGACAGGCCAATCTCGTGCAGCCGCGCCGCCCAGCGGGCAAAGCGCAGAGCCGCGGCATCCGTATGGCTGGTGCCGGCGAGCAAGGCCAGAGTGGTCGCCTCGACCCGTCCGGCTTGAGCCGCATCGACATGGTAGCGACGCATGAATTGGCTGACTGTCACCTCGCGCATATCCTCGTGATGGCTACGCCCCAGCAAATCCCAGAGAATTCCTTCCCGCATAGCCCCCTGCGCCACTGTCATGGTCTCAATATCGAGGGCCTCAAACACGCCCACCATGACCGCCAAGCCGCCGGCAATCACCGGCTTGCGATCGGCCTTGAGGCCGGGCAACTCCAACACACGCGTATTGCCCGCCGCAACCATTTGAGCGCACAACCACTTAAGCCCGGCACGCGTAATCGCGCCATCTGACTGGCCGTTTTGCAACAGAATCTCACCGAGGGCCCGCGCCGTGCCCGAGGAACCGATCGCTGTTTCCCAACGGCCGCGTCGGAACTGCGCCACCACCGGGCCCAGCGCAACCTCAGCCGCCAGACGAGCCTCCTTCATGGCGGCCTTGGTCACGACTCCCCGCGGGAAAAACCGGTTGGAATAAACCACACAGCCGATGCGCGTACTTTCCCGCGCACTGGGTTGGTAACCACGCCCAATAATGCATTCGGTCGAACCGCCCCCGATATCCACCACCAGACGCGGGGCCTCGGCATGGGCCAAGCTGTGCGAGACCCCCAGATAGATCAAGCGGGCCTCCTCGCGGCCCGCCACCACCTCAATATCGAACCCCAGCGCGGCACGCGCCCGCACCAGAAAATCCTCAGCATTGCGCGCCACCCGCAAGGTATTGGTACCCACCACCCGCACCGCCTCGGGCGGCATCCCATGCAAGCGTTCGCCCATGCGCGCCAGACAATCCAGCGCACGCCGTTGCGACGCGGCATCCAGTGCCCCGCTAGCCATTAATCCCCCAGCCAAGCGCACGCTCTCCTTGTGCGCATCGAGGTAAAACAGCTGATCGCCCTCAACCCGGCCTACCTGCAAGTGAAAACTGTTTGAGCCCAAGTCGATTGCAGCCAATAGCTCATTCATGACCGGAGACCCTTCAATAACCACGCGGTGCGAAAACTATTTCGGTGCAGGTTAGTCGGCACCCCGGGTCGGTTAAACCGCCTGCAGCCGCCGCTACAACGGTTCGAACCCTGGTCAATCACAGCCAGCCAAACGGAGGACACCATGAAACACTCCGAAATACGCGGACCCCATCGGCCCAGCGCCATTATGCGAAGAAAAGCCCCGCTACCGCTACCGCAACAATGAACCCGGCCAGGTCGGCCGCGATACAGCCTGTAATAGCGTGACGGGCACGCCGTACCCCAGCCGCCCCAAGATACACAGCCAGGACATAGAAGGTCGTCTCGCTGCTGCCCTGCACGATGCAAACCAAGCGCCCGATGTAGGAATCGGCGCCGAACGACTGCATGGCCTCGATCATCATGGCGCGCGAACCGCTGCCCGACAGCGGTTTCATGATCATAGTCGGCAAGGCGTCGACCCAGCGGGCATCAAACCCCAGCGCCAGCACGCCCACGCGCACCGCCTCGGTAAAACCATCCAGCACGCCCGAGGCACGCAAAAGACCAATGGCGACCAGCATGGCGACCAGATAGGGAATGATGCCAATGACGGTCTGAAACCCCTCCTTCGCGCCATCGATAAAGGCTTCGTAAGCATTTACCCGACGCCAGACGGCGCCGATCAGGAAAGCCGCAATCAGGGCTAGGAGCAGCAGGTTACTAAGCAGGGCCGACTGCACACTGACCTCGGCGGCCGGCAAACTCAGAAACCAGGCCGAGACCCCGCCCACAGCCACGGTCAGGCCCGTCAGCCAAGCCATTACCACGACATTGAACAAGGGCAGACGCTGAATCGCGGCCACTGTCAAAAAACCGGCCAGAGTCGAGGCATAGGTCGCCATCAAAATGGGGATGAACACATCCGTCGGATCCGCCGCCCCCATCTGCGCCCGGTAGGTGAAGATGGTGATCGGCAACAGGGTCACCGACGAAGCGTTAATAACCAGAAACAAGATCATCGCGTTGCTGGCGCTATCCGGTGTGCGATTCAGGGTCTGCAGTTCGCGCATTGCCTGGATGCCCATCGGAGTGGCCGCATTGTCGAGACCCAGAACATTGGCCGACAGGTTCATGGTCATCGAGCCTAGGGCCGGATGACCGCGCGGCACACCCGGAAAGACCCGCGCTAATAAAGGTTCCAGAAGGCGCGTCAGGGCACGCAGAAAACCGGCCTGTTCGCCCACGCGCATCAGCCCCAGCCACAGGCACATCACACCGGTCAGCCCCAGAGCAATCTCAAAACCGGTCTTGGCACTGGCAAAGCTGGCCTGCATAACCTGCGCGAAAATATCGGCCTGACCGTGCACCCCAAATTGCCATAGCGACGCCACGATCGCGACCAGAAAGAAACCTACCCAGATGGCGTTTAACATGGTTTTGAGGCTCGCTGCTGTAGGTCCATCTTTATTGGTCCATCTCAACCGTAAACACACCCATGCGATATCGGGTCTGCGCCGGCTGATAGTGTTCGACCGTCGGCATCACAATCCCGCGCCCTTGCGCCTGCAGGTACGCATCCAGCGCCGCATAGGCACGCCCAGGAGCCAAAGCCCGGCCGGCCTGCACGCGCACTTCAAGGACCGAGCGAGACGGGACCGTGGCCATGGCCAGCGGTGCCTCAACGCGGGTATCCGGCGCCACCTCATAACCCACGCGGGCGCGCCGCTGCGTCACAATTACCGTGTCCGGGTTCGAAAGCAGTACCGTAATCGGTCTACCCAGCGCAATCCCCTGAGCCCGAAAGGCCTGCTCTGCCTTCAGTTCAAGGTCCGGCAATTTTGCATAATCACCTGTCTGCTCGAGATAGGCGTAGGTATAAGGGCCGCGCACCGCCGGGCTGATTTCCACCGCTGCAAACCCACCCCACCAAGCGTAGAGCAGCAATAGAGGTAAGACAAAAGCCAGGAGGAAGGGAAGCCATATTTCTCGTTTCATGGAGCGCGACGATAGCACAGGCGGTGCCCAGCCCGAATCAATAAACCCGGCGAGGCGCATCCACAGAAAGCGCTCACCAATGACGCGCCGCCAGCGCCCGCGCAATGCGCTGCCGGTCCACGGTTGGCCGTGGCACCCGTTCGTTAAACCAGCGGCGGACATCATCGTCAAGACCGATGCCGTGCATGAAATTGTAGATTGCCTTGTTCAGGGCCTCGCCCAGACTGGCATGATCGACACCCGTCGGATCGACAAAGGCCACATCATTGCGGGCAAAGCCGCCGAAGGGCACAGGCTGGAGTTGAATACCGTAGGCCGCCGGGTTCTGCCCCACCGGCGCATGCACCGTACAAGCAAAACGATGAAAGAAACCCGACTGGATACAGCCCTCGGCAAACAACTGGCGCACCAGCTCGAGGGCGTCCACCGTGTCCTGCACCGTCTGGGTTGGAAAACCGTACATCAAATAAGCATGAACCAGGATACCCGTCTCGCTGAAGGCACGCGTTACCCGGGCCACCTGATCTACTGACACGCCTTTTTGCATCAGCGTGAGAAGGCGGTCACTAGCCACTTCCAGTCCGCCGGAAACGGCAATGCAGCCGCTATCGGCGAGCTGTTGGCAGAGCTCCGGCGTAAAGGATTTCTCAAAGCGAATATTGCCCCACCACGAGATCGCCCGATTCCGCCGGGCCAATTCCTCAGCCAGCGCCTTTAGTCCCTTAGGCGGCGCCGCCTCATCAACAAAATGGAACCCGGTCTGACCGGTCTCGGCGATGATGGTCTCAATACGATCAACCAGCGTCGCTGCCGCTACGCCATCGTAACGACCGATGTAATCGAGACTGACATCGCAAAAACTGCATTTCTTCCAGTAACAGCCATGCGCCACGGTCAGCTTGTTCCACCGCCCATCCGACCACAGACGGTGCATGGGGTTGAGCATATCAAGCAGGGACAGATAGCGGTCCAGCGGCAGGCCGGCCCAGGTCGGTGTCCCCACTTCGGCAAAAGCAATATCAGCGTCCGCACAGGTGAAATAGCGCACCTGGCCCTCTACACGGGTAAAGGTGCGCAGCAAGCCTTCCCGCAACCGCCGACCCGCTAGATGGTCGAGCAAATTCAGAATTGGCCGTTCACCATCGTCCAGCGTCACAAAGTCAAAGAAATCGAACACCCGCGGTTCAGCCAGTTCACGCAATTCGGTGTTCACGAAGCCTCCACCCAAAACGATAATGATGTCGGGGGCCAGGGCCTTGATGGTCTGGGCAATGCGAAAGGCCGCATAAACCGAACCGGGAAAAGGCACCGACAACAGCACTAGCGTCGGCCGATGGCGTTCGATCGCGGCCCGGGTCAAGGCCTGCAAAGTGCGATCAATCCAGTTTGGCGGCTCGGCCAGGGCCGTTGCCAGCGCATCGAAATGCGATTGCGCTCGCGCCAACGACTCGGCGTAGCGCACGAACTCGAAACGCGGGTCCACCGCCGCCCGCAACACATCGGCCAAATCGTCGAGATACAGGGTCGCCAGATGGCGGGCCCGATCCTGCACACCCAAGGCACCAAAGGCCCAGGCCAGTGGATCAGCCCCGTCCGGATCGATGAATTCGTCGAGCGCAGAGAAACGCGGTCCCTCGGGCAGAAAGCCCCGCCCAGCAATGCGAAAAGCCATGGACGGATCGCGTCCCTGCAGGAAGGCAAGCGCCGGCCCCACGCTCGCCACATAACGATCAAACTGAGCGACAAAGGCCTCTAGCATAGGCGCTAGACGCTGCTCATCGGACAGAGCCTCGATATGGGCCCGCAGCGTGTGCAAACCCTCCACCGAGAACAGTTCCAACACCAAGGTCAAGGCCAGATCCTCTTGCACGGCATCCACCCCGCGCGAACGCAAGAATCCGGTCAGATAAGCCGTCGAGGGATAGGGCGTGTTGAGTTGCGTCATGGGCGGGATGATCGCCAGGACGCGCGCCGAGCGGATCGCCGCCGGTCCCGTCACGCTAATCGCCCTTCACCATATCAAGGGCGACGGCCTCAGCCACGCGGATGCCGTCCACCGCTGCGGACAGGATGCCACCCGCATAGCCGGCCCCTTCGCCCGCCGGATACAAACCGCGGGTATTGAGACTCTGGAAACGGGCATTGCGGGTGATGCGGATCGGCGACGAGGTGCGGGTCTCCACCCCCGTTAGCAGCGCGTCCGGCATCGCAAAACCGGGGATCTCCCGGTCAAAGGCCCGAATCGCCTCACGCAGGGCTTCAGTCACATAGGCCGGCACACAGGTCGCAAGGTCGGTCATATGGATGCCAGGCTGATAGGACGGATCGACCGTACCCAGTTGGGTGGAGGGCCGCCCGGCGAGAAAATCGCCCACCCGTTGGGCCGGCGCCGCGTAACGACCGCCGCCTGCCGTAAAGGCCTGCGACTCCCAGTGGCGCTGAAACTCGATACCGGCCAAAGGATCATCGCTGGGGAAGTCGGCCGGCGTCACCTCGACCACCAGCGCCGCATTGGCGTTGCGCTCGGCGCGTGAATACTGACTCATGCCATTCGTGACTACCCGCCCCGGCTCAGAGGTCGCCGCCACCACCTGACCGCCCGGACACATACAAAAACTGTACGCCGCCCGGCCGTTGCCACAATGATGGACCAGCTTGTAATCGGCCGCGCCCAGTCGTTCATTACCCGCAGCCGGGCCAAACCGGACGCGATCAATCAGTGCCTGCGGGTGCTCGATGCGAAAGCCGATCGAAAACGGTTTGGCCTCAATAAAAACGCCCTGCCGATGCAAATTGGCAAAGGTATCGCGGGCACTATGACCAATCGCCAGCACCACATGCCTGGTCGCAATCCGTTGCCCATCGGATAGAACCACGCCGCACACCTGCCCTGCCTCGATATCGAGCGACTCCACCCGGCTGTTGAAGCGCACCTCGCCCCCCAGCGCGTGGATCGTGGCGCGAATATGTTCGACCATTTTGACCAAGCGGAAGGTACCGATGTGCGGCTTGCTGACATAGAGGATCTCCTCTGGCGCGCCGGCCTTGACGAACTCGGTCAGGACCTTGCGGCCATAGTGATGGGGGTCCTTGATCTGGGTATAGAGTTTGCCGTCCGAAAAAGTACCGGCACCGCCCTCGCCAAACTGCACATTCGATTCCGGGTTTAATTCACCCTGCCGCCACAGGCCCCAGGTGTCTTTGGTACGCTCGCGCACCGCCTTGCCGCGTTCCAGCAGAATGGGACGAAACCCCATCTGCGCCAGTACCAAGCCAGCCAGCAAGCCACAGGGCCCCGTGCCGATAACGACCGGCCGAGAGGAAAGATGAGCCGGCGCCTGCGTCACAAAACGGTAGCTGGTGTCCGGGGTCGGGCCAATCTGGGTGGTGTCCTGTTGCGCCGCCAGAGCGCGCAAAACCGCCGCCTCATCGCGCAGTTCTACATCAAGGGTAAAGACAAAGACGATCGCCGACTTCTTGCGTGCATCGTAACCACGCCGAAAGACACGATAGCTGAGAACATCGTCGGCCCGGACGGCCGCACGGGCGAGACGCTGCAAAATCGCCGCCGGAATGTCCGCCTCGACATAATCGAGCGGCAGTGTAATTTGGGTCAGGCGCAGCATGGTATCTATCCGGCGTGGCGCGTAAAGATGCGTATTTTAACGCGCATTGCGCCGACCGGTCCCAATCCGTGAACGACCCGAAATGCATCGCTCAGAAAGCCTTCTACCACGGCGCCATCAACCACTCGCGGAAACACCGCCCCTAGCGTGCTCTTTTTAAATTGCTCGGCTAGGCGCGGCCCTTCAGCAGCCTATCGACCGATGGCGTCTAAACCTCTACCCAAACTTGCCCCGCCTCAATCTTGACGGGATAGGTGCGCAAAGCACATTCAGCCGGCTCGTTAAGCGCCTGTCCACTCGCCAGATCGAACCAGCTGCCATGCAGCGAACACTTGATGCGATCATCGCGCACACAGCCGAAAGCCAGCGAATAGTCTTCGTGCGTACACATCTCATCAATGCAGAAATAGCCCGACCGGCCATGGCAGAGCAGCAGCTTGCGCTCCGCTACGGCGAGGCGTTGCATCGCCAGAGGCGCAAGCTCGTCCGCCTCCCCCACGCGCGCGACAGCGATCCAGGCCATCAGCGCACCCGAGCCACTGCGCGCCCCGAATCGAGCACTCCGCGCACCTGCGTCATGGCCTCCGCAAGGCTATGTGCCCGCCGTGTCTGCACCAGCACCAAGGCCGCTGTGAGGGCCAGCGAATCATAGGCCGGGCCGGGTTCGCCGCCCAGTGCCGCCAAACCCACTCTGGCGGCGGCAGCCGCCGTCGCTGCGACATCAACCATGATCGCCACCTCATCGCCCTCGCGCTCTGATTTTGGCAAGTCGTCCGGCAGGGGCACAGAGCGCACGGTCTGCGCCACGCCCAGCGCCACTGGATCGATATCCGCCTCGACCAACTCACCCCGATCCTGATAAAGGTGGTATTTACCGGCCTGACGCAGCGAGGGAATCACGCCGCCCTCGACACCACGGATGATGAGAGCCGAGTCGAACCCGGCATGGCGTGCCAGCATCGCGTACACCGGCGGATACGGTTTATGCACGAAACCGGTCACGAAATGCGTATGCCGGCGGCCGGCAATAGGTCGCGCGCAGACCTCAATCGTGGTCAGGACCTGGCGCTTGATCATGCGCTGGCGCAAGGGGATCAGGGCATTGAGGCCAGGACAAAACTGGGCCTGATCAATATAGGTCCAGCCGCAGGCCGAATCCGCCAGACGCGCTGCAGCCGTCGCCGGATCGAGATCCACCGGCACCCCTGCAGCGGCCAGCACATGCCGTGCCGTGACCCCGAATTTAGGGCCAATGTTCTGCGCGCTGTGGGTCACCGCTGGCAGGCCCAGCTCGGCCAACAAGGGAGCAAGGAACGGGGCGGCCGGCAGACAACGGTTGTAACCGTCATAGGGGTCGGCGATATCAACAACCTCGTCCACCGCAGCCGTCACCCGCCGCGTCGCTGCCAATACCCCGTCTAGCACGCCTTTGTTCTCGTCTGCGGTCTCCCGCTTCATGCGCAAAGCGATAAAAAAGATCGCTGCCTGCACCGGATCGACATGGCCCTCTAGGATGCCGGTCATGCCCTGCGCGGCCTCGAGCTGAGAGATGTTTTTGGATAGTTCCGGGCCGGTGGCCACACGCTGGATGATGGAATGCATGACGCGCTGGTAGTCCTGAGGCGTCATTCCGGCCGGGGTCGTGGCGGTCGTCTGAGAAGTATTCATTGGCAGATATTCATAAGCAATTCATAAACAAGGTACGCAGGATAGGGGGCCATCAATCTGCCGTCAACGCTGATTGGAGCAGGGTCATCGAGAGGGTTTTCGCAACTTCCGGTACAAGGTCCGCTCGCTAATCCCCAAGGCGCGTGCCGCTGCCGAGCGGTCACCGCCCAGCCGTACTAGCGTTTGTTGCACGAGGGCCTGTTCTACCGCCGCGAAGGAGTCTGCCGAAAGCGCCGCGTCTTCAGACCCAGGTAAGGCCAACACCTCTGCCGTGAGGGTATCGCCATCGGTCAGCAAGAGGGCGCGTTCGATCAGATTTCGCAATTCGCGCACATTGCCTGGAAAGGAATAGGCCCGGAGTGCGGCCATGGCCTTAGCCTCGATCTGCACGGCCCGGCCGGGAGCCAAGCGCGCCAGCAGCATATCGATCAGTAACGGCAAGTCCTCGCCCCGCTCTCGCAATGGCGGCAACAGTACGGGAAAAACGGCCATGCGATAGTAAAGATCCCGGCGGAAGCTCCCCGCCTCAACCATGGCCGTGAGATCGCGATGGGTGGCGGCCACCACACGAAAGTCCGCACGCAAGATTTCCACGCCACCCACACGACGGAAAGTGCCTGATTCGAGCAAGCGCAACAGTTTCACCTGCATGGCCAAGGGGACATCGCCCAGTTCGTCAAGGAACAGGGTTCCGCCCGCCGCGTGTTCGACCAAACCGATCTTGCGCTGGTTGGCCCCGGTAAAGGCCCCTTTCTCGTAGCCAAAAAGCTCCGATTCGAACAGCGATTCGGTCAGACCAGAGCACTCAACCGGAACAAAAAGCTGATCGCGGCGCGGGCTCAAGTGATGCACAGCCTGCGCGGCCAGTTCCTTGCCAGTACCGGATTCGCCCAGCAACAGGACAGGGGTCATGGAGGGCGCCACCCGATTGATCAACTCCAACATCCGCAAGAAGGGCT
>SXTL01000062.1 GCA_005790965.1 Burkholderiales bacterium | reverse complement strand
CACGGTGATGACCGCCTCGGTCACTTCTTCGCCCAGATAATCCTCGGCGGTCTTTTTCATCTTGCGCAGGACTTCGGCGGAGACCTGTGGCGGGGCCATCTTCTTGTCGCGTACTTCGACCCAGGCATCACCGTTGTCGGCTTTGACGATCTTGTAGGGCATCAGATCGATGTCTTTCTGCACTTCCTTCTCTTCAAAGCGGCGACCAATCAAACGCTTCACCGCGTAAAGGGTATTACGGGGATTGGTGACCGCCTGACGCTTGGCCGGCGCTCCACACAAAATTTCGCCATCTTCGGCATACGCGACGATAGAGGGCGTCGTCCGCGTGCCCTCAGCGTTTTCAATCACCTTGTACTTACCACCCTCCATAACGGAAACGCAGGAGTTGGTGGTGCCGAGGTCAATACCGATAATCTTGCCCATGTTCTTTCCTTCAATGCTGTTTAGAGTGTTGCCGATATAGGGGTGTGTTCAGGGTTTTCAAGCCCGTTTTATCCGGCTTATTTCACAACCATCACCATGGCCGGGCGCAACACCCGTCCATTAAGCAAATAACCTTTCTGCAAGACACTAGCGACCGTATTGGCGTCGCCTTCGGCCTCGATCATGCCAATCGCTTGATGCTGGTTAGGATCAAATTTCTCGCCCTGCGGGCTGACCTCGACCACTTGATGACGCTCAAAGACGCCGGCCAGTTGCTTGAGGGTGACTGCAACGCCATTGGTCAGGCTCTCGACGCTCGCCGCTTCGGCCGAAGCAAGCGCCGCCTCAAGGCTGTCCTTGACGGCCAACAGATCGCTGGCGAATTTTTCGGCCGCATATTTACGCGCCTTGTCGGCCTCTTCTGCGCCACGCCGACGGACATTCTCAATCTCGGCCTTGGCCCGCAACCAGGCGTCGTGATGCTCTTCAGCTCGGAGCTCAGCCTGACGCAGCAGGTCTTCCATGCTCGGCATGATTTCGGGGCTTGAGTCGGTCATGGCCGCCGAGTCCAGCTGAGGATCTTCCGAGGTGCCAGCGGGAATAGGTTCGTTTTCAGACATACATTTTCTCCATAAACCCGCAGGAAGTGGGGCGCAAGCGCAGCGTTTCAAGAGGGCAAAAACAAAAAATGGGGCGTGATGTGCCTAGATCCCGTCGCATACAACGATCTGATCCAGCCGCAGGCGCAGGCGCTCGCCGCTTGGCAGATCAACCTCCAGCCACTCCGCCCCGTCACGCGTATAGATATCGACCGCAACCCCGGCACCCCCCTGCGAGCCCTGTTCCGTCTGCCATTCCAAACGCAGCGTCTGGCGACGCAGGATGGCTAATTCAAGCCGCGAATGCAGATCACAGCTGACGGGCTGGTAGGGTTGCATTAGCGCAAACGCGGCGTCAGCACGGGTTGCAGGGAAGTCCCGATGGCCACGCCCAACTGGCGCGTCAGACGATCCGTCAGGCTGTCCTGGCGCGTGTAGTCGACAATGGCCTCGGCCTTGATGACCTCACGCGCCACAAAGTCGAGGCTACCCAATCCATCGGCCAGACCCATCGCAACGCTGCTGCTCCCGTGCCAGATCAACCCGGAAAAGATCCCCGGCTGTTCCTTGAGGCGTTTACCCCGGCCCTGACGCACCGCATCGATAAATTGGGCATGCACCTCGCCCAGCAACCGGCGGGCATGCTGCTCTTCGGCGCTCTGGCGCGGCGAGAAGGGATCGAGGAAACCTTTGCTCTCTCCCGCCGTCAGCAGGCGGCGCTCAACCCCAAGCTTCTGCATGGCATCAGTAAACCCAAAGCCGTCCATCAGGACCCCAATCGATCCCACCAGCGAGGCCTTGTCCACATAGATACGGTCAGTCGCTGCGGCAATGTAATAGCCCCCGGAGGCGCAGATCTCCTCAACCACGGTGTAGATGGGGGTCTGGGGATGCAGCGTGCGCTGACGGCGGATCTCGTCATAGACCTGACCGGCCGCAACCGGACTGCCACCAGGACTGTTGATGCGCAGGACCACTCCCTTGACCTTTTGGTCATCAAAGGCCTCACCCAGGGCCAGAATAATGTCATCGGCCAGGACCCCATTTTCTCCACCAATCTCGCCCTGGATCTCGATCAAAGCCGTGTGGGTGCCATGTCCACCACCCGCCGAATGATCATCACCCCACCACCCAAAAACCACGACCAGCAGCACAACGCCAAGGGTCATACGCCACCAGAAACGCCCCCGCCGCTGCCGTCGCAATTCGCCCAAATACGCCTCAACCAGCCGTTCCATTGCCTTGTTTTCCATGGTTTATCCGTTTTCTTCCAGCCAGTTGGCCAAGGCAGCCATCGTATCGACGATCGCCAGCGGCTTACAAGCCTCCAGCAAATTCACCCCATGCGCCCCATAGCTGACCCCCAACCCGGCCACACCCGCATTCATCGCCATTTGCAGGTCGTGACTAGTATCACCAATCATCAGCGTCGTCTCGGGGCGCCCACCCACCTCGGCGATAATTTCCTCGATCATCGCCGGATGCGGCTTGGAAAAGGTCTGATCGGCCGTGCGTGTCGCCTTAAAAATCGGCTCGAGGGCCGTGTGTTGCATCGCCCGATCCAACCCGCGCCGGCTCTTGCCGGTCGCCACCGCCAGGACATGACCCCGAGCATGAAGCCCGCGCAACATCGCATCGGCCCCCTCGAAAAGGGGAATGGCATGATCCTGGCCGAGATAATGATCGCGGTAGCAATCGGCCAAGCGCGGGTGATCTACCTCCGGCAACATGGGAAACAGGTAGGCCAGCGCCTGGGTTAGGCCCAAGCCAATGACATAACTGGCCCGTTCCGGGGGAGGGATGGGCAAGTCCATGTCACGCGCCGCACCCTGCAAACTGGCCACGATATGGCTAGCCGAATCCATCAGCGTGCCATCCCAATCAAAAATCAACAGTTCATATTTCATGGGGTCTCCGGCTCCAGGGATTGCAAAAATCGGCTCAACTCATCGGGCAGCGGGGCCGTAAAGGACAGCGGCTGATGTGTTAAAGGGTGTTTAAGTTCCAGCCGCGCCGCGTGCAGGAACATGCGGCGCAGGCCCCGTCCTTTCAAGGCCGTATTGAGGGCCGCATCGCCATATTTCGTATCACCCGCGATGGCATGACCGCAGGCCGCCAAATGGACACGGATCTGGTGCGTGCGGCCGGTCATAAGCTCCGCTTCGAGCAGAGAAAAGCCGGCGTAATGCTGACGCAAGCGAAAAAGGGTATGCGCCTGCATCGCCTCGGGATGTTTTTCGGGCACCACCTCCACCCGCCGCTCGCCTTCTGCAGTGAGAAACTTATGGAGCGGAAAGCGAACATTGCGTAGCGCGTCCCGCCAGCGTCCCGTCGCCAGGGCTAGATACGTCTTGCGCGCCTCACCCACACGCAACATCCGGTGGAGTTCAACCAGGGCGCTGCGCCGCGAGGCCAGCATCAGCAGGCCCGAGGTGTCGCGATCCAGACGGTGGGCCAATTCCAGGTAACGCAACTCGGGTAGCTCCTGACGCAGGTGTTCGATGATGCCCAGATGGATCCCGCTCCCCCCATGGACCGCCCAGCCGGCGGGTTTATCAAGCACCAGCAGGGCCTCGTCCCGATACACGAGATGCGGTAACAGGGAACTGCCAACGGGCACCACCACCTTAGTGGGCACTTCGGCCAAACGCACCGGTGGAATGCGAATCTCATCCCCTGACAAGAGGCGATAATCCGGTCCCTTGCGCCCCTTGTTTACCCGCACCTCACCGTCGCGAATCATGCGATAAACCCGGCTCTTGGGCACCCCTTTTAAGGTGCGGAAGAGGTAATTATCTAGGCGTTGGCCATCGGCCTCGACGCCAATCGAGACAAATGCAACGGTTTCTTTGCGTTCTGCGTTCATTGCCTATATACTCAGGCGCGCTTGAGAAGTGGCGACGGATAGCGATAGCCGCTTTGGGGTTGGGTTCATCTCTTGAGATTTTTGTTGAACTGAGATCCAAATCCATCCATTCAAGCACGCCGGTTAATTCCGCTCACCGGCCAAGTTTTCATCTTCCGCCTTCAGGGGTGATGCAGATGGACTCAAAGTAGCGATGTTAGCGTATTAGCAGCGTGTTCTGCACCCGGATACTGTGTGACCGGTTGAGAAAGCCGCCCGCGGACCCCTTTGCCCATTTGCGTTTTCGTGATCTCGCAAATGAACCGAGTTCGCAAGGCCCAGCCTTTTCCCGGCCCCACAATAAGGATAACCCCTTCAACATGACCACGACCGTGAACCGAGAGCCCTCGCTTTCCAAGTAACCGATTGACTCCATGCCAGCCGCAGGCAGCGTCCTTGGGACGAATGCCAGCGACACAGGGTTTTCCCCGGGCGTCGAAGACGCAAGGGGTCATAATGAAAAGAATGTTATTTAACGCGACGCAGGCGGAAGAACTCCGCGTCGCCATTGTCGATGGCCAGAAACTGGTTGATCTTGACATTGAATCCGCCACCAAGGAACAACGCAAAGGCAATATTTATAAGGCCGTTGTTACTCGTGTCGAGCCCAGCCTCGAGGCCTGTTTCGTCGATTACGGTGCCGAGCGCCATGGTTTTCTTCCCTTCAAGGAGATCGCCCGCAGCGCCTTGCCCGGCAACGCCAATGGCCCAGTCAAGGAGCAGATAAAGGAAGGTCTCGAACTCCTCGTTCAAGTCGAAAAAGACGAACGCGGCAACAAGGGCGCGGCCCTTACCAACTACATCAGCCTGGCCGGACGCTATCTGGTCCTAATGCCCAACAACCCGCGCGGTGGCGGTGTCTCACGCCGTATCGAGGGTGAAGATCGCAACGAGCTGCGCGACCTGCTAGCCCAACTCGAAGTCCCCTCCGGTGCCAGCCTGATCGCTCGCACCGCCGGCATTGGCCGCAGCCTAGAAGAGCTGCGTTGGGACCTGAACTATCTGCTGCAGTTATGGTCCGCCATCGACGGCGCTGCCCAAGGCCAAAAGGGTGCCTTCCTGATCTATCAGGAATCCAGTCTGGTCATCCGCGCCATCCGTGACTATTTCACGGCAGACATCGGCGAGCTGCTGATCGACATGCCGGCCATTCATGAACAGGTGCGTCAATTCATGGCTCATGTCATGCCTAACCTGGTCAGCAAGGTCAAGCTATACAGCGACAGCGTACCGCTCTTCTCACGCTTCCAGATCGAGCACCAGATCGAAACCGCCTATTCACGCCATGTGCCGCTGCCGTCCGGAGGCGCTCTGGTCATCGACCACACCGAAGCCCTGGTCGCCATTGATGTCAACTCGGCCCAAGCTACCAAGGGTGCCGACATCGAGCAGACCGCGCTGAACACCAATCTGGAGGCTGCTGACGAGGCCGCCCGTCAGTTGCGTCTGCGGGATCTGGGTGGCCTGGTGGTCATCGACTTCATTGACATGGAAAGCGCCAAAAACCAGCGTGCCGTGGAAGATCGCCTGCGCGATGCCCTGCACGCTGATCGCGCCCGCATCCAGGTCGGCAAGATCTCCCGCTTTGGTCTCCTAGAACTCTCCCGCCAGCGCCTGCAGCCCAGCCTCGGCGAAACCAGCCATATCACCTGCCCACGCTGCCAAGGCACCGGCCATGTGCGCAGTACTGAATCCTTTGCCCTGCACCTGCTACGCATCCTGCAGGAAGAGGCCATCAAGGAAAACACCGGTGCCCTGCATGTCCAGGCCCCGGTTGATGTCTGTACCTTCCTGCTCAACGAAAAGCGTACTGACATCCTCAATATCGAGGCGCGGGCCCGTGTCGAAGTGTTGCTGATTCCCAACCTCCACTACGAGACCCCGCGCTACACGCTGACCCGTCTGCGTCACGACCAGCTCAATCAGGGCGGCATGCTCCCGCCCAGTTACCAGATGGTCGATGCCCCGGCAGAAGAAACCAGCGAAGAAGAGATCCTCGAAGCACGCAAGACAGATCGACCGCAACCGCTGGTGCAAGGCATTACGCCCACTCAGCCGGCGCCGCTGCCGGTCACGCCCGCTCCGGCCACCCCAGTCGCCGCAACTCCGACCGGCAAGCACGGCCTGCTTGGCCGCATCATGGGCTGGCTGCGTGGCCTGGATAAGGAACCGGACGCCCCAGCGGCGGCCGCGACAACAGAAACCCGCCCCAGCCGCAACGAAGGCCGCCGCGAACGCGGCGACCGAAATGAGCGTAGCGGCGGACGGACTGGCCGCGGCAATGGCCGCGAGCGTGGTGAACGCAGTGAGCGAAATGAGCGCAGTGAGCGTTCCGAACGCAACGAACGCCCTGAGCGGAATGAACGCCCGGCCCGTGGCGAGCGTCCCGCAGGTGAAGCCCGCACGAACGAACGAACCGAGCGTCCGCGTAACGAACGCCGGCGCGAGCGCCCCAGCGCGCCCCCTGCCCCGCTTGCTGATGAGGCCTTGGGCGATGCATCCTTGGCGCCGGCCTTGACGGACGCCGATCTCATTTCGAACCCCTCTGAGACACCCGTGGAGACAGAGGCACGCGAATCGCGTGGTCGCCGCGGTCGGCGCGGCGGGCGTGGCCGTGGAGGCCGTGAAGGCCATCGCGAACCGCGCGCCATCATCGAATACGCGGCCGGTGCTACGCCCGTTGTCATCGAGATCGCCGCCCCGGTAAGCGCCACCCCGGTGACCATTATCGAATACGCAGGCGCAGCCAAGTCGACCGTGTCGACAGTAACGACCGACGAATCCGGCGTCAGCCACGAATTGGCCACCGAAGCGCCGGTAACGGCCGAGGTCGTCGTGGCGCCTGCAGCCCAGCCTGCGCGCCGCCCCAACCCCCGCCGCCGGACCCCGCGTCCAGCCGAACCGGAGATGCTTATGATCGAAACGGCCCCGCTTGTCGAGACGGTTGAGGTCGCCGCAAGCGTTGCAGCCGCTCCCACCGCGATCGACCGCAAACCTCGCCGCCGCACTCGCCGGCCCCGGGAGGCCGCCAGCGAATTGGTTATGGTCGAAACTCAAAACGACTAACGGCCGACGGACAACCTGCCGCCCGTAATGGGGACGCCTAGGCGACCCAAAAAAAGCCACCCGAGGGTGGCTTTTTTATTCTGGCGAACCCAATCGCCCAACTTCGGCAAACTCAGCGCGCCAAACCCAAGGCCTCGCGCACATCACGCATTGTTTCGCGAGCTAGATCGCGGGCCTTTTCGCACCCATCGGCAATGATGTTGCGGACCTGATCCGGGTCTTCGCTAAAACCACGGGCCCGTTCCTGAATGGGTGCCAACTCGGCCAAGATGGCATCAATCACCGGTTGTTTGCAGTCCAGACAACCGATACCCGCACTGCTGCAACCGGCCCGCACCCAATCCTTCTGGGCCTCGCCCGAATAGACTTGGTGCAACTGCCAAACGGGGCACTTGTCCGGAGAACCCGGATCGGTACGCCGCATCCGTGCCGGATCGGTTGGCATGGTGCGAATCTTCTTGAGCACTTGATCCGGCGCCTCACGCAGAGCAATGGTGTTGTGGTAGGACTTGGACATTTTCTGGCCATCCAGACCGGGCATTTTGGACGCGGCCGTCAGCAAGGCCTGCGGCTCGGTAAGAATCATGCGGCCGCCACCTTCCAGATAACCGTAGAGCCGTTCCTTGTCGCCCAGGGAAAGATTTTGCGTTGCCGCCAGCACGGCGCGCGCCGACTCGAGTGCCTCGGCATCACCCTGCTCCTGATAGCGGGTCCGCAATTCGGCGTACAGGCGCTCCCGTTTGCCACCCAAGCGCTTCATCGCCGCCTTGGCCTTGTCCTCATAGCCCGGTTCGCGGCCGTAGAGATGATTAAAGCGGCGGGCGATCTCGCGTGAAAACTCGATATGCGGCACCTGATCCTCACCGACCGGAACACGGTTGGCGCGATAGATCAGGATGTCGGCCGACTGCAATAACGGGTAGCCAAGAAATCCGTAGGTAGAGAGGTCTTTTTCGCTCAGTTTTTCCTGCTGATCCTTATAAGTCGGCATCCGTTCCAGCCAGCCCAAGGGCGTCATCATGGAGAGGAGGAGGTGCAGCTCGGCGTGCTCGATGACCTGGGATTGAATAAACAGTGTGGCCCGGCTGGGGTCCACGCCGGCAGCCAACCAGTCGATCACCATCTCCCAAGTGCTGTCCTCGATGCTGCCCGGGTTATCGTAATGTGTGGTCAAGGCATGCCAGTCAGCCACAAAAAACAGGCATTCGTATTCGTGCTGGAGCTGGACCCAGTTTTTCAGGACGCCGTGGTAGTGACCTAAATGAAGGCCGCCGGTGGGGCGCATACCGGAGAGGACGCGATCTACATACATGAGATGTCGTTTATGAAAAAGGTTAAAGCAGGAAAGACAGCAGTGACAGGATACCGGATACGGCCGGGCCGAGAACCTGGTTAAGGACCCCGGTCAGCAACAGGGCAATGAGGACAAACAGCCCATAGGGCTCGATGCGGGCCAACGGTATCGCCAGGCTATCCGGCAACAGGCCAACCGCAATTCGCCCCCCATCGAGGGGTGGCAAGGGCAACAGATTCAAAGCCATCAGCACGGCGTTGATCAGGATGCCGCCCTCAGCCATCATGCGCAGCGGCGTGTTGTAGTCGCCCAAATCTACCCCTACGGCCAATTTAAGCATCAGGCCCCAGAAGATGGCCATGACCAGATTGGCGGCCGGCCCGGCGGCAGCCACCCAGACCATATCTTGGCGCGGATGACGCAAGCGCCGAAAATCTACCGGCACCGGTTTGGCCCAGCCGAACAAAATGCCACCCAGCACCATCGCTAGGGCCGGCACTAGCAGGGTCCCAATCGGATCGACATGACGCAACGGGTTAAGCGACAAGCGCCCCATCGCGCGCGCGGTGCCATCGCCAAATCGCAAAGCCGCGTAGCCGTGCGCCGCCTCATGCAGGGTAATGGCGAAGATCACCGGCAGGGCATAGATTGCAATTTTCTGAATCAGAGTAAATTCCACAGCGGCCCTCTCAATCCAGACCCACGCGGGAGAGTTCGCCGCGACCACGGCGCACCAATTCCGGAACGCCGCTGGACAGGTCCACTACCGTCGACGGTTCGCCGCCGCAATGCCCGGCATCGACCACCAGATCGAGACGCGACCCCAAAGCATCGACAATCTCCTCGGGATCAAGCAACGGGATCTCTTCGCCCGGCAGGATTAGCGACATCGACAGGATGGGCTCGCCGACCTCGGCCAACAGGGCGCTGACCACGGCATGATCCGGAACCCGGATTCCGATCGTGCTGCGCTTGGGATGTTGCAGGCGGCGTGGTACCTCGCGCGTTGCCTCAAGGATAAAGGTATAGCTGCCCGGCGTCGCCGCCTTCAAGATACGATATTGGGCATTATCAACCCGGGCATAGGTCGCGATCTCGGATAGATCACGACACACCAAAGTGAAGTGGTGTTTGTCATCGACCTCGCGCAGGGCACGGATGCGGTCCATCCCGTCCTTGTGGCCAATCGCACAGCCCAGGGCATAGCAAGAGTCGGTCGGATAGGCAATCACCCCGCCACCCTTTAGGAGGCGTGCGGCTTCACGCATCAAGCGCAGCTGGGGGTTATCAGGATGAACATAAAAGCGCTGCGCCATTACCAATCCTTCCAGATTGGCACACAACGAGCCGGCAGGGCTTGCAAGCGCCCCAATTCACGGCCACCCTCGCCGGGGGCATGAAAGTCAGAACCCATCGAGGCCTTGAGCCCAAAGGCCGCGGCGTAATCGGCAAACACTGGCACATGGCCGGTTGTATGACTGCCTGCAACCACCTCGATGCCGCTACCGCCTAAATCACGGAACTCACCTAACAACTGGTTCATGCGCTCGCGCCCCATGTCATAACGCCCGGGATGTGCCAGTACGGCCTCGCCGCCCGCGCCGGTGATCCAGCCCACCGCCTCCGTGAGGCTGGCCCATTCGTGCTTTACATAGCCCGGCTTGCCGGGCACCAGAAAGCGCTTGAACACGGCCGGCACGCTACCGACATGGCCGCTGTTGACCAAAAATCGGGCGAAGTGGGTGCGCCCGATCATGTCGCTATTTGAGGCATAGACCGCCGAGCCGGCGAAGGCCCCGCCGATCCCGGCTGCAGCCAGAGAGTCCGCCATCCGCTGCGCCCGCTCGACGCGTCCAGCGCGCAGTCCGGCCAGACCCGCACCCAAAGCCGGGTTATCTGGATCAACATTGAGACCCAGCACATGGACCGTACGCCCCTCCCATGTGACTGAAATCTCGACCCCGGAAATCAACCGCAGACCGCTTACCCGAGCCTCCGCCTGAGCCTCAGCGAGACCTTGCAGGGTATCGTGATCGGTCAGCGCTAGGGTCCCGACCCCGCGTTCGGCCGCCCGCGCCACCAGCGCTGCAGGCGCAAGAACGCCGTCCGAGGCCGTAGAATGACTATGGAGATCAAAGATCACGCAGGGGATTCTGGATCGATAAAGATCCAACTTGTGGAATAGCGGCTAATCATAGCAAAATGCGCTGCTCTTTGCCGTAACATACGGCAAGCCGTACGGCCCAACCGACCCTCAACGCCACCACCGTATAAATCCACTCACCCGTCTGCCCTCGTGAAAAAGCTCCTCTTCGACCTCTTTCCCATCATCCTGTTTTTTGTTGCCTATCAGTTGGCCCAAAGCAATCCTCAAGCGGCATCAGACACCCTGACCTGGCTCGGCGTCCAGCTGACCTCAACCCAAAAACCGGGGGTATTCATCGCCACCCTGGTCGCGATCGCGGCCACCTTCGGGCAAATCGGCTGGCTCAAATTACGCGGCCACAGCATCGATGCCATGCTCTGGGTCTCGCTGGTACTCATCGTCATCTTCGGTAGCGCTACGCTTATTTTCCACAGCGAGACCTTCATCAAGTGGAAGCCCACCGTCTTGTACGGGGTCTTCGCTTTGAGCCTGGCCTTGGCACCGCGCCTGTCCGGTCGCAACCTGATCCGCCTGATGATGCAGAGTCAGCTGGAACTCCCAGATCCGGTCTGGGCCCGCCTGAACCAGATGTGGGCCCTTTTTTTCACGGCCATGGGTCTGGCCAATGCCTGGATCGCCAACACTTACGACACCGATACCTGGGTTAATTTCAAGCTCTTCGGCACGCTGGGCCTAATGCTGGTCTTTGTCCTCGCCCAAGGCGTCTATCTGTCCCGACACATGAAGGAGCCATCCTGATGTATTACGCCATCACCGGCTACGATACCGAAAACAGCCTGGACAAACGCCTCACTGCGCGTCCAGCCCATCTCGCCCGTCTGCAACATTTACAAGAAGAAGGCCGTCTGTTGCTGGCTGGCCCCTTTCCCGCCATTGATGCCGTCGACCCTGGCCCGGCTGGCTTCACCGGCAGCTTGATCGTGGCTGAATTCTCCGATCTCGACAGCGCCCGCACTTGGGCCGATGCCGACCCCTATGTCAGCGCCGGCGTCTATGCCCGCGTTACCGTCCAACCCTTCCGCAAGGTATTGCCATGACCGACACCCTCGCAGAGATGCGCACCCGCCTGTCCAGTCTGAACCCCCTCAGCCTGGATATCCTTGACGAAAGCGCGGCGCACGCTGGCCATGCCGGTGCCCGCTCCGGTGGCGGTCACTACCGGATGCGCATTGCATCCGCCAGTTTTGAAGGTCTCGGCACCGTCGCCCGCCACCGCGCGGTCTACACCGCCCTCGGCGACTTGATGCAAAACGCGATTCACGCCCTGACCATTGTTGCCACCAGTCCCAGCGAAAACACCCCGGAGTCCGCCCCATGAAAAACCCCGCCCTGATTCTTGCCCTGTTCCTCTCCCCATGCCTGGTTGTCACTAGCGGGGTCCATGCCGCCGAAAGCGCCGCGAAGGCCAGCGCACCGGCCGCCCCAGCGGTGCCCCAACCCACCGGCCCGGTCGCGACCGTCAACGGCATCGTCATTCCTGCCAGCCATGCGGCCTTGGTAATGAACGAGCAGGTCCAGCGTGGCAAGCCCGTCGCGTACGAGACCGTACGCAGCAAACTCATTACCCTCGAACTTCTTGCTCAGGAGGCCCGCAAGCGGCAACTGGACGCGCTGCCGGCCGTCCGCGCCCGTATTGAAGTCCTGCAGCGTAACCTGCTTGCCGATGCGCTTCTGGATGCTGAACTGACTCAACATCCAGTCAGCGACGCTGCCGTTCGCGCCACCTATGACACTCTTAAGGCACAACCGGGCAAAGATGCCGCCAAGAACGAATACCGTGCCGCCCACATCCTGGTCAGCGAAGAATCTCTGGCGAAATCCATCCTCGCTGACTTGAAGAAGAAAAAACCCTTCGCAGCTCTTGCCCAGAAGCATTCCAAAGATCCGGGCTCAGCCAAGCGGGGCGGCAACCTGGACTGGATGTCAGGGGATGATCTGGTCCCCGAGTTCGCCCAAGCCCTGGCAGGCATGAAGGCTGGCCAACTGCTCGACAGCCCGGTCAAAACCCAATTTGGATGGCACATTATCCGCCTCGATGCGACCCGCCCCTTCAAATTCCCCGAGTTCGCCGAGGTCAAAGACAGCCTGCGTGAGCAAATGGTCCAACATCAGGTCAAGCAACTGGTTGACCAAATACAGGCCCGCGCCAAGGTGGATTAATCCCGGATTAGACTCCATGCTATGATCAAAGCCCAAGAATGACTGTCGCGCCCCGGAATCTGCACCATGAGTGAACGCATTAACCTGCAAGATCAGTTTCTCAATAACCTGCGCAAGGAGCACACCACGGTGTCAATGTTCCTTGTCAACGGTATCAAACTGGTCGGTCGCATCGAATCCTTTGACCAGTACATGGTACTGCTCCGAGGTCACGACGCAGCCCTGCAAGCCGTATTCAAACACGCCATCTCGACGGTTTCACCCTCGCGCCCGGGTGGCGAGCACCCGACTGGCAGTGGTGGCTACAGCGGCGGCGAACGGCGTTCCCCCTATGGCCGGAGCGGCGGTGAGCGATCTGATCGCAGTGGCAGTGACCGTTATGCCCCATCCGGTTCTGGTTTGGAAGGTGAGGAGGCGTCCAAACCACCGGCCGAGCGTCGCCCCCCGGTCATCCGCTACAAATAAAGGATCGCCGCCAACAAAAACGCCGCAGAAAACTGCGGCGTTTTTGTTGGCACTTTGGCTCCACGATAGCCCCACGAGCGCGCAACCCCGGCTTGCACCAAGATCACGCCGCAAGGATCAGAACAGTTCCGGCGTGGTGCCTGAGGTCTCTTCGTCCTGCTCGGCCACGCGTTGCAGGCCAGTCAGCCTCTCGCCCTCACCTAGGTTGATCAGGGTCACACCCTGCGTAGAACGACCCAGGGAGCGGATCTCGTTGACCCGGGTACGAATCAGAACGCCACCATCGGTGATCATCATGATTTCGTCTTCCGGCTCAACCAGGGTCGCGGCCACCACCTTGCCGTTGCGAGCCGTGGTAGCAATGGCGATGACACCCTGACCGCCGCGACCATGGCGACTGTAATCACCCACCGGGGTGCGCTTGCCGTAGCCATTCTCGGTCGCCGTCAGAACGGACTGCTTTTCGTCGGTCGCGATCAACAGAGCAATGACGCTAGCGCCCTTGCCCAATTTGATGCCGCGCACACCGCGCGTCACCCGGCCCATGGAGCGAACCTCGGCCTCGGCAAAACGATTAGCCTTGCCATCGTCAGTGAACAACATTACGAACTGCTGTCCATCGGTCAGGGCCACGCCGACCAGGTGATCGCCCGCATCCAGATTAACGGCAATAATGCCTGCTGAACGCGGCCGCGAGAAGTCCGAAAGTGGGGTCTTCTTGACGGTTCCAAGCGCGGTCGCCATGAACACGAAACGATCCTCGGCATAGTCCTTCACCGGCAGAATAGTCGTGACCTTCTCGCCCTCCTCAACCTTGAGAAGGTTGACGATCGGCTTGCCCCGAGCCACGCGACTGCCCTGCGGCACCTCATAGACCTTGAGCCAGAACAGGCGACCACGATCGGTAAAGCAGAGGATAGTGTCGTGGGTATTCGCGATAAACAGGTTGTCGATGAAGTCCTCTTCCTTGGTCGCCGCGGCCTGTTTGCCGCGCCCGCCGCGCCGCTGAGTACGATACTCATCGATCGGCTGCGACTTGATGTAACCGGAGTGCGACAGCGTGACCACGACTTCTTCGGGTGCAATCAGATCTTCAAGCGAGAATTCCGAGGCGTCGGCGATGATCTCGCTGCGCCGCGCATCGCCGAACTGCTTTTTGATCTCCTTGAGTTCTTCACCGATGAGGGTCGTGACGCGATCCGGACGACTGAGAATGTCGAGTAGATCGGCGATCCGGGCCATCACCTCACCGTATTCGCTGAAAATCTTATCCTGCTCCAGACCGGTCAAGCGTTGCAGACGCAAATCAAGGATAGCCTGCGCCTGAGTGTCGGAGAGGAAATAACCTTCGGCGTGCAGGCCGAAATGGGCCGGGAGGTCCAGTGGCCGGAAGGCCTCAACCGACGGGCCCGCACCATCTCCGGCGGCCCGCGCCAGCATATCGGTCACCAATTGCGAGCGCCAGGCCTTGGCCATCAAGGCCGCCTTGGCTTCCGTCGGGGTCGCCGCAGACTTGATCAGGGCGATGATCTCGTCCACATTGGCCAGCGCCACGGCCAAGCCTTCCAACACATGTCCGCGTTCGCGCGCCTTCTTTAATTCAAAATGGGTGCGCCGGGTAATCACTTCCCGGCGATGGCGCAGGAAGGCCTCGAGGATCTGCTTCAAGTTCAGCAAGCGCGGCTGGCCATCCAGGATAGCCACCATATTCATGCCAAAGCTATCCTGCATCTGCGTTTCTTTGTACAGCTTATTAAGAATAACCTCGGCCATCTCGCCACGCTTGAGCTCGATCACCATACGCATACCGGACTTATCCGACTCGTCGCGCAGTTCGGAGATTCCCTCGAGGCGTTTTTCCTTGACCAGTTCACCAATCTTGATCAGCAAATTGGCCTTGTTGACCTGATAGGGCAACTCATCGACGATGATCGCTTGCCGGCCGCCGCTGATGTCTTCAAAGTGGCAACGGGCGCGAATTACGACACGACCGCGTCCAGTACGATAGCCCTCGCGCACCCCATTCAGTCCGTAGATGATACCGGCGGTCGGAAAATCAGGGGCCGGAACCAAATCGATCAGTTCATCGACACTGATTTCCGGGCGCTTGAGCACGGCCAAGCAGGCATTCACCACCTCGGTCAGGTTATGCGGTGGAATGTTGGTGGCCATACCCACGGCAATGCCGGATGAGCCGTTGATGAGCAGATTAGGGATCTTGGCCGGCAAGATCAGCGGCTCATGTTCGGAACCGTCGTAGTTAGGCCCAAAATCGACCGTTTCCTTGTCGAGATCAGCCAGCAACTCATGGGCAATCTTGGCCATGCGAATTTCGGTGTAACGCATGGCGGCGGCGTTATCGCCATCCACCGAACCGAAGTTGCCCTTACCATCCACCAGAGGATAACTCAGCGAGAAATCCTGTGCCATACTCACGATGGTGTCGTACACCGCCGTGTCACCGTGCGGGTGATATTAACCGATCACATCACCGACGATACGCGCCGACTTCT
>SXTL01000061.1 GCA_005790965.1 Burkholderiales bacterium | reverse complement strand
GGACGTGACGGGGTCGGTGGAGCTGCCGGCGGGCACGGAGAGGGTGATGCCGGGGGACAACAGCCAGAGGGTGGTGACGCTGATCACGCCGATCGCGATGGAGCAGGGCCTGCGCTTTGCCATCCGCGAGGGTGGCAAGACCGTCGGCGCCGGCGTCGTCGCCAAGGTTATTGAGTAAGGATTGACCATGCAAAAGCAAAAGATTCGTATCCGCCTGAAGGCGTATGACTACACGCTGATCGATCGCTCTGCGGCCGAAATCGTCGATACCGCTAAGCGCACTGGGGCTGTGGTCAAAGGGCCCGTGCCCCTGCCGACGGCGATTGAGCGTTTTGACATCCTGCGTTCCCCGCATGTGAACAAGACCTCCCGCGATCAGCTGGAGATCCGTACCCACAAGCGTTTGATGGATATCATTGATCCGACCGACAAAACGGTTGATGCGTTGACCAAGCTTGATTTGCCGGCAGGGGTTGACGTCGAGATCAAACTGCAGTAAAGTTTCGCTTCTCAGTAGGGGGTTGCGCCAAAGGCGTGGCCCCTTTGGGTTTTTAGCTGACCAATTGTAGTCGGCCCTTGAATAAGGAAATGAAAACATGACTCTAGGCCTTGTCGGTCGCAAGATCGGCATGACCCGCGTATTTACTGAGGACGGTGCGTCCGTTCCGGTAACCGTGTTGGACATGTCGAACAACCGCGTATCGCAAATCAAAACCAAGTCGGGTGATGGCTATGACGCCTTGCAGGTGGCGTATGGTACCCGCCGCGCCAGTCGCATTAGCAAACCGCTGGCTGGTCATCTGGCTGCGGCTGGTGTAGACGCTGCCCGTGGCGTTGCCGAATTCCGCGTTCCATCCGAGGTGGCGTCTCAGTACGCTCCGGGCGCCAGCATTGGCGTGGACATCTTCCAAGTCGGTCAGATCGTTGATGTCTCGGGTGTGACGCAAGGTAAAGGCTACGCGGGTGTTATTAAGCGTTACAACTTCTCCTCGCAGCGCGCCACGCACGGCAACTCCCGTTCCCATAACGCGCCGGGTTCGATTGGTATGGCCCAGGATCCGGGTCGTGTGTTCCCTGGTAAGCGCATGGCGGGCCATCTCGGTGCCGTTAACCGTACCGTTCAGAACTTGGAAGTCGTTCGTGTTGATAGCGAGCGGCAAGTGTTGCTGATTAAGGGCGCCGTGCCGGGTTCCAAGGGTGGTGACATCGTGGTGCGTCCGGCTGTTAAAGGGGGTGCCTGATGGAACTCAAGCTGATTAATGCTCAAGGCCAAGATGCGGGCGCCGTTGCGGCCTCGGATCTTCTGTTTGCGCGCGACTACAACGAAGCCCTGATTCATCAGTTGGTTACGGCCTATCAGGCCAATGCTCGTAGCGGCAACCGTGCCCAGCTGACCCGGGCTGAAGTGCATCACAGCACCAAGAAGCCTTTCAAGCAAAAGGGCACGGGTCGGGCGCGTGCCGGTATGACCTCCAGCCCCTTGTGGCGTGGTGGTGGCCGTGCTTTTCCGAACAAGCCGGATGAAAACTTTAGCCAGAAGATCAACCGCAAAATGTTCCGAGCTGGCATGGCATCGATCCTGTCGCAGCTGGCTCGTTCCGAGCGGCTGCGGGTGATTGATGAGATCTCTGTTGATGCGCCGCGCACTAAGTTGCTGGCTGCGAAGATGAAGGATCTGGGCGTCAATAATGATCGCGTTCTGATTATTGCTCCGGTGGTCGATGAGAACCTGTGGTTGTCTTCCCGTAATCTGGCCAATGTGTTGGTTCTGGAGCCGCAACAGGCGGATCCGGTAAGCCTGGTGCGCTTTGATCAGGTTTTGCTGACGCGTGAAGCGCTGCGCAGTATTGAGGAGATGTACGCATGAACGGCCAACAATTTAATGAGGCTCGCCTGCTGCAAGTGATCCTGGCGCCGGTTGTTTCCGAAAAGGCGACGATGGTGGCTGACAAGCAGCAGCAAGTGACCCTGCGCGTCGCCACCAGCGCCACCAAGCCTGAGATCAAGGCGGCTGTCGAGCTGCTTTTCAAGGTTCAGGTTGCCGATGTCAAGGTGCTTAATGTCAAGGGCAAGACCAAGCGTTTTGGTAAGTCTATGGGTCAGCGTTCCAACTGGAAGAAGGCCTATATTTGCCTGCAGCCGGGTCAGGAACTCAACTTTGCCGCAGGGGAATAAGTCATGGCACTCGTAAAGGTTAAACCCACTTCCGCCGGCCGCCGTGCCGTCGTGAAGGTTGTGACCCCGGGCTTGTATAAAGGCAAGCCGCATACCGCTTTGCTTGAGAAAAAGAGCAAGACGGCGGGCCGCAACAATAATGGTCATATCACCACCCGTCATATGGGCGGTGGTCATAAGCAGCATTACCGTCTGATTGATTTCAAGCGCGACAAGGACGGCATCGTGGCCCGTGTTGAGCGCATTGAATATGACCCGAACCGTTCCGCGCACATCGCCCTGTTGTGTTATGCCGACGGTGAGCGTCGTTACATCATTGCGCCGCGCGGCATTGCCGAAGGTGCAAGCCTGATGAGCGGTGCGGAGGCTCCGATCAAGGCCGGCAATACCATGCCCCTGCGCAATATTCCGATCGGTTCGACCGTCCATTGCATCGAGATGATGCCGGGCAAGGGTGCTCAAATTGCTCGTGCAGCCGGTACCTCGGCGCAGTTGCTCGCTCGTGATGGCTCTTACGCTCAGCTGCGCTTGCGTTCCGGTGAGATCCGCAAAGTGCACATTGAGTGCCGCGCCACCCTGGGTGAAGTGGGCAACGAAGAAAACAGCCTGCGCTCGTTCGGTAAGGCCGGTGCCAAGCGTTGGTTGGGTATTCGCCCGACCGTTCGTGGTACGGCCATGAACCCGGTTGACCACCCGCATGGCGGTGGTGAAGGTCGGACCGGTGAAGGTCGCGTCCCGGTCACTCCTTGGGGTGTTCCGACCCGCGGTTATCGTACTCGCAACAATAAACGGACTGACGTCATGATTGTGCGTCGTCGCCACAAGGCTTAAGGGGTAATCTAGATGGCGCGTTCTGTAAAGAAGGGTCCGTTCATTGACGGTCACCTAATGAAAAAGGTAGAAGCCGCTCAGGCCAATTCGGACAAGCGTCCGATCAAGACCTGGTCGCGTCGTTCCACCATCCTGCCGGATTTTATCGGCCTGACCATCGCGGTGCATAACGGCAAGCAGCATATCCCGGTTTATGTGACCGAGAACATGGTTGGTCACAAACTAGGCGAGTTCTCGCTGACCCGTACATTTAAGGGGCATGCGGCGGACAAGAAGGCCAAGAAGTAACTGGAGCGAACAATGGAAGCGACTGCAGTATTAAAAGGGACCCGGATCTCCGCCCAGAAGGCGCGTCTGGTGGCCGATATCGTGCGCGGCAAAACCGTGGACAAGGCGCTCAACATCCTGGCCTTCACGCCCCGCAAGGCGGCCGTGGTGATCAAGAAGGTGCTCGAATCGGCGATTGCCAATGCCGAGCACAATGAGGGTGCCGATATCGACCTCCTCAAGGTGCAAACCATCTATGTCGACGAAGGCCCGGTGCTGAAGCGTTTCACCGCCCGTGCCAAGGGTCGTGGTAACCGGATCATGAAACCCACCTGTCACATCACTGTGACAGTTGGCGAGTGAGGTAAGTTATGGGTCAAAAGATACATCCGATTGGTTTCCGCCTGGCTGTCACCAAGAATTGGTCTTCTAAGTGGTATGGCGGCAAGAAAAACTTCGGCGCCATGCTGGTTGAAGATCACAAGGTTCGCGAATTCCTGAAGAAGAAACTCGCCAATGCATCGCTGAGCAAGATCTTGATCGAGCGCTCTTCTAAGAGTGCCCGTATTACCCTTTACTCGGCCCGTCCGGGTGTGGTGATCGGCCGTAAGGGTGAAGAGATTGAAATCCTCAAAAAGGAGCTTGCGAAGCATATTTCGGTCCCGGCGACGCTGAACATTGAAGAAGTGCGCAAGCCGGAGACGGATGCTACGCTGGTGGCGGCGAATATCGCCCAGCAGCTGGAAAAGCGCATCATGTTCCGTCGTGCCATGAAGCGCGCAATGCAAAACGCGATGCGTTTTGGCGCGCAAGGGATCAAGATCATGAGCTCGGGTCGCTTGAATGGTGCCGAGATTGCCCGCACTGAGTGGTATCGCGAAGGTCGTGTGCCCTTGCATACGCTGCGCGCCGATATCGACTACGGCGTCGCAACCGCAAGCACCAGCTATGGTGACATCGGTATCAAGGTCTGGGTTTACAAGGGTGAACATGGTGCGCGCAATGAGGCCCCGGCAGCTGCGGCTGAACCGGCCAAGCGCGGCAAGAAGCCAGGAGTGAAACATGCTGCAACCAGCTAGAAGGAAGTTCCGCAAGGAACAAAAAGGTCGTAATACGGGTCTCGCACAGCGTGGTTCGTCGGTTAGTTTTGGTGATTTTGGCCTCAAGGCGATTGGCCGTGGCCGCCTGACGGCACGCCAGATTGAAGCCGCTCGTCGGGCCATGACGCGTCACATTAAGCGCGGTGGCCGCATCTGGATCCGTATCTTCCCGGACAAGCCGATTTCCAAGAAGCCGGCGGAAGTTCGTATGGGTAATGGTAAGGGCAATCCGGAGTACTATGTTGCCGAGATCCAGCCGGGTAAGGTGCTCTACGAGATGGATGGCGTCGATGAGGTCTTGGCGCGTGAAGCGTTTAAGCTGGCGGCGGCCAAGTTGCCGATCCCGACGACCTTTGTGACCCGTCATATTGGGGGTTGATATGAAAATTAGCGAAATTCGTGGCAAGAGTGCCGAGGATATGAACAAGGAGCTGATGGATCTCCTGCGCGCGCAATTTAGCCTGCGCATGCAGTTGTCCACGCAGCAAAGCAACAAGACGCATGAACTGCGTCGTGTGCGCCGAGATATTGCCCGTGTGCGGACCCTCATGACTGAGGCAAATGCGCAGGCAGGGCTGGTTGGGTAAAAGGTAGATCATGACCGAACAGAACAAAGTCACCCGCTCGCTGACCGGCAAGGTTGTGAGCACCAAGATGCAGAATACCGTCACCGTATTGGTTGAGCGTCGCGTCAAGCATCCCACTTTGGGCAAGGTTATTCGCCTGTCCAAAAAGTATCATGCGCACGACGAATCTAGTCGTTGTCATGAAGGTGATGTCGTGACCATCGAAGAGTGCCGTCCGATTTCCAAGACCAAGGCCTGGACCGTTGTTTCGGTCGTTGGCGGTGCTAGCGCAGCCTAATATTCGCTGCCCTCGTGGAGGGTCAGCAAAAAAAGCTTGGCAATAGAATCGCTGCGCGTATATAATGCGCGGCTCACGGTTCAGCGGCGGTAAATCTGTCTCTGAGCGTTTAACGCAAGACCCTTCGGGATCCAAAACTGCTTGGCCGGTGAAAACGGGCTGGGGTAAGTTGGAGTGAGGAAATCATGATTCAAATGCAGACCATGCTCGACGTGGCTGACAACACAGGTGCACGCTCCGTTATGTGCATCAAGGTGTTGGGCGGCTCTAAGCGTCGTTACGCCGGTATCGGCGACATTATTAAAGTCACCATCAAGGATGCGGCTCCGCGCGGTCGTGTTAAACGGGGTGATGTCTATAACGCGGTTGTGGTTCGTACCGCCAAGGGTGTTCGTCGTCCGGATGGAGCTTTGGTGCGTTTCGATGGCAACGCGGCGGTGTTGCTGAATAACAAGCTTGAGCCTATTGGCACTCGCATCTTTGGACCGGTTACGCGGGAATTGCGTACCGAAAAGTTCATGAAGATCGTGTCTCTGGCGCCTGAAGTTCTTTAAGGAGTCGGGTCGTGAATAAAATTCGCAAGGGTGATGAAGTCATCGTTCTGACCGGTAAGGACAAGGGTAAACGCGGTACCGTGCTGAACCTGCTGTCCGGCAAAGTGATTGTTGAGGGTGTTAATCGCGTCCGCAAAGCCACCAAGCCGAACCCGATGAAGGGTACTCAGGGTGGCCTGGTGGATAAGGATATGCCGCTGGATCAATCGAATATTGCGCTGTTCAACCGCGGCACTGGCCGTGGTGATCGTGTGGGCATTCGGACGCTGGAGGATGGCCGCAAGGTTCGTTTCTTCAAGTCCAATGGTGAAGTTGTGGATGCGTGAGGCGAACATGGCCCGTTTTAAAGAATTCTACAAAGAGACCGTCGTTTCCCAGTTGATGGGTACATTCGGCTACAAATCCGTAATGCAGGTACCGCGGATTGAAAAGATCACCCTCAACATGGGTGTTGGCGAGGCGGTTGGCGACAAGAAAATTCTGGATTTTGCCGTTGCTGATATGACCAAGATTGCGGGTCAGAAACCGGTCGTGACTAAGGCGCGCAAGTCGATTGCAGGTTTCAAGATTCGTGATGGTTATCCGATCGGATGCAAGGTAACCCTGCGCCGCGAACAGATGTTCGAATTTCTGGATCGCCTGGTGACGGTTGCGATCCCGCGGATTCGCGACTTCCGCGGTGTTGGCGGTAAGGGCTTTGACGGTCGTGGCAATTTCAACATGGGTGTGCGCGAGCAGATCATTTTCCCCGAGATCGAATACGACAAGGTGGACGCCCTGCGCGGCATGAACATCACGATTACGACAACGGCTAAGACGGACGCTGAAGCACGCGCCCTGTTGGCGGCTTTTAAATTTCCGTTCAAGAATTAAGGATCGATCATGGCCAAAACCTCAATGATCAATCGCGAATCCAAGCGCCGTGCCACGGTCAAGAAATTCGCTGCCAAGCGTGCGGCCCTTTTGGCCGCTGCTAATGACATGAGCCGTAGCGATGAAGATCGCTACGCCTCGCGTATGGAATTGCAAGACCTGCCGCGTAATTCGAGTGCGGTGCGTCTGCGTAACCGTTGTCAGATTACCGGCCGTCCGCGTGGCGTGTTCCGCAAATTTGGCCTGTGCCGTATCAAGATTCGCGAGCTTGCCATGAACGGAGAAATTCCGGGCGTGGTCAAGGCCAGCTGGTAAGGAGAAGAGTATGAGCATGAGCGATCCCGTCGCCGATATGCTGACCCGCATTCGCAACGCGCAGATGGTAGAAAAAGCCACTGTTCGCATGCCCGCATCGCGTCTCAAGACTGCGATTGCCGATGTGTTGCGCGATGAAGGTTATATCGATGGTTATGTGATTCGTCAGGCAGACGGCAAGTCTGAGCTGGAGATGGCGCTGCGTTATTACGCAGGTGAGCCGGTTATCGGCAAGATCGAGCGCGTTAGCCGCCCGGGTTTGCGCGTCTACAAGGGTAGCAATGAGCTGCCGCGCGTGATGAACGGGCTTGGCGTGGCGATTGTGTCCACTTCCCAGGGTGTCATGACTGATCGCCGGGCGCGTAGCCTGGGCGTCGGTGGTGAAGTCCTCTGCGTCGTCGCTTGATCTTTTAGCAAAGGTAGAACATGTCACGTATTGCTAAAAATCCAGTTGTTGTCCCGGCCGGTATTGAGGTGGCTTTGTCCGCCTCTGCCATTACTCTTAAGGGCCCGATGGGCGCCTTGACTCAAGCCTTGGTGGCGGATATCCAGGTGGTGCACGCTGACGGCCAGCTGCAAGTGGCTCCGGCCAACGATAGCCGTTTTGCGCATGCCATGTCGGGCACGATCCGTGCCTTGCTGGCCAATATGGTGCAGGGCGTAAGCAAAGGCTTTGAGCGTAAATTGACCTTAGTTGGCGTTGGTTATCGGGCACAAGCCCAAGGCGACAAGCTGAATCTGTCGCTCGGCTTTTCCCACCCGGTGGTCCATGCCATGCCTGCGGGCATTAAGGTGGAAACCCCCTCTCAGACCGAAGTGCTGATCAAAGGCGCTGATAAGCAGGTGGTTGGCCAAGTTGCCGCTGAGGTGCGTGCCTATCGTCCGCCGGAGCCCTATAAGGGCAAGGGTGTCCGCTATTCTGATGAAGTGGTCTCGATCAAAGAGACCAAGAAGAAATAACCCGGAGTTAAGATCATGGAAAAGAAGATCCGGCGTCTGCGCCGAGCGCGCAAAACCCGCGCAAAGATCACCGAACTCGTGGTGGCGCGCCTTAGTGTGCACCGTACCAATTTGCATGTTTACGCTCAGGTCATCGATCCGAGTGGCTCCGTCGTTCTGGCTTCGGCCTCTACGGCCGAGAAAGAGATGCGGGGCCAAGTCAAAAATGGTGGCAATGTTGCCGCTGCGACCTTGGTTGGTCAGCGTATTGCAGAAAAGGCCAAGGCGGCCGGCATTGAGCGCGTTGCGTTTGACCGGAGCGGTTTTGCTTACCATGGTCGCATCAAGGCCCTTGCCGATGCTGCCCGTGAGCATGGTCTGCAGTTCTAATAGCGGGGAAGATCATGGCTAAAATGCAACAACAGCAAAAGCAAGAAGAGGTCAGCGACGGCCTGCGTGAAAAGATGATTGCCGTTAACCGTGTTTCCAAAACGGTTAAGGGTGGTCGGATCATGGCCTTCTCCGCCCTCACGGTGGTGGGTGATGGCGACGGTTCGGTTGGCATGGGCAAAGGTAAGTCCCGTGAAGTGCCGGTGGCCGTGCAAAAGGGTATGGACGAAGCCCGCCGCAACATGGTCAAGATTCCGTTGAAGAATGGCTCCTTCCATCACGCCGTAGTCGGTCGTCATGGTGCTGCCGTGGTGCTGATTCAACCGGCTAGCGAAGGTACTGGCATTATTGCCGGCGGCGCCATGCGTGCCGTTTTTGAGGTGATGGGCGTGACCAATGTGCTGGCCAAGTGTCTCGGTTCCACTAACGCCAATAATGTGGTGCGTGCAACCCTGAATGGCCTGAAGCAGCTCAACACCCCGGCTGACATTGCTGCCAAGCGTGGCAAGTCGGTCGCCGAGATCATGGAGTAAGTAATGGCAAACTCGACCGGTAAAATCAAGGTAACTCAGGTCAAAAGTGTGATTGGAACCGTCCAATCGCATCGCGCCTGTGTGCGTGGCCTGGGCCTGAAGCGCATCAATCACTCCGTAGTTGTTGAAGATACGCCGTCCAACCGCGGCATGATCACTACGGTTCGCTACCTGCTCAAGAGCGAGGTCCTCTGATGTATTTGAATTCTATCCAACCGGGTGCCGGCAGCAAGCACTCCAAGAAGCGTCTCGGCCGTGGTATCGGTTCGGGTCTTGGCAAAACCTCGGGCCGTGGCCACAAGGGTCAAAAATCGCGGGCTGGCGGTTTCCACAAGGTCGGTTTCGAAGGCGGTCAAATGCCCATGGCCCGCCGTCTGCCGAAGCGCGGCTTTATTTCCGTGGATCGCGCCTTCAAGGCTGAGGTCCGCTTGTCCGATATCGCTCAGTTGCCGGTCGACAGCGTCGATCTTTTGGTTCTGCTTCAGGCTGGCTTAGTGCCGCAAATGACGCGTAGCGCCAAGGTGATCCTCGCCGGTTCGATTGACAAAGCGGTCAAGTTCGTTGGACTTGGCGTTACCGCCGGTGCCCGTGCTGCCATCGAGGCGGCTGGCGGCTCCGTGGCAGAAGCCGCTTAAGCCGGGCTCGGGAGAACGAAGTGTCCGGTGCGGCTGGCCTTATGCAGATGTCTGGCAAGATGGGGGATCTCAAACAACGCGTTTGGTTCCTCATCGGGGCGCTGGTCGTCTATCGCATCGGTGCGCACATTCCTGTTCCGGGCATCGATCCCGTCGTTCTAGCCGATCTTTTCAAGACCCAGGCCGGTGGTATCTTGGGCATGTTCAACATGTTCTCGGGCGGTGCGCTTGAGCGCTTCACGGTCTTTGCCTTGGGCATCATGCCCTACATCTCGGCCTCCATCATCATGCAGTTGTTGACGGTGGTGTCTCCTTCGATGGAGGCCTTAAAAAAGGAAGGCGAGGCGGGGCGTCGCAAGATTACTCAGTACACCCGCTATGGAACCGTTGTCTTGGCGACCTTTCAGGCCCTTGGCATCTCCATTGCACTTGAAGGTCAAGCGGGGCTGGTGATTGATCCGGGCCTGATGTTCCGCGTCACAACCATGCTGACGCTGGTCGCTGGCACCATGTTTTTGATGTGGTTGGGCGAGCAGATCACTGAGCGCGGTCTTGGCAATGGTATCTCCATGATCATCTTTGCCGGGATTGCGGCTGGCTTACCCGCCGCAATCGGTGGCACCCTCGATCTGACTCGGACCGGTGCCTTCTCGATCCCGCTAGCGCTGTTACTGTTCGTCGGCGCCATCTTAGTTGTCGCCTTGGTGGTGTTTGTTGAACGGGGCCAGCGCAAGATTCTGGTTAACTATGCCAAGCGTCAGGTGGGCAACAAAGTTTACGGGGGACAGAGCTCGCATCTGCCGCTCAAGATCAACATGGCCGGAGTGATCCCGCCGATTTTTGCCTCGAGCATTATTCTGTTCCCTGCCACGCTGGCCGGCTGGTTTGGAAGCGGCGAGAGCATGACCTGGTTGCGTGATGTGGGCGCGGCCCTGTCACCCGGGCAGCCGCTCTATGTGCTGCTCTATGCAACGGCGATTGTGTTTTTCTGCTTTTTCTATACGGCACTGGTGTTCAACCCCCGTGAAACGGCAGACAACCTGAAGAAAAGTGGTGCCTTTGTGCCAGGCATTCGGCCAGGGGATCAAACTTCGCGCTATATCGACAAGATCATGACGCGGTTGACGGTGGTGGGCGCGGTCTATATCACGCTGGTCTGCTTGCTGCCGGAATTTTTGATTTTGAAATGGAATGTTCCGTTCTATTTTGGCGGTACCAGTCTGTTGATTCTGGTGGTTGTTTCGATGGATTTCATGGCCCAGGTTCAGTCCTACATGATGTCTCATCAGTACGAGAGTTTGCTCAAGAAGGCTAACTTCAAGGGCGGAAACTTTTTAGGTCATTGAGTTTTAGAGGAGCCGAATATGCGAGTTCAAGCATCGGTCAAGAAGATTTGTCGTAAATGCAAGATCGTGCGCCGCAATGGTGTAGTGCGCGTTATTTGCGCTGAGGCACGTCACAAGCAGCGCCAGGGTTGACCCCCCTAGGGTACTTTTCAGTTGAAAGCTGGGAGTTAATTTTGTATAATGTTTCGTTTTCCGTGCGGAGTTTCTGATGGCCCGTATTGCTGGGGTTAATATCCCGAATCACAAACATGCTGAGATTGCCTTGACGGCGGTGTACGGCATTGGTCGTACTCGTGCTCGCCAGATTTGCGAGCAGTGTGGGATTGCGCCCTCCACCAAGATCAAGGATCTCGATGATGCGGCCATCGACAAGCTTCGCGATGGGGTCCAGAAGTTTACCGTCGAAGGTGATCTTCGTCGTGAAATCACGATGAGCATCAAGCGCTTGATGGACCTCGGCTGCTATCGTGGTCAGCGTCACCGGCGCGGTCTTCCGCTGCGCGGTCAGCGTACGCGCACTAACGCACGCACCCGCAAGGGCCCGCGTCGTCAGATGCAGAACAAGAAATAACGGCAGGATAGAATCTCATGGCTAAGTCAAATACCAGCGCCCGCGTGCGCAAGAAAGTCAAAAAGAATGTCGTTGACGGTGTGGCTCATGTCCACGCTTCTTTTAACAACACCATCATCACCATTACCGACCGTCAGGGCAATGCGCTGTCTTGGGCGACCTCCGGTGGCGCTGGCTTTAAGGGTTCGCGAAAGAGCACCCCGTTTGCTGCGCAGGTTGCCGCTGAAAGCGCAGGCAAGATGGCCCAAGAATATGGTGTCAAGAATTTGGAAGTTCGTGTCAAGGGCCCGGGCCCGGGCCGTGACTCCTCTGTTCGCGCCCTCAATCTGTTGGGCTTCAAGATTATCAGCATCTCGGATGTGACGCCCATGCCGCATAACGGCTGCCGTCCGCCCAAGAAGCGTCGTATCTGATTCAAGGAGACCACAGCGTGGCCCGTAATACCGATCCCAAGTGCCGTCAGTGCCGCCGTGAAGGCGAAAAGCTCTTTATCAAGGGCGAGAAGTGCTATACCGACAAATGTGCCATCGAGCGCCGTAATTCGCGTCCGGGCCAGCATGGTGCAAAGAACCAGCGTTTGTCTGACTATGCCGTTCACCTGCGTGAAAAACAGAAGATTCGTCGTATCTATGGCGTTCTGGAAGGCCAGTTCCGTCTGACCTACAAGTCCGCTTCCGATCGCAAAGGCGTGACGGGCGAAAACCTGCTGCAGATTCTCGAATCCCGCTTGGATAGCGTGACCTACCGGATGGGCTTTGGCGCATCTCGTACCGAGGCGCGGCAGGTGGTTCGCCACAACGGCATTCTGGTTAACGGTCGTCGCGTTAACATCCCGTCCTACCAGGTCAAGCCGGGTGATGTGGTTGAAGTCGCTGAGCGGGCCAAGGCGCAACTGCGTATCAAGGGCGCTGTTGAAGCGGCTCAGGGGCGCGGTTTCCCCGAATGGATAGAGGTTGATGCCAAGGCCCTCAAAGGCACCTACAAGGCCATGCCGGCCCGTGCTGAATTGCCCTCGACGATCAACGAGAACCTCGTTGTCGAACTGTATTCGAAGTAATTATCCGTCGTTATTCGTCGGTCTATCAAGGAACCAGACATGTCCCAAACCGGAGAACTGCTTAAACCGCGCATCATCGAGGTCGACAGCGTTTCCCCTCGTCAGGCCCGCATTACGCTTGAGCCTTTCGAGCGTGGTTACGGCCACACCCTGGGCAACGCGTTGCGTCGCATCCTGTTGTCCTCCATGGAAGGTCACGCACCGACCGAGGTCAGCATTGCAGGTGTTGTGCACGAATATTCCACTATTGATGGCGTCGAGGAAGATGTTGTCGACATCCTTCTCAACCTGAAGGGCTTGGCCGTCAAGTTACATGGTCGTGATAAGACCACTGTTCAAATTAAAAAGAACAGCGAAGGCGTTGTCACGGCGGCAGACATCATTGCCGGTTCTGAGGTTGAGATTCTCAATCCTGATCATGTCATTGCGCGAGTCACGCAAGGTGGTCGCCTGGATATGGAGATCACTATTGCCTCCGGTCGTGGCTACGAGCCCTCGACGGTGCGTGTCCAGGGCGAAGAATCGCGCGCTGTCGGTACCATTCCCATGGATGCCCTGTTTAGCCCGGTGCGCCGGGTGAGCTACAGCGTTGAGGCGGCTCGCGTTGAACAGCGTACCGATCTCGACAAGCTGATCCTTGAGATTGAGACCAACGGCGTGATCGACCCTGAAGAGGCCGTGCGTGCTTCGGCGCGGTTGCTGATTAACCAATTGGTCCCGTTCGCTGAGCTCCGCGGGGTGACAATTGAATCCTCGAACCAGCCGTCTTTGACGGGCACTCAGATTGAGGGCGTCTACCTGCGTCCGGTTGACGAGTTGGAACTGACGGTTCGTTCCGCCAACTGTCTCAAGGCTGAAAACATTTATTACATCGGTGATCTGGTTCAACGCACCGAAAATGAACTTCTTAAAACCCCCAACCTGGGCCGTAAATCCCTGAATGAAATCAAGGATGTACTGTCTGCTCGCGGCCTCTCGCTCGGCATGAAGCTGGAGAGCTGGCCACCTGCCGGGTTGGAACGCCCCACTGTGAATCGAGGTTGATATGCGTCACCGTCTCTCCAACCGTAAACTGAATCGTACCTCCAGCCATCGTCAGGCATTGCTTCGCAACCTGTCGATTGCGTTGCTGACCCACGAAGTTATCAAAACCACTCTGCCTAAGGCCAAGGAACTGCGTCGTGTCGTTGAACCGCTGATTACCCTGGGCAAAAAGCCGAGCCTGGCCAATCGCCGTCTGGCCTTTGACCGTCTGCGTGATCGTGACCTCGTCGGCAAGCTGTTTGACGATCTGGGTCCGCGCTTCGCAGCCCGTAACGGCGGCTACACGCGTATCCTCAAGTTCGGTTTCCGCGTCGGCGACAATGCTCCCATGGCCTTGATCGAATTGGTTGATCGGGCCGCGACCGCTGAGTCGGCTGCTGAGTAATAGCGTGCCACTGGCACACCAGAAGCCGGCCTTTCAGCCGGCTTTTTTGTCTTCGGATTGCCGCCGCGCAGGTTCAGAATGGCGCTGATCGCGCTC
>SXTL01000060.1 GCA_005790965.1 Burkholderiales bacterium | reverse complement strand
CTGACCCATTATGGCCTCTATGACACAGTGGTCGCGAGGGAGGTGTTGTAAAGCAGCGCGTAATAGGTTGTTCTGTTGCGGAAGCAGAATTCTGGAATGAAAGAAACGGGGCACCAAATCAATCAGCAGATCGTGTTGAACGGCCTGCTGATTTTTCTTTTGCGCGGCGTGTTAAAGCGCGATCGACTCGATGAAGGCGATTTCGTCGCCGGAGGCCAGCGCGGTGTCGAGCTGCGCGGGACGCTTGTTGACCAGGATTTGCAAACTGCCGCGTGGACTGGAGAAGGCCTTGTCCCAATCGCCGCCACGGATGGCGAGCAGGTTCATTAGACCCGCAATGGTGGCGTGGGAGGCGGGAATACGCAGGGTCTCGCGACCCAGGCCCAGTTTGCCCATCAGGTCGCCAAAATAATAAAGGGTCAGGTTGTGCATGGTGAAGGGGTCAGGTGGTGTAAGCCGGTCACAGGTGATGGCAAGGGGTTATTGCAGTGGATATGGGATATTGAGTTGGCTAATGTTACAGCCCCAACTCGTTCCACAGCGCATCCACTCGCGTTTTGACCGCGGCATCCATGACGATGGGCGTACCCCATTCACGGGCGGTTTCGCCGGGCCATTTATTGGTTGCATCGAGGCCCATCTTGGAGCCCAGACCCGAGACGGGCGAGGCAAAGTCGAGGTAATCGATGGGGGTGTTTTCGATCAACAGGGTGTCGCGCGCAGGATCGACGCGGGTGGTGATGGCCCAGATGACTTCGGGCCAGGATCGGATGTTGATGTCGTCGTCCACGACGATGACGAACTTGGTGTACATAAACTGGCGCAGGAAACTCCATACACCCATCATCACCCGCTTGGCGTGGCCGGGGTACTGTTTTTTCAGGCTGACAACGGCCATCCGGTAACTGCAACCTTCCGGCGGCAGGTAGAAATCGGCGATCTCGGGGAACTGCTTTTGCAGCAGCGGCACGAAGACTTCGTTGAGCGCGACGCCCAGAATTGCCGGTTCATCGGGCGGTTTGCCGGTGTAGGTGGAGTGGTAAATCGGGTCGCGGCGAGTGGTGATGCGCTGGACAGTGAATACCGGGAAACGCCCTTGTTCGTTGTAATAACCGGTGTGGTCGCCATAAGGGCCTTCCAGCGCGGTGTCGTTGGGGTAGATGACGCCTTCTAGGATGATCTCGGCCCGCGCCGGCACCTGCAGGTCGGAGCCGAGGGCCGTCGCAAGTTCGGTCTTGGCGCCGCGCAAGAGACCAGCGAACTGGTATTCGGACAGCGAATCGGGTACCGGCGTGACCGCACCGAGGATGGTCGCCGGGTCGGCCCCCAATGCGACGCAAACGGGGAAGGGCTGACCGGGGTTTTGGGCGGTGAAGTCGCGAAAGTCGAGTGCGCCGCCGCGATGTGCCAGCCAGCGCATGATGAGCTGGTTTTTGCCAATCACCTGCTGGCGATAAATGCCAAGATTTTGCCGGGCTTTTTGGGGTCCGCGGGTGATGGTGAGGCCCCAGGTAATTAGTGGCGCGACATCCCCTGGCCAACAAGTCATCGTTGGTAGGGCGGCCAGATCGACCGCCTCGCCCTCTAGCACGACTTCTTGGCAGGGCGGGTGGCTGACCACTTTGGGGGCCATGTTGAGCACTTGCTTCAGGATGGGAAGCTTGTCCCAAGCGTCTTTTAGCCCTTTGGGCGGTTCGGGTTCCTTCAGGTAAGCGAGCAGTTTGCCGATCTCGCGCAACTTGGTCGGATCCTCCTCGCCCATGCCCAGAGCAACGCGCTTGACCGTGCCGAACAGGTTGGCCAGCACTGGCGTTTTATGACCGACGGGGTTTTCAAACAGGAGAGCGGGGCCACCGGCGCGTAGCACGCGGTCGGCGATCTCGGTTATCTCCAAATGAGGTGAGACCGGGATCGCAATGCGTTTTAATTCGCCACGCGCCTCAAGCTGGCTGATGAAATCGCGCAGGTCGGCATAATGCATGGCGTGTTGTGCTTAGACCCTTAGCGGAGATCTTCAAAGACCTTGATGACACGGGTGACGCCCGCGACCTTGGAGGCGGTCTCGGCGGCCGCATCACCTTCCGTCGGCTTGACGATACCCATCAGGAAGACGACGCCATTTTCGGTGACAACTTTGATCTGATTGGCGTTGATGCGACGGTCGTTGAACAACCCTGCCTTGACTTGGGTCGTCAGGAGGACATCGTTGCTACGGGTAACCAGCGAGGTTGGAGCGGCAATCTGTAGCTCATTTTTGACTTCGCCTTCACGCACATTTTCAACCCCGCGTGCGATCTCGCCGACTCGGGCCTTGAGCGCTTCGGTCGGGGCCTCACCGGTAATCAGGACGCGGCGGTTGTAGCTGGTGAAGTTGGCATGGACTTTATCCAACTTGGCTTCGGAGGTGCGATGCGTCGCTTTGAGTTCGATTTCCTCATCCATCAGATAGGTGGTGACCGTGCGGCGATCTTCGGTCATGAGGACACCAACTCCGGCGCCGCCGACAATGACCGGGGCACAACCACCGAGCAGGCCTGAGGCTAGAAGGGAAAAGGCAATCACGAGGGGGCTGCGCATGGAAGTTCTCCAAGGGGAACAGAAAAGATAGCTCGGATTATAACGCCCTGTTTTAAAAACCATCGAACGCGCTGCGCAGCCATTCCAGGCGCTCTCCATCAATGAGGATGGCATCAAAGCGACACAGAGGTTCGTGCGGCAGGTGCATCAGGTAATGGCGAGCCGCGTAGATTAGTCGTTGTTGCTTGCGGTGCGTAATGCTTGCTGCTGCGCCACCGTAGTTCGTGTTGCGCCGGGCGCGGACCTCGACGAAGACGAGGCTGTCACCGTCTTGGGCAATGAGGTCAATCTCGCCGCCGCGACAGCGATAATTGCGTGCGATCACGGTCAGGCCCTGGCCTTCGAGGAAGCGCGCTGCTTGTCTTTCGGCGGCCTCACCGCTTTGCTGGGTTATGCTTCTCCCTGTTGCCATTCTTGCTTGCCCCCATCTTTATGATGCCCGATGATGCTCAGCCCGCCCGACCTTCGACACTGTATGTCGTAGCAACGCCAATTGGCAACCGGCGCGACATCAGCTTGCGCGCCCTGGATGTACTGCGTAGCGTGGCACTGGTTGCAGCGGAGGATACGCGGGTCTCGGGGGCCTTGCTGGCCGCCTACGGGATTCGGGTTCCGCTGTTGTCCTGCCGCGAACACAACGAACGCGAGGCAGCGACGCGAATTATTGCCGCTTTGGGAGCGGGCGATAGCGTGGCGCTGGTCTCTGATGCCGGAACGCCGGGCATCTCCGATCCCGGCGCACGCGTTGTGCAGGCCGTACGGCAGGCAGGTTTCGTTATTACTCCGCTGCCCGGACCGAGTGCTGTGACGGCCGTCCTGTCCGTTGCCGGGATAGAAGGGGACTGGTGTTTTCACGGCTTTTTGCCGCCCAAAACGGCGGCACGGCGCAAGGTCTTGGCTAGCCTGAGAGATCGGCCCTGCGCCTGGGTTTTTTATGAGGCGCCGCATCGCATCCTAGAGACTGTGACGGATCTGGTTCAGGAACTGGGGCCGACCCGCCATTGCTTTTTGGGGCGGGAAGTGAGTAAACACTTTGAACAGTTTCACGCCGCCGCGTTAGGGGATCTGACGGACTGGTTGCGGGTTGATCCGGATCATCAGCGGGGTGAATTTGTCTTGGTCGTGGTGGCTCCTGAACCTGACCCGGATGCCGAGGGTGCGCGGGCCGAGGCAGTGTTGGCGACCTTGATGGAGGAGTTGTCGCCCAGCCAGTCGGCTCGATTGGCAGCCCGGCTCACGGGGTTCAACAAATCAGCGCTCTATACGCGGGCCTTGTCCTTGTCTGCAGATAAGGACGCAGATTAACGGTTGGCGCGGTTATACTGCCGCTCGGAGTTGGCTAGACAGTCGCCCGTCACCTGTTTGTGGCGGGAGGAAAGTCCGGGCTACACAGGGCAGGATGCCAGGTAACACCTGGGCGCTATAAGGCCGCAAGGCCCCAAGGCGACGGACAGTGCAACAGAAACATACCGCCGATGGCTAACGCAAGTTAGTACAGGCAAGGGTGAAATCGTGCGGTAAGAGCGCACGGTCGGGCGGGCAACCGTCCCGACGGGTAAACCCCATCCGGAGCAAGGCCAAATAGGCAGACATGTTTTTCGGAACACCGGCGGCCCGTCGGAGTCTGCGGGTAGGCTGCACGAGGCGGCGCGCGAGCGTGGTCCCAGATGAATGACTGTCCACGACAGAACCCGGCTTATCGGCCAACTCCCCTCCCTTTTGTTTTTTGATCCTGCTACGGTCTTTTCTGGCTAGTAGTGATGTACCAGTCTTGCCGAAGATCGGTGAGTTATTTCATAACTTACATTAAGTTTGTCTCGCATTTACATAATAATCTGGACGGTTTTATTCTGGCAGCCTGATTGCATAAGTCCTTGTCCCTATTGAAAATTTCACTTGACGACCCGTTTTCTGCTTCCTATAGTGCAGCTTGGTGGAGATTTGTGGGAGAAAGTGGGTTGTCGGGGTGGTTTCCGGCATCTGCATACGCGCTATGTTCAGGGGTCATTCGCATCTGGCGTTGGACGGAAAGGGTCGTTTGGCCATTCCGGCGCGTTATCGCGAGCTGTTGCAGGCGCAGTGCGCCGGCCGCCTGATCGTCACGCTGGATCCTTCTTCCTGCCTGCTGCTCTATCCCTTCCCGGAATGGGAGCCGATTGAGCGCAAGCTCAATGCCTTGCCCAGTTTTAACCCGGTCAGCCGTCTGATGCAGCGCGTCTTGGTCGGCTCGGCGGCTGATGTGGAATTAGATGCGGCCGGGCGTATCTTGTTGCCTGCGGCTCTGCGCGAGCGGGTGGGGCTGGACAAGGGGGCCGTTCTGGTCGGTCAGGGCAACAAATTTGAGATCTGGTCGGAGACGGCCTGGACGGCGTTGTACGCTTCGGCCAACGAACTGCCGGGGCAACTGGCGGCAGCCATGCAGGCAGGAGATATCCCGGATGAGCTCAGGGACTTTTCGCTGTGAACCTGCCCGCCGCTCATATTCCCGTCTTGTTGACGGAGGCGGTCGCCGCTTTGGCCATCCGCGCCAATGGGGTTTATGTCGATGCCACCTTTGGTCGGGGCGGTCACAGCCGCGCCATTCTGGCCGCCCTGGGACCAGAGGGGCGCCTGATCGCGCTGGATCGCGATCTGCAAGCCATCGCCGAGGGCCAGGTATTGGCGCACAGCGACCCGCGTTTCCAGATCGTTCACGCCCCTTTCAGCCGTCTGGCGGAGACCCTGCAGGCTATGGGAATGACTCAGGTCGATGGCATTCTGCTCGACATCGGCGTTTCCAGCCCGCAGATCGATCAAACCGAACGGGGCTTCAGTTTCCGCGGCGACGCCCCACTCGACATGCGCATGGATACCACGACGGGGATGAGCGCGGCGCAGTGGTTGGCGCTGGCGTCAGAGACCGAGATTGCCGAGGTGGTGCGTGATTACGGCGAGGAGCGGTTTGCTCGCCGGGTTGCAAAGGCGATTGTCGAAGCGCGCCAGCAAGAGCCATTGCTGCGCACGCGGCAGTTGGCCGAGATCTGTCAGCGCGCTGTCCGTACGCGCGAGCCCGGTCAGGATCCGGCGACGCGCACCTTTCAGGCTGTGCGGATTTACATTAACCGCGAACTTGAAGAACTGGCGGAGGTTCTCCCGCAGGCGTTGGCCGCGTTGGGTCCCGGCGGGAGGCTGGCGGTGATCAGTTTCCATTCGCTCGAGGATCGTCAAGTCAAGCAATTTATGCGTACCGAGGCGCAGGGGCCGCAGATTCCTGCCGAGGTGCCGATGCCGGCGCATCTCTTGCCACCAGGGCGTTTGACTTTGGTGGGCAAGGCCATGCGGGCGAGTGCTGAAGAATTGCGCCGCAATCCACGAGCTCGTAGCGCGGTGTTGAGAGTGGCCGAGCGGCGGGGTCTGTCATGACCCGGGTCGATATCTTCCTTGTGCTGCTCATTACGGTCAGCGCACTGGCTGTAGTGACCGCGCGCCATGAGGCGCGCAAGTTGTTTTTGGAATTGCAGCAAGCGCAAAAAGTGGGACGCGACCTTGAGGTGGAGTGGGAACGGCTCCTGCTCAAGCAAGCGAGTTGGGCCATGTACCACAAGGTTGAGGCGATCGCGACACAGCGTCTTGGGATGAGCAACCCGGATACCTCCCGTATTCGGGTGTTGTCGGCGGAGCCTGAGTTGAATAGCGGGGCAGCAAACGCTTCGGGGCCAAGTTCGGCTGGGTCTGGGGTGGTGCAATGAAAGCGCGGCGTTCGCCCTCCATGAAGATCGACCTGCAGCGCTGGCGCATGCAGGTCGTCATGCTGCTGATTTTTGGTGCGCTGATCGGGTTAGTGGGCCGCCTCTTCTATATGCAAGTCTTTGAGAAAGACTTTCTGGTCAAACAGAGCGACCTGCGTGTTAAACGAAAAGTTGAGATTCCGGCCCACCGGGGCATGCTGCTGGATGCCCGCGGGGCGCATCTGGCGATTAGCATTCCGGCCGCCGCCATTGTGCTTAATGCGCGTGAGGCGGAGATGACGCCCGCTCAGATCACGCAACTGGCGATGGGTTTGACGATCAATCGGGCCTGGCTAGAGCGTTTGGTGCGCGACAAGAAAGCCCGTTTTGTCTATCTGCGTCGGCAAGTGCCTGCAGAGGAAGCAGAGGCCGTGATGGCGCTCAAGATCAAAGGGGTGAGTAGCCAGCCGGAATATCGTCGTTATTACACGGCAGGCTACACGATGGCGCAGGTTCTTGGTGTGACCAATGTGGAAGACAAGGGCCTGGAAGGCATCGAGTTTTCCTATCAATCGGTGCTAGCCGGAGTGCCTGGACTGCAGTCGGTTATTCGCGATCGATCGGGCAATGTTGTCGAGGAGCTGGATCTCGTTCGTCTGCCCAAACATGGGCGGGATTTGACCCTTAGCCTCAATTCGCAGATTCAGTATCTGGCCTACCGGGAACTACAGGCGGCGTATGAAAAATTCCGCGCCAAAGGAGCCAGTGCCGTGGTTTTGGATGCCCGCACGGGCGAGATTTTGGCTGTTGCTAATTATCCGGCCTACAACCCGAATGATCGTGCGACGATGACCCAAGCGCTGGCTCGCAATCATGCCGTAGTCGATGCCTTTGAACCGGGTTCGACCATGAAGCCGATCTTTATTTCGGCGGCGCTTGAACGGGGCATTGTTAAACCGGCGAGTCGCTATGACGCCAGCGAGAATTTGGTGCTCTCGGGCAAACAGATTCGCGATACCCATCCCAAAGGGGTCATCAGTGTGGCGGAGGCTATACAGGTGTCGAGCAATGTCGTGATGGCCAAGATCGCGGGCAGTATGCGTGATAGCGATATCCATGACATCTATACCCGCAGCGGCTTTGGCAAGCTGCCGGGCTCGGGCCTACCGGGCGAGACGCGTGGCCAGTTGCGGGGCCTAAAAACCAAGTGGTTGCCGATCGAAAAAGGCACGCTCGCCTATGGCCACGGCCTCTCGATCAGCCTGCTGCAACTGGCGCGGGCGTATACCATTTTCGCCAATGATGGTTTGTTGATGCCGCTGACAGTGGAGAAACGCAGTGCTCCGGTCGCGGGTGAGCGGGTGATTAGCCAAGCGACGGCACAACAGGTGCGCGTGATGCTGGAGATGGTGACGCAGGAGGGGGGGACGGCACCCAAGGCGCGTGTGCCGGGATATCGCGTGGCCGGCAAGACGGGTACTGCCCACAAGTTGATTGATGGCTCTTTTGCTGGCAATCGCTATTACGCCTCTTTTGTCGGTATGGCCCCGGCCTCCGACCCGCGCGTGGTCATCGCCGTTATGGTAGATGAGCCGAGCACGGGCGCTTACTACGCAGGTGAGGTAGCCGCGCCGGTGTTCTCGCGCATCATGGCTGGCACCTTGCGCTTCCTCGCTTTGCCGCCGGATGCGCCGATGGAATCTTTGCCGCCGGTGCGCACGCCGGTGGTGGCGGAGGCGGTATGACGGATGCCAAGCTCGACACCCTGATTGCCGCCTTGCGTGAGCATTCGCCAGGCGCGCATCTGAGCGCAGACAGCCGCCGCGTGCGGCCCGGCGACATTTTCCTGGCCTGGCCCGGCGCGGTGCATGATGGCCGCGCCCACATTGCTGCCGCCGTCGAGGCCGGTGCCGCCGCCGTGGTCTGGGAACCGGCCGATTTTGCGTGGCCGTCCGAGGTCCGGGTGGAGAACTTTGCGCTGCAGGGCTTGACCCATGTGGCCGCCGAGTTGGCGGTCGACTGGTATGGCGATCCGTCTGGCCGGTTGTGGAGCATTGCGGTCACGGGTACCAACGGCAAAACCTCATGTTCGCATTGGATAGCCGAGGCGCTGACGCGGGTTGGCCGCAAGACGGCGATCGTCGGCACGCTGGGCAACGGCTTCGTCAATGCGCTGCAAGGCAGTAGCCACACCACGCCCGATGCGGTCACTTTGCAGGGCCTGCTGGCCGGATTTGCCGATGCGGGGGCCGTGGCGCTGGCCATGGAGGTGTCTTCACATGCGCTCGATCAAGGTCGCGTAGCGGGGATGCATTTTGCTGTGGCTGTGCTGACCAACCTGTCGCGCGATCACCTCGATTATCACGGCGACATGGACACTTATGCCGCCGCAAAGGCCCGCCTGTTTGCTTGGCCTGGACTCAAAGCCGCCGTGCTCAATGCCGACGATGCGCTGGGCGCACGCTTGGCTCGTGAACTCGAAGGGCGTGTGCCGCAGGTGCTGACTTACGGCATTGATCAGGGCGACATCCATACCGAGGCCTTGCAGATGGATGCCGATGGTGTGCGCTTCACGCTGGTTACGCCATGGGGCGCTTTGGCCGTGCGCTCACCGCTGTTGGGCCGCTTTAATGCTGAAAATCTGCTGGCGGTTGGCGGGGCCTTGCTCGCAAGTGGCGTGTCACTGACCGAGGTGGTGGCGCAACTGGAACAACTTGCGCCGGTGACGGGTCGCTTGCAGGTCATGCCGCGCGAAGCGGGTTGCCCGCGAGTGATCATTGACTATGCCCACACCCCGGATGCCCTAGAGAAGGTGTTGGCCACCTTGCGGCCGATTACTCCGGGCCGCCTGTGTTGTGTGTTTGGCTGTGGTGGTGGGCGAGATCGCGGCAAGCGGCCTTTGATGGGGGCGGCCGTCGCCCAAGGCGCAGATTGCGCCATTGTGACCAGTGACAACCCGCGGCATGAAGATCCGCAGACCATTCTGAACGACATCATGGTGGCCATGCCGAGCGGGCAGCGCGCTCTGGTCGATCGCGGGGCAGCCATTCTCGCGGCCATCGCTGAAGCTGAAGCCGACGATGTGGTTCTGATTGCTGGTAAGGGCCACGAGGATTACCAGGAAATTGGCGGTCAACGCTTGCCGTTCTCCGATGCCGTGGTCGCCCGGCAGGCATTGAAAACCCGAGGAAATACCCATGAGATTGCTTGAAGTCGCCGCTGCATTGGAGGCACACGCCAGCGGTGCCGATGTCGCGTGGGATCGCGTCGTCACCGACAGTCGTGGCGATGTCGCCGGGGCCTTGTTTGTTGCCTTGCGCGGCGAACGCTTTGATGCGCACCAGTTTGTGGCCGATGTGCTGGCGCGGGGGGCCGCAGCCGTGATGATTGCCGCTGATGCGGGCTTGGCGGTGGCGCCCGCTATCGTGGTGGCGGATACCCGGATTGGTTTGGGTCAACTCGCGGCCTGGCATCGCCGTCAGATGCCGGCCAGGCTGGTGGCGATTACCGGCAGCAATGGCAAAACCACGGTCAAGGAAATGACAGCGGCAATCTTGCGCGCGGCGGTCGGTGAGGACGCTGTGCTGGCAACGGAGGGCAATCTCAACAACGATTATGGCCTGCCGCTGACCCTGCTCAAGTTGAGGCCTGGGCATCGCTACTGCGTTGCTGAGATGGGTATGAACCACCCCGGCGAATTGGCTTACCTGACCCGCATCGCTGCTCCGGATGTCGCTCTGGTCAACAATGCCCAGCGCGCGCACCTGGCCGGACTGGGCACGGTTGAGGCAGTGGCACGCGCGAAGGGGGAGATTTATGCCGGGCTGCGTGCCGATGGCACGGCCATCGTCAACGCCGACGATGCTCATGCGGGGTTGTGGCGCGAACTGGCCGGTGCCCATCCGATCCGGACCTTTGGGCTGGGTGACAGTGCGGATGTGCGGGCCGAGCGCAATGGCACGGCGCTCACGCTCGAGACCCCACAAGGCCGGATCGAAACCACCCTCGCCGTGTTAGGTGAACACAACCTGCGCAACGCGGCGGCGGCTACGGCGGCGGCCTTGGCGCTGGGGGCATCAACCGATGCGGTGGCGCGGGGGCTGGCGGGCTATGCCGGGGTTAAGGGGCGCCTGCAGATACACGACTGCATTCTCGGTGCGCGCCTGATCGACGACACCTACAACGCCAATCCTGATTCCGTGTCGGCGGCAATCGCCGTACTGGCCGCCTTGCCAGGGACGCGGATTCTGGTGCTGGGCGAAATGGGCGAATTGGGGCCAGACGCCGCCGCTTTACATGCAGAGATTGGTCAACGCGCGAGGGCGGCTGGCATCCATCGCCTTCTGGCCTTCGGTGCTTTGGCGGTTCATGCGGCACGCGCCTTTGGCGAGGGTGGTCAGCATTTTGAGTTGATCGAAGATCTGCTGGCGGGTGTGGAACAAGCGCTGGGTCCACAGGTGACGGTGCTGGTAAAGGGTTCGCGCTTCATGAAGATGGAGCGCGTGGTGCAATCCTTTGTGGAGGCAAAACGATGTTCTTAATGCTGGCTCAGTGGCTTGGCCACGATGTGCGCGCCTTCAATGTGTTCCAGTACATCACCCTGCGAGCGGTGCTGGCGGCGCTGACCGCGCTGGCGATTTCTTTCCTCATCGGTCCAGCCTTGATTCGCTGGCTGGCGGCCAAAAAAGTCGGTCAAGCCGTGCGTACCGACGGCCCGCAAACCCATCTTGTTAAGCAAGGCACCCCGACTATGGGCGGCGTGCTGATCTTGGTCGCCATTACCTTGACGACGCTGCTGTGGGCAGATCTCTCCAGCCGCTATGTGTGGGCCACGCTGGTGACTTTAATCGGCTTTGGCATCGTCGGGTGGGTCGATGACTGGCGCAAGGTGGTGTATCGCGATCCGAAGGGCCTGGCCTCGCGCTGGAAATATTTCTGGCAGTCGGTGATCGCGCTGATTGTGGCGCTGTGGTTGGCTTACTCCGCCCACCTGCCGGCTCAAACCGAGCTGATCGTGCCTTTCTTCAAGGAAGTCGCCATTCCGTTGGGGACGGTCGGTTTTGTGATTCTCGCCTACTTCGTCATCGTCGGCGCCAGCAACGCAGTCAATCTGACTGACGGTGCAGACGGCCTGGCCATCCTGCCAACGGTGATGGTGGGCGGTGCGTTGGGCATTTTTGCCTATGTCGCGGGCCATGCCGTGTTTGCCAAATATTTGGCTCTGCCCTTCATTCCAGGTGCCGGCGAACTGGTCATCATTTGCTCCGCCATCGTTGGCGCAGGGCTTGCCTTCCTGTGGTTCAACGCCTATCCCGCCGAGGTGTTCATGGGTGATGTCGGGGCGCTGGCCTTGGGGGGCGGGCTGGGGGTGATCGCAGTCATCGTACGGCAGGAAATTGTGTTGTTCATCATGGGGGGCGTGTTCGTCGCTGAAACGGTGTCGGTGATGATTCAAGTCGCCAGCTACAAATTGCGCGGCAAGCGCGTCTTCCTGATGGCGCCTATCCACCACCACTTCGAGATCAAGGGCTGGAAAGAGAACCAGGTCGTGGTGCGCTTCTGGATTATCTCGATGATGCTGGTATTGATCGGCCTGTCTACCTTGAAGCTGCGATGAACATGGCCTGCACACGCACAGACAGCACCGCTATCAAGGCCCTGGTTGTAGGGCTGGGTGATACCGGTGCGTCCTGCGTGCGCTGGTTATTAGCGCAAGGGGCTGTGGTACGCGGCACGGACTCACGCGAACTCCCGCCGCATGCCTCGATTTTGCCGGCAGAGGCGCTGACCCTGGGACGGTTCGACAGCGCCGATTTCACTTGGGCCGAGATGATTGTGGTCAGTCCTGGCGTTGCTGTGGCTACGCCCGAGATTGCCGCTGCGGCCAAGGCGGGAAAAGACATTGTGGGTGATGTCGAGCTTTTCGCCCGCGCCATTGCGGGGGATGCCAGCCAGGTTATTGCCATCACCGGTTCCAACGGCAAGAGTACCGTCACCAGTCTGGTTGGGCATCTCTGCGCGGCGACCGGCAAGAAAACCGTCGTGGCTGGAAATATCGGTCTGCCGGTGTTGGACGCACTCCTGGCCGGACATCGCCCGGAGGTGTGGGTACTGGAACTGTCCAGTTTCCAGCTGGAAACCACACACACTCTGAAACCCGCGGCGGCTACGGTGCTGAACTTATCCGAAGATCATCTCGACCGTTATGACGGCATGGACGGTTACGCGGCCGCTAAGGCGCGCATCTACGCTCATGCCGCCGTGCAGATCGTCAATCGGGATGATGCACCGGCTGCAGCGCTGGCCAATTCAGGCCGTGATATGCGCAGTTTCGGGTTGAATGCAGACAAGCTGGAATACGGCGTCGTGCGCGAGCAAGGAGTGCTCTGGCTGGCCGAGGGCGCAACGACTTTATGTCCGGTTGGCGAGTTGCCTATTGCGGGCTTGCACAATGCTGCCAACGCCCTAGCCGCGTTGGCATTGTGTCGTGCCATCGCCCTGTCTTATGAGCAGCTGTTACCGGCGTTGCGTACTTTCAGGGGCTTGCCGCATCGTGTTGAAAGGGTGGCTGAGATCAACGGCGTGACATGGTACGACGATTCCAAAGGCACGAATGTGGGCGCGACTGAGGCCGCGCTGAAGGGTTTTACTCAGCCGGTAATCTTGATTGCGGGGGGGGATGGCAAGGGTCAGGACTTCTCGCCGCTCCGCGAGGCAGCGCGTCACGCGCGCGCCGTGTTGCTGATTGGCCGTGATGCTCGACTGATTGAGTCTGCCTTGGGGCCGCGGGCCTCGGTTCAGCAATGTGAGACCTTGGAGAGGGCCGTGGCGGCAGCCCGCACTTTAGCCCAACCGGGCGATGTGGTATTGCTTTCACCGGCCTGCGCATCTTGGGATCAGTTCCGTAACTATGTGCACCGTGCCGAGGTATTCAAGGCTGAGGTGCTGAAAGAGGAGGTGGCGCATGTTTTATAACGCCGCCTTGAAGCGCACTACGCTGCAGCCCTATGACATGGCCTTGTTCTGGGTGGTTACGGGGCTGCTTGCTCTGGGTCTGGTGATGGTCTATTCCTCTTCGATCAGCATCGCTGAGGCGCGCACGGCTAACCACAGCGCGCAACATTACCTGCTCCGTCACAGCGTTTCGTTGCTGATTGCGATCACGGCCGCTATGGCCCTCTTCCGCCTCCCGTCTGCGGCGTGGCAGAAGGCCGCACCTATCCTTTTTTTGGTGTCGACAGCCCTTCTGGTACTGGTCTTCGTGCCGGGCATTGGGCGCGAAGTAAAGGGCAGTTGGCGCTGGATTAGTCTTGGCCCGCTCGGCAATTTTCAGCCATCGGAACTTATGAAGCTGGCCACGGTTATTTACGCAGCAGACTACACGGTGCGCAAAGCCGCGCTCATGGGCAGTATTCAAAAGGGTTTTCTGCCCATGTTTCTGGTCATGTTGCTCATCACCGGCCTGTTGCAGATGGAGCCCGATTTAGGGGCTACGCTGGTTATCGTGGCTATCGCCATGGGCATTTTGTTCCTGGGCGGACTGAATCTGCGTTTGTTTCTATTCTTGTTGGTTCTGGTGGTTCTGGGAGTGATTACTCTCGTTCAGGCCAACCCCTACCGCTTGGTACGGATGATGAACTTCATGGACCCGTGGGGTGATCCTCTCGGTGCGGGATATCAGGTCACGCATGCCTTGATGGCGGTGGGGCGTGGTGGCTGGCTGGGCGTGGGATTGGGCGAGAGCGTCGAGAAATTGGCCTATCTGCCCGAGGCGCACACCGATTTCCTGATCGCCATTTTGGGTGAAGAGCTCGGCGCGCTGGGGATAGTGGTGGTCATGGGCCTTTTCGCTTGGGTGATTTGGCGGGCCATTTCCATTGGGTGGCAAGCCTCCTTGATGGGACGGAATTTTCAGGCCCTGGTAGCGCAAGGGGTCGCGGTCTGGCTGGGTGCGCAGTGCTTTATCAATATTGGGGTCAATCTGGGGGCTCTGCCGGCCAAGGGACTGACCCTGCCGCTGATGAGTTACGGCGGCTCCGGCCTGCTGGTTAATTGTCTGGCAATCGCCTTGGTGTTGCGGGTGGATTACGAGAATCGGCTGTTGATGCGTGGCGGGAGGCCGGCATGAATCGTCACGCGCTGATTATGGCGGGCGGGACCGGTGGGCATGTCATTCCCGCTTTGGCTGTGGCGGAAGTCCTGCGCACCCGCGGTTGGCACATCACTTGGCTCGGAACCGCCGCTGGGATAGAAGCCAAACTGGTACCGGCACAGGGGATTCGCCTGGAGACCCTGACGCTGGCCGGGGTGCGTGGCAAAGGCGTGATGCGTCTGGCCCTGTTGCCGCTGCAACTTTTGCGGGCCTTCTGGCAGGCGCTGCGGATCGTGCGACGGGTCCGGCCGGCCGTGGTCTTGGGCATGGGTGGTTACGCGGCCTTCCCGGGGGGCATGATGGCCGCGCTGTTGGGTCGACCGCTGGCGATTCACGAACAGAATGCCCACGCTGGTTTGACCAACCGACTGCTGGCCTGCGTGGCAGATCGTATTTTGCTGGGTCTGCCAGGAGGTTTTACGGGTCGCCGCGCCATCCCGGGTTGTCGAGCCGAGACGCGGTTTGTGGGTAACCCGGTGCGAGCCGAGATTGCCGCGCTGGCCGAGCCAGCGCAACGCTTGGCAGGACGAGCTGGAGCGTTGCGCCTCCTAGTGATCGGCGGCAGTTTGGGGGCTACAGCTTTGAATAGCCTGATACCGCAGGCCTTGGCCTTGATCCCTGAGGCCGAGCGGCCGCAGGTACGGCATCAGGCGGGAGCCAAGCATCTCGAGGACCTGCAAAAGAATTATGCGCAGTGCGGTGTGGCGGGCGAATGCGTCGCCTTTATCGAAGATATGGCGGCGGCGTATGGCTGGGCGGATAGCGTGATTTGCCGGGCCGGGGCCTCGACGGTGTCTGAACTAGCCGCCGCAGGCGTGGCTGCAGGATTGGTGCCTTTCCCGTATGCCGTGGACGATCACCAGACGGCCAACGCGCGCTACCTGGTCGATGCCAATGCAGGCTGGTTGTTGCCGCAATCTAACCTGACAGCGGAATCGCTAGCGGCCTGGTTGCGTTCGTTGACTCGGGCGGAATTGGTCGAGCGGGCCTGCCGGGCGCGGGCGCTGGCCCTTCCGCACGCGGCGGTAAGCGTGGCCGATGCCATGGAGGAGATAGGGCGATGAAACATAAGGTCAAGCGGATCCACTTCGTGGGCATCGGCGGCGCCGGTATGAGCGGTATCGCCGAGGTGTTGATTAATCTGGGCTTCGAGGTCAGCGGGAGTGACAAGGCTGAGAACGCCGTGACAAAGCGGCTGGCCAGCTTAGGCGCACGCGTATATCAGGGGCATGACGCGAGTCAGGTGCAGGGTGTCGATGTGATCGTCACCTCGACGGCGGTGCAGGCCGACAACCCCGAGGTCGTGGCGGCGCGCGCCGCACAGATTCCAGTGGTCGCGCGAGCAATGATGCTGGCTGAGTTAATGCGCTTCAAGCAGGGGATTGCGGTTGCCGGGACGCATGGCAAGACCACGACCACCAGTCTGATCGCCAGTGTGCTATCGGAGGCTGGTGTCGATCCGACCTTCGTCATCGGCGGTAAGCTCTTGGCCGCCGAGGCCAATGCGCGTCTTGGTCAGGGTGAATATCTGGTGGCCGAGGCGGACGAATCGGACGCCTCATTCCTGCATCTGTCGCCGGTGATCGCGATCGTCACCAACATCGATCAGGATCACATGGAGACCTACGGCCACAGTGTCGAGCGTTTGCAGGCGGCCTTCATTGAATTCATTCATCGCTTGCCGTTCTGGGGCATGAGTTTCTTGTGTATTGATGACCCCGGTGTGGCTGCAATTCGCGCTCGGGTGACTCGCCCGGTCATGACTTACGGCCTCTCCGAGGGGGCGGGTATTCAGGCAATTGAGGTGCGGCCCGAGGCTGGCGGAATGCGTTTTACAGCGCTGCGCAATGGCAGTCGTTCAGCCATTGATATTCGCCTGAACCTGCCGGGTTTGCACAATGTACGCAACGCCTTGGCCGCTATCGGTGTGGCCTGGGAACTCAATCTGCCGGATGCGGCGGTGCAAAAGGCCCTGGCTGAATTCCATGGGGTGGGGCGGCGCTTCCAGCGTTATGGTGAGATTACTCTGCCGCAGGGCGGCCACTACACCCTAGTGGATGACTACGGCCATCATCCGGTGGAAATGGCGGCGACTCTGGCGGCTGCGCGTGGGGCCTTTCCGGGCCGGCGCATCGTGCTGGTCTTTCAACCGCATCGCTATACCCGCACCCGCGACTTATTTGAAGACTTTGTCGCGGTCTTGGCGCAGGCGGATAGTGTGCTGTTGACTGAGGTCTATGCGGCGGGAGAGGCGCCTGTGGTGGCGGCCGATGGTCGCAGCTTGGCGCGCGCCTTGCGTTTGCGGGGTCGCGAGCCGCTGTTCGTGCCGGAGGTGACTGAGGTAGATGCGGCCCTGGTGGGGCTGCTCAAGGCCGGCGATGTGGTGCTGACTATGGGGGCTGGGTCGATCGGGCAGCTGCCCGGTCGCTTGGCGGGGGCTGAAAGGTGATTGATCACACCCTCTCCAATCCAGATCTTCTGCGTGGCACCTTGCGCCACCGGGTGCCGTTGAGCCGCTATACGAGCTGGCGCGTGGGCGGCCCGGCTGAGCGTTTTTATGAGCCGGCTGACCTTGACGATTTGTGCGCCTTCCTGCGTCAGCTCCCGGCCGAAGAACCCGTCTTGTTTCTTGGTCTGGGGAGCAACTTGCTGGTGCGCGATGGCGGAGTGCGTGGCACGGTGGTTTTTTTGCATGGCTTGTTGTCCGAGTTGCGCGTTGCGGCCCGGGGCGATTTTCCGGAATGGTGTGCGCACTTACAGGCCGACGAGGCGGTGGTGTATGCCGAAGCTGGCGTCTCTAGCCCAAAATTGGCGCGTTTTGTTAGCGCTGAAGGTATGGAGGGCGCCGAGTTTCTGGCCGGTATCCCAGGTACGGTGGGCGGGGCCTTGGCCATGAATGCCGGTTGTCATGGACACGAGACCTGGGGCGCGGTGTTGCAGGTGCTGACGGTTGATCGTTCCGGGCATCTGCATACCCGTCCGCACGAGGCTTACGACATTGGTTATCGGCATGTGCGCTTCGTGGCGGGCGACGAGGAATGGTTTATCGCCGCCTGGTTCCATTTTCGCTGCAACCCCAACGCCGATGCCCGCGAGGCCGCTCGGGCCGAGACCCGGCGTCTGCTGGACCGGCGTGCTGAGACCCAGCCGCTTAATCTGCCCAATGCCGGTTCGGTATTTCGCAACCCAGACGGCGACTATGCGGCGCGCCTGATCGAGACCTGTGGGCTCAAGGCGGTACGGTTGGGGGATGCTCAGGTGTCTGAAAAGCATGCCAATTTCATCGTCAACCTGGGCAAAGCGCGGGCGGCAGACATTGAGTCCCTGATAGTTCAGGTGCAAGAGGTTGTGAAAGCGCAGACAGGAATCGAGTTGCAACGCGAAGTGCGTATTGTTGGAGAGGCCGTATGAAGGACACGATGCAAAGGCTGGGTAAAGTCGGCGTTTTGTTGGGAGGGGACTCGGCAGAGCGTGAGGTGTCGCTAAAGAGCGGCGCGGCTGTTTTGGCGGCCTTGCGGAGTCGGGGCGTGGATGCGCATCCCTATGACCCGGCCAGCGGGGGCTTGCAGGGCTTGGAAGCGGCCGGATTCGATCGCGTCTTTATCGCCCTGCACGGACGGGGCGGTGAGGATGGCCAGATGCAGGGCGCGTTGTCCTTGCTGAAGATTCCCTACACCGGCAGCGGCGTTTTGGCCTCGGCGTTGGCGATGGACAAGTGGCGCAGCAAGCTGATGTGGCAGGTGGCTGGCCTGCCGGTACCGGAATATGCCTTGCTGACCGGGGATAGTGACTTTGCGGCCATTGAACAACAACTGGGCCTGCCCATTTTCGTCAAGCCAGCCAATGAAGGTTCGAGTATCGGGATCACCAAGGTCAAGATCCCCGGAGCTTTGCAAGCGGCGTGGCGCAAGGCCGCACAGTATGACGACCTGGTCCTAGCTGAGCGTGAGCTCGCGGGTGGCGAATTCACCGTGGGTATTTTGGCGGGTCGTGCCCTACCAGTCATTCGTATTGTGCCGGCGACCGAGTTCTACGACTACGAGGCCAAGTATCTGCGCGACGACACGCGCTATCTGGTGCCGAGCGGTTTGCCCACGGCGCTGGAGGTCGAGATGCAGCAATTGGCGCAACGCGCCTTTGCGGTACTGGGTTGTCGGGGGTGGGGTAGGGTGGACATCCTGCTCGATGCGAATCAGCGCCCTTATGTGCTGGAGATCAACACCTCGCCGGGGATGACTGATCACAGTCTGGTACCCATGGCGGCCCGCGCCAGCGGCATTGAGTTTGCCGACCTGTGTCTGCAAGTGCTGGCTTTGGCTAATGAGGAGGTGGCGGATGTGGCATAGCGCGACGCATCACCTAACTCATAACGCGCCACTCATGAATCGTCTGGCGCTGGGCATTTTTCTGCTGACGCTGGCTTTTGCCTTGGGTTATGGCGCGGTGGTGGTGTATCAGCGCAGCCTGCCGGTCCAGCGGATAGAGATTCGTGGTGCGCAACAGACGCAGACTATTGCCGGGGTGCGCGGCGCGGTGAAGCAGTTGCATGGCAGCTTTTTGAGCCTGGACATGATGGCTGTCAAACACGAATTCGAATTGATGCCTTGGGTCTATCGGGCCCAGGCCCAGCGCATCTGGCCAGGGCGTATTCGGGTAACCCTCGAAGAGCGCACTCCGTTAGCGGCCTGGAACGAGCGTGACACCCTGAGCGTGCAGGGCGAGGTTTACCCGGCACAGCCGGCCCCCGAATTGCCCAGAGTTGAGGCGCCCGATGGCATGGAGGGTGCGGTGGCCCGGCGCCATGCGGAATTTGCAGCCCTTCTGGCACCCAAGGGCTGGACGATCACGCGGATCCGGGTCGATCAACGCAGTGCCTGGCAGCTCGGGCTCAATGACGGAATGGTGATCGATTTGGGGCAGGAACAGTTGCGTGAGCGGCTCCAACGCTTCATTCAGTTTTATTCGGCCGCGGCCCAGGTTGCGGGTTCGATTGCGCATGTGGATATGCGGTATCCGAATGGATTTTCAGTTCGCCTTGGGTCGTCAGCTGCAAAGCTACCGAACAAGTCATCAGCAAAGGCACATACATGAGTTTTTCGAATATCAGCAAGATGCGCGAGAACAAGGATCTGATCGTTGGGCTGGATATTGGCACCTCGAAGATTGTGGTGCTGGTCGCCGAAGCTACGGACGAGGGCAGTTTTAACATTATTGGCATGAGCGCCACCAGCTCACGCGGCCTCAAGAAGGGCGTGGTCGTTAGCATCGAAGACACTGTGGCGGCGGTCCAGCGTGCCCTGCAGGATGCCGAGCTGATGGCCAACTGCAAGATACGCGAGGTTTATGCGGGCATTTCGGGCAGTCATGTGCGTTCACTCAATTCGCATGGCATGGTGCCGCTGCGCGACCGTGAAGTCGCCAAAGCCGATGTCGATCGTGTCATGGAGACGGCGCGTGCGGTCAATATCTCGACTGACCAGCAGGTGCTCCATGTGGAGCCGCAAGAGTTCATTATCGACGGCCAAGGCGATGTGCGTGATCCCTTGGGCATGAGTGGGGTGCGCCTAGAGGTGAAGATTCACATTGTGACCGGGGCCGTGTCGGCCGCACAGAATCTGGAGAAGTGCGTACGGCGTTGTGGCGTCGAATTGTCCGATCTCATCCTGCAGCCGTTGGCCTCCAGCCTGGCCTTGCTTAACGAGGACGAGAAGGATCTGGGTGTGGCCTTGATCGACATCGGCGGCGGAACCACGGATGTGGCGGTTTTTACCCACGGTGCGCTTCAACATACGGCAGTCCTACCGATTGCCGGGGATCAGATTACTAACGATATCGCCATGGCGCTGCGTACCCCGACTCGGGAGGCCGAGGAATTGAAGATTCGTCATGGCATCGCCCTGCGCGGACTGGCCGATTCACGCGAGATCATTGAAGTCCCCGGTATCGGAGACCGCCCGCCGAGCCAGCTCTCCCGGCCTTTGTTGGCAGAGGTAATCGAACTGCGCGTGGAAGAATTGTTCGGCATGATCAAAGCAGAGCTGACGCGATCCGGCTTTCTCGAGCAGATCTCGTCGGGCATCGTCTTGACCGGTGGCAGCAGTTTGTTGCCGGGCATGGTTGAGTTGGCCGAGGAAGTATTTCATGTGCCGGTGCGGGTGGGGGTTCCCAACTATGCGGGGGGGCTCTCCGAGCGGGTTCGCAATCCGCGTTATGCCACCAGTGTGGGGCTACTAATCGCGGGCCTGGAGCAGCGTGATCCGGCGGAAAAGGGGATGTTTCTGGGTGAGGGAGGGGTTGCCGCTCTCGCAGATCGGATGAAGCAATGGTTCAAGGATACTTTTTAAGGGGGTGCAGCGATGCACCCTGGGAGATGGATCAGCAATGATCCGGATGTCATGAGCGGGCCGGCGGGCCTTTTGTAAGACAACGAGCGTGCAAAGGAGCAAGACCATGTTATTCGAATTGGAAGAGACTCAAACTCAGGATGCGGTGATCAAGGTCATCGGTGTAGGTGGTTGCGGCGGGAACGCCATCGACCACATGATCGGGAAAGGCATGGGCGGCGTGGAGTTTATCTCCGTCAACACCGATGCTCAGGCCTTGCGCCGCAACCGTGCTCCGACCCAATTACAGATCGGCAACAGCATCACCAAGGGATTGGGTGCTGGCGCAAAACCGGAGGTTGGCCGCGAATCGGCCTTGGAAGATCGTGAGCGCATCGTCGAGATGATTGATGGCGCCGATATGCTCTTCATCGCTGCCGGCATGGGGGGAGGTACCGGTACCGGTGCGGCCCCGGTGGTCGCTGAGGTGGCCAAGGAGTTGGGCATCCTGACGGTTGCGGTGGTGACCAAGCCATTTCAGTTTGAAGGCAAACGCATGCGTGCAGCCGAGCAAGGTCTCAAGGCCCTGTCTGAACATGTTGATAGCCTGATTATTATCCCCAACGAAAAACTGATGGAAGTATTGGGTGCAAAGACCAAGCTCACGGATGCCTTTACCGCCTCCAACGATGTGCTGCATAGCGCTGTGGGCGGTATTGCCGAGATCATTGCCAATCCCGGCATGATCAATGTGGACTTCGCCGATGTGCGTACGGTAATGAGCGAGATGGGTATGGCCATGATGGGTTCCGCCCTTGCCAGCGGAGAGGATAGAGCCCGTGTCGCGGCTCAGGCGGCGGTCAATAGCCCGCTACTGGAAAGCGTCGATCTCAAGGGCGCGCGCGGCGTGTTGGTTAACATTACGGCCAACGACAGCTTGACCTTGGAGGAGTACTACGAGGTGATGAACACGATCCAGGAGTTCACTGCCGAAGAGGCGACGGTGATCGTCGGTACCGTGTTGGACGAGGCGATGGGCGAGAGCATCCGTGTGACCATGGTCGCGACGGGTTTGGCTAATCAAGGCCATGGAGCACAAACCAAACCCGTCCAAAAACCCGTCCAGATCCGCATGGTGAAGACCGGGACCGATCCGAGGCCGTTGTATGGCGATTCGGCGATAGGCGACATGGACGGCTCATCGGAGGGTAGCACGGTGCGGATAAACCCGAGCCGGGTACAGTCAGTCAGCATGGAGCCCCTGGGCACCGGGACTACGGCACCTCTGGACATCTTTGACATCCCGCCCTTCCTACGCATTCGTCAGGCGGACTGATCGACCCCGGTCGTCGGTTTGTACGCGTTGTCTGGAAGTGCCTTCTGTGTCGTGCCGCCGCACGGCACAGAATCTTGCCTTTGAGCCGTTGATAGCGCGCTGCGCTTCAGGAATACAATGCCGCCATGATCGCGCAACATACCTTACGAACCTCGGTTCATACCCGGGGGGTTGGTTTGCATGGGGGCCGCAAGGTTAATCTGACCCTGCGCCCGGCACCGGCCAACACCGGGCTTATCTTCAGGCGAGTGGATCTTCCTGAAAAGCCCGAATTCCGCGTCGAACCGCATCGCGTGACCGATACACGCATGTGTTCCGCGCTGGAGGCGAACGGAGCCAAGGTTGCTACGGTGGAGCATCTGATGTCGGCGTTGGCCGGGTTGGCCGTCGACAATCTGTTGATCGAATTGGATGGCCCTGAAGTTCCGATTATGGATGGGTCGGCCGCGCCCTTTGTGTATCTGATTCAGGGGGTTGGACTGGAGGCGCAAAACGCGCCACGACGGTATATGCGCGTCTTGCGTACCGTGCGGGTAGCAGAGGGCGATAAGTGGGCCGAGTTTCGTCCCTACGAAGGCTACCGGCTGAATTTTCACATCGACTTTGATCACCCGGCCCTGCAACAGTCGGGCAATACCCTGCATATGAATTTTTCTCGGGCTGAGTACATCCGCGAGATCAGTCGCGCCCGCACTTTTGGTTTTATGCGCGATGTCGAATACCTGCGTGCCCATGGGCTGGCCCTGGGAGGAACGCTCGACAACGCCATCGTGATGGATGAGCTTAGTGTCCTTAATACCGAAGGCCTGCGTTACGCGGACGAGTTTGTGAAACACAAGGTACTCGATGCGCTAGGTGATCTATACCTTTCTGGCCATCCGCTCCTGGCCGAGTTTGACGCCTACAAGTCCGGGCATGGTCTTAACAATCAGCTGCTGTGTGCCCTCATTGATCAACCCGAGGCCTGGGAATGGGCCAGTTTTGCCGAACGGGGCGCGGTACCCGAGGCCGTACAGGCGGGAGCGGCAACAGCGGCGGTCATCTGACGGGTGCCATACCCCATTCGGCAACGCCCTCGGGCAAGTGAATGGCTGCGAATCCCTTCTGCTTGAGCAAATCGACGGCATCCTTCGCCATCAGGCAATACGGTCCACGGCAGTAGGCCACGATGGTCTTGTCTTTGGGCAATTCAGAAAGCCGCAATCTCAGCTGGTCAATGGGCAGCGACTGCGCATAAGGCAGATGCGCCGCCGCAAATTCGGGCGAGGGCCGGACATCGAGCACGATAACCTCGCCCTGCCTAGCGGCTTTGACCAGGGCGTCGCGATCCTTCGGGGTCAATTCTTTGGGTGCGTTGGTGATCTGGGCCAGCGCCATCTTCAACTCAACTAGCCGGTCTTCCGCCAAGGAGCGGATGGCGACCCAAAATTCTGCGACCTCGCGGTTGGCGATGCGGTAGTAAATATTCTTACCGCTACGCTCGGTCTCGACCAGGTGGGCGGAGCGCAACTCCCGCAAATGAGCACTAGCCAGCTTCATACTGATGGCCGACTCCTTGGCCAGAGTCTCGACCGTTTTCTCGCCCTGACACAACAGTTCAATCAACTCGAGTCGTTTTGCACTGGAGGTGGCCTTGCCAATGCGGGCAACCTGCTCATAGAGAATGTCTTTGGCGCGGCGGACAGTACTTTTTTGCGAAGTCATGGCCCGAATCTTAACGGATGCTTGACAGAGGTAGGGAATGATCTATAAATTAATCCAACAATCGTTAGATTGTTAATTTATTAAAGGAGAAGCCCATGTTAAAGCCACTCGTTCTTTCTGCCGCGCTGTTCTGCAGCGCCGCCACCTTCGCCGCCTCGGCCCTGAGCGTTCCCGGGGCCCTTGATGCCGCCGGCAATAAGGTGCTGACCATCATCAACAAGGAGCCCCCGGGCCAGCGCTGCAATAACAACACCCAGGTTGCTGTCGAGGTGGCCAATGTTTATCGCGTACCGATTCGCATCGTGCCGGCGAGCCTGGCCGCGGGCCTGCCGGCACCGGCCGTGTTCTATGGCGATAAACTGATTGCCGCCGACGGCAAGGACCACAACGGCATGTCGAGCTACCAGATGGTGGCGGATGTGATGGAGTTCGAGAATGCGCCGAAATTCGCCAAGACCGGCCTGATTTACCAGGAGAAGGTGCGCAAGGACTACGACGCGCTTAAGGCCGTCATTAAGAGTGGAGGCAAGTAACCATGGCAAAAAACCTGTTTATTCTGAACGATCCCCCCTACGGCACCGAGCGCAGCTATAACGCCTTGCGCCTGGCGCGTAAGTTGCTCGAAAGCCAGGAGGAGGTTCGCGTTTTCCTTATGGGCGATGCGGCTGCCTGTGCTGCCGCCGGCCAGAAAGTGCCTCAGGGTTACTACAACATTGGCGACATGCTCGCTGCGGTGATCCGCCGCAAAGGCGATGTGGCGGTCTGTGGCACCTGCATGGACGCACGCGGTATGGCCGAAGAGCGTCTGGTGCCGGGGGCGGGGCGGGGCACGATGGAGATCCTGACTGAATGGACCGAGTGGGCTGACAAGACCCTCGTTTTCTAACATCCCTACAACACCACGAGGAGATATCGATGTTTTTCCGTCAATTGGCCACCCAGCAAGCCACCCTGTCCTATCTGTTCGGTTGCGGTTCATGCAATGTTGCCGTCGCCATAGACCCGGTGCTGGGCGATGAGCAATGGTTTATCGACGAGGCCGCGCGGCAGAATGTAAAGATCACTCACATCATTGACACCCATGTCCACGCCGACCATTACTCGGGCGGCCGGACTCTGGCAGAGCAATGTGGCGGCCTCTATTGTCTGCACGAGTCTAATAGCGGCCGGGTAAGCTTTGGCTTCGAGCCGCTCAAGGACGGCCAGCGCATCGAGGTGGGCAATGTCTTTCTGGATGTGCTGCACACGCCCGGCCACACGCCAGACTCCATTTGCCTTCTGGTCACTGACAAGCGGCGCATGGGCGAGGCCGCGCCCGAGCCCTGGTTTGTGGTTACCGGTGATACCCTGTTTGTCGGCGCCATTGGTCGCCCTGACCTGGCCGGCAAGGAGAGGGAAATGGCCGGGCAGATCTGGGATAGCGTGCATGCCAAGTTACTAAGCCTGCCCAACGAGATTGAGGTCTACGCCGGTCATGTTGCCGGTAGCGTCTGCGGTGCTGGCATTTCCGGTAAGCCGGCCTCGACCATTGGCTTCGAGAAAAAATGGAACCCCATGCTCAGACTGGATCGGGAGGCCTTTGTCGCGGCCCTGACCCAGGAGATTCCGCCCCGTCCGGCCGAGATGGACCGCATGGTGAAGGCTAACTTGGGCAACCCCGCATGAACCTGGTCGAAGACATCCAACACGGGATACGGCCCAACCTCAGTCAGTTTCTCCATCAGCTATTTCAGGTGCTGCTGGTTGGCATGACGATCGGCATGACGCGGACCGTTGTGCCTGCCTTGGCTGAAAGTGAGTTCGGTGTGCCCAAAGGCAGCTTTGCCCTGCTGGTGTCCTTCGTCGTCGGGTTTGGCTTTGTCAAAGGCGCGCTCAACTTTGTGGCTGGACGGCTAGCCGAGTCCTGGGGCCGCCGCCGCGTGCTACTGCTGGGCTGGGTGACGGCCATCCCGATTCCTTTGCTGATCTACTTCGCGCCCTCGTGGGACTGGGTCGTGGTGGCCACGCTACTGCTCGGCGTGAACCAAGGCTTTACCTGGTCGATGACGCAGACCGCCAAGCTTGATCTCACGCGTCCCGATCAGCGTGGTCTGACCATCGGCTTCAACGAGTTCGCTGGCTATATCGGTGTGGCTATCGCGGGCATTGTCACGGGATATTTAGCGGCCGAGCTTGGGCCGCGCTCTGGGTTGCTCTGGTTCGGCCTTGTGGTCATTGGATTAGCGACACTGACCACGGCTTTGTTCGTCAAGGATACTTTGCCTTGGGCTAGGAAAGAAAAGCCCATGGCGGCAGCCAGCGGTGCGACGCTGCATCCGCGCTACCCCGCCGGCGTCTCGGCAAAACCGACAACACGCGAAATCTTTACGCTGGTCAGTTGGCGTGACCGTCGCTTCTTCGCCCTTTGCCAGGCGGGCCTGGTCGAGAAATTTGTGGATGCCCTGATCTGGGTGTTCTATCCGGTGTTCCTCTACTCGAAAGGGGTGTCGCTGCCTGGCATCGGCTGGATTGTCAGTGTCTATGGCTTTACCTGGGGGGGCGCCCAGCTCATCAGCGGCCGTTTGTCTGACCACTGGGGCCGACAGAAGCTCAATGTCGCGGGTATGTGGATCTGTGGTTCTGGCGTCGCAATGATGCTGCTTGGTGAGGGAACGATTTGGTGGTCGGTCAGCGCGGCTGTGTCGGGACTCGGCATGGCCATGCTCTACCCGAATCTCTCGGCCGCCGTTGCTGACATTTCGCCGCCGCACTGGCGTGCCTCGGCCATTGGCACCTACCGCTTCTGGCGCGACCTTGGCTACGGCATCGGTGCGCTGGGCCTCGGTCTTGCCGCGGCCACGACGCAATCAGTCGAAGGGGCCTTCTGGTTCGTTGCCGCCGCAATGGCCATGTCTGGGCTGGGGCTGGCGATACTTGGCGAGGAAACCCATCCGCGCTTGAATCCGGCCGCAGCGGTCGACCTGCGGAAAGTCGGCGCTGCCCAAACTGCAAAGACACCGGAAGCGCCGGTTATCACGCAGGAGCACCCGGGAGAGCGCCGCTAATGTTGCCACGGTCGCCGGGCTCCGTAATAGGCTCAACTAGGGAGCGAAGCGGGAATAAGCACAGCGCGGCATTGACGACCGCGTATCGGGCCAGGTGGCTTTTTACAGATCGGAAATAACATGAAATTCAATCCATTGCGATTTCAATCAGCGTTGGCGGCCGGGGGCCTTGCCTTGATGCCGTTCGTGTTAATGCAATTTACCTTCCTGCGGCAAGGAAAACTCATCAGTCTGGATGACCTCTCCGGGCGCTACGACCTCGCGACATTTTTCCTGCTGGCCGTGATGCTCGTCAGCACGGTGTTGCACTTTTATCTGATCGCCAAGATGACGCGGGAGCTCATTCAATGGCGCCGCTCGGGTACCGACATGCGCGATTTCCTGGCCGATCCCGCTATCAATGTCGCTATCTTTTCGCCCGTCGTGGCGCTGGGCATGACGGTCAATGTCATCCTTGGTCCGGTGGCGTTTTTCTTCCCGAGGTTCTCCGAGCAGGTTCCGGCCTTGCTCAGTTACGGGGTCTATCCCTTCGCTTTGTTGTTTCTGGTGCTGGGTTACATCTCGGTCGCGGTAGGCCGGACCTGGCTGTTCCGCGATGGCAAGGCCGTGGCCTTCAACTATAACTGGCTGCTCGATGTTTTCGCCTGGGGCATGGTGGCACTGGCTGGTGCCGGCGTCACGATGACGGCCACCGATCCGCAGGTCACGGCCATCGGCAGCGTGCTGACGCTTTGCGCCATCAGCATCGGCCTGTTCATCTACGGCATCAAGGGGATGTACCTGATCCTCGCCCAGATGACCCATGGCAATACCCCTGCCGAGCCATTGAAGCCCGCGCATTTCATTGTCGTGCCGATCAACTGCCTGTTCGCTATCTCGATTTACAAGATCGCTGGCTACACCAAGCTGACGCTGGGCATCGACATCACTTCGCTGGCCTTCGCTTCGGTAGTGATCCTGTTCGCCTTGTCGCTGTTCTGGATTCTCTTGTGCGCGATGGCTTTTCGCGACTGGTTCGTGCACCAGTTTCCGAAACCCGAGTTTTATCCGGCCCAATGGGGGCTTGTGTGCGTGCTGGTGGGCCTCGAAGTACTGGCGATCTACAGCCATGTCAGCTATTACCCGTCGCTGCTATTGCTCGGTTTTTCCTACCTCAGCATCGCCGTTGCCGCCATCATCTATGGCTTCGTGTTTCTGAAATTCAGTGGCGTAATCAAGCCGGTGTCGGCTTGAGGCCATCGTTTATAGTGCATTGTCTATAGGCGCGCTCGCTGCGCGCTTACCTTTTCCAGCGTGGCTTTGAAGTCGGCGAGGCGGGCGCGTTCCTGAGCGACGACGGCGGCGGGGGCGCGATCGACAAAGCCGGCGTTGCCGAGCTTGCCTTCACACTTTTGGACCTCACCCGACAAGCGGGCGATCTCTTTATCTAGACGGCTGATTTCGGCATCGCGGTCGATTTCGACCTTGAGCATCAGGCGGTAATTGCCGACCACCTCGACCGGGGCATCGGCATCCGTGGGCAGGTGCGCGACGGCGACGACGCTTTCGAGGCGCGCCAGCGATTGCAGATAAGGCGCGTAGGCCATGACGGTGGCATCGCCTTCGATAACCAGCGGTACTTTTTGGCCAGGCGGAAGACCCATGCTGCTGCGCAGGGCGCGACAGGCGTTGGCGAGTAACTTGAATTGGTCGAGCGCATGGGCGTCAGCAGTGTCGCCGGCGTGCGGGAAACTGGCGCGCATGAGGGTGTCCGCGTCGGTTAGGCCAGTTTGTACGGCGCGCACCGCTTGCCAGAGTTCTTCGGTGATAAAGGGAATCAGCGGGTGCGCGGCGCGCAGGGTGGATTCCAGCACTTCCAGCAGGATGCGACGGGTGTTTGCCGCTGTCGCGCCGCCTTGGGCGATCTGCACCTTGGCGAGCTCCAGATACCAGTCGCAATATTCGTCCCAGACGAACTCATAGACGGCGCGGGCAACTTGGTCGAAGCGGTAGTGCGCGTAGCCTTCGTGAATCTGCGTCAGCATTTGCTGCTGGCGGGCGACGATCCAGCGGTCGGCAAAGCTTGGTTCACAGGCAGCGGTGGCAATCTCCTGCCCTTCAACATTCATCAGCACGAAGCGGGCGGCGTTCCACAGTTTGTTGCAAAAATTGCGATAGCCGTCGCAGCGTTGCAGGTCAAATTTGATGTCACGGCCGTGCGTGGCAAGGCTGGCGAAGGTGAAGCGCAGGGCGTCGGTGCCGAAGCTGGCAATCCCATCGGGAAATTCTTTTTTCGTGGCCTTGGCGATGGCTTCGGCTTGCTTGGGGTTCATCAGGCCGGTGGTGCGCTTGGCAACAAGGTCGTCCAGTGCGATGCCGTCGATGAGATCAATGGGATCGAGCACATTGCCCTTGGATTTAGACATTTTGTTGCCGTGGCCGTCGCGTACCAGGCCGGTGACATAGACCTCCTTGAACGGCACCTGATCGGTAAAGTGCAGGGTCAACATGACCATGCGGGCTACCCAGAAGAAGAGGATGTCAAAGCCGGTGACCAGCACCGCAGTGGGCAGGTAGTGTTTGAGCGCCCAGGTATCTTGCGGCCAGCCGAGGGTGGAAAACGGCCACAACGCGCTGGAAAACCAGGTGTCGAGCACATCCTAGTCGCGGCTAAGGCTACGGCCAGCGGCCTGCTTTTGCGCCTCGGCTTCGGTGCGGGCGACATAAATGTTGCCGTCTGCATCGAACCAGGCCGGGATGCGGAGGCCCCACAAGAGTTGGCGCGAGAAGCACCAGTCTTGAATATAGCCTAGCCATTGACGATAGGTCGTGGTCCAGTTTTCCGGTACAAACTTGAGTTGGCCGTTGTCCACGACCTCCAGTCCGCGTTTGGCCAGGCCTTCCATGCTCATAAACCATTGGTCGGTGAGGAAGGGTTCGATCACGGCCTGGGTGCGGTCGCCGCGCGGGATCATCAGTTTGTGCGGCTTGGCGGAGATCAGTAGGCCCTGCGCCTGGAGCGCATCGAGGATTTTCTGGCGCGCAGCGTAGCGGTCCATGCCCTGGTATTCGGTCGGGCCCAGATCGTTGATCTTGGCATCCAGCGTGAAGATGTTGATCGGCACCAGATGATGGCGCTGACCGACCTGCCAGTCGTTGAAGTCGTGGGCTGGAGTGATCTTGACCACGCCGGTGCCAAATTCGCGCTCGACATAGGTATCGGCGATGATGGGGATGCTGCGTTCGGCAATCGGTAGGCGCACGCTTTGGCCGATGAGGTGTTGATAGCGCTCGTCGTCGGGTTGCACGGCCACGGCGCAGTCGCCCAGCAGGGTCTCCGGGCGGGTGGTGGCGACGCACAGATGACCTGCGCCCGATTCCAGTGGGTAAGCAATTTCCCACAGAAAGCCCTCTTCTTCGGTGCTAATTACTTCCAGATCGGATACGGCGGTTTGCAGCACTGGGTCCCAGTTCACTAAGCGTTTGCCGCGATAGATCAGGCCCTCGTTGTAGAGGCGCACAAAGACCTCGGTGACGGCCTCCGACAAACCGGCATCCATGGTGAAGCGCTCGCGTTCCCACGCCGGGCTGGTGCCCAGGCGCCGCATCTGGCGGGTGATGGTAGAGCCGGAGTGCTCCTTCCAATCCCAGACTTTTTCGAGAAACTTTTCGCGCCCCAGGTCATGCCGGGAGATGCCTTGGGCATCGAGCTGGCGTTCGACGACGATTTGCGTGGCAATGCCCGCGTGGTCGGTGCCTGGCTGCCACAGGGTGTTGTCGCCTTGCATCCGGTGATAGCGGGTGAGCGCATCCATCAGCGTGTGCTGGACGGCGTGGCCCATGTGGAGCGTGCCGGTCACATTGGGGGGCGGTAGCAGGATGCAGTATGGGTCAGCGCCTTCCGCACGGCCCATCTGGAAATGGCCAGCCGATTCCCAGCGCGGGTACCAGTGTTGCTCGATGGCGTGGGGGTCGAAAGATTTGGCAAGTTCCATGGGTGGCGGGCGTTGAGGTTGGATTCAGTGGGGCAAAATTATAACGGGGCCGATGGAGCCGATGGGGCTGATCAGGCGACCGGGGCGAGATCGTGGTTTTCGATCGGGTAGCCGAGGGATTGGTAATGGCGATAGCGTTCGCGTGCCTTTGCGCGGTCGGCTCCGTCGCGTGTGACTATCTCGATCAGACGATCAAAGCGCGCCAGACAGACCGGGGGTGCGGCCGTCAGGTTAATGAGCAGGTCGCAACGCGCCAAGGAGTCAGGCTGCGTGCCGATCAGGACTGGCGTTTCAGGGGCGTTGGCATCTTCGCACAGGGTGTGCGGTACAAAGCTGAGGGGCTCGGCGCACCACAGTTGCTGATCGATCTGCGTCGCTCGGGCGGCATCATCGGTATAGATCAGACAATGAAGGCCTTGCTGGCGAGCCTTGCCGATCAGGCGATGGGTCAAATTCAGCGGGTCGTCGGCGTTGAAGTAGAACGAGATGCGCGTCATTGAGGAGTCGGGTTGGCGATCAGAATGGGGATGGGAAATTAACTGCCAAGTTAAAAGGCCCTGTGGCCCGGAAGGGGCAACAGGGCCTTTCTGTCCAACAGCTGCTGGAGCTTAGTAGCGCGAAGCGGCTTTTAGGCAGCGACCGGTTTGACGGTAACGGTCCGACGCTTCAGCGCGCCCTTGATGGCGAACTCGACAATACCGTCAATCTTGGCGAACAGGGTGTGATCCTTGCCCATACCGACATTGGTGCCGGGGTGAAACTCGGTGCCACGCTGGCGGACGAGGATGTTGCCGGCCGGAACAAATTGGCCGCCGTAGCGCTTGACGCCCAGCATCTTCGGGTTTGAATCGCGGCCGTTGCGGGAACTACCGCCTGCTTTTTTATGTGCCATGGTGCTGTACTCCTGAGATTAAACCGTGATGCCGTCGATACGGATTTCGGTGTAGTTCTGACGATGCCCCTGGGTCTTGCGATAGTGCTTGCGGCGGCGCATCTTGAAAATGATGACTTTCTGGCCACGGCCGTGGGAAAGGACGGTCGCCTTGACCACGGCACCCGCCACCGTCGGTGCGCCGACGCTGATCTTGTCGCCATCGGAAACCATCAGGACATCCTGGATTTCAACTTCGCTACCCACCTCAACCGGCAGGCTTTCAATCTTGAGTTTGCCGCCAGCAGCAACCTTGTATTGCTTGCCGCCGGTACGAATAACCGCGTACATGTTCAGCTCCTACAAATCAGGTCGTCACGGAGTTCCCGTAACGGAAACGGCGAATTGTACGCAAAGAGTCCCGAGAGCGCAAATGGGATTGCTTTGGGGCGTTACGGGCCTCGGAATCGTGCGGGTGGATGGCTTCGGTTAGGATGGCGGCTTGCGAATGTGGGAGTGAAGCATGCAATTGGCAAGCCTGTGGCGCCGTTTGGCGTCAATGTTTTACGATGCGTTGCTGTTGATGGCCTGGCTATTCGTGGCAGGTTTCATGGTGGTTGGCCTCATTCCGGGGGCCGTGGGCGAGCGTAGCGCCCTGGTTCAGATGGGTTTTCAGACCTACTTGGTTATGGTGGCCGGCGGGTACTTTGTACTCTTTTGGGTGCGCGGCGGGCAGACGCTGGCCATGAAGACTTGGCATATCCGTGTCGTGACGCGTGAGGGTGCGGCGCTGTCTTGGCGGCGGGCTTGGCTTCGGTATTTTTGGGCGCTGGCCACACTAGGCTTGGGCATCGCTTGGGCTCTTGTTGATCGCGAGCGTCAGTTTCTCCATGATCATCTGGCGGGAACCCGAGTGGTGAAGGTCGAGCCGCGCTCGTGATTCAGGCTGTTTGTAAGCGTTGGCCTAGCGCTGCCTTGGTTATCAGGTGCGTTCAACCCGGAACAGGGCAATGAGCCCGGCTAAGCCAAAGGCCAGTAGGGGGAGCGAGGCCGCCATGGCGGGCGTACCGTCCTTAAGTAGGGCCAGATCTCCAGAGGCCTTGCCAATCAGGTGAAAGGCAAGGCCGATACCGAGCCCCAGCATTAATTTTCCGCCGATCTTGCCGCTCCGTGCTTGGTAATAGGCAAACGGCAGGCTAATCAACAGCATGACCATGGGGGACAAGGGATAAATCAGCTTTTTCCAGAGGGCGAGTTCGTAGCGTGACGCTTGCTGTCGGTTGGCATGGAGGTGGTGGATGTACTCGTAGAGGGCGCGGATCGACATATGCTCGGGCTTGACCATCAGCATGGTGAGGAGATCTGGGCCAACCTTGGAAGGCCAGGGTTGGGTGACGAAGGGGGTGAGCTGCGGCCCTTGGGGAGTGAAATGAAGGCTGCGTCCATCTTCAAGCCGCCAGGCGCCTTGCGTGTCCCAGTGCCCTCGTGCGGCTTCGGTGATGCTCAGGAGCTGAGTCTGGTCATTGACGCTATAGAGGCGCACGCCGCGTAAGGTGGCATCGGGCAAAATTTGCCGGACATTGAGAAAGGTCTGCCCATCCTTGGCCCACAGGCCGCTACGGAAGGTTTGCGTTTGGACGCGTTGCGCGCCTTGGTTTTTGACGCGCTCGGCCATGCGCTCGCTCTGCCGGATCTATTGGGCAGACTTTTGGTTGTGATTTTATACTGATATTTGGATTATTTGAAAGCTTTGCCATTATTTGCTCTTTGGTAAGTGGATTTTCTTTTACTATTGATTTGGGTATTTCTCTTGGAATTTCTTTTTTCATCTCCTTTATCATTTCTTCTATCACAACTGGTTCGTCTGATGATATAGTCATGGTTTCTGCTCTCTCTACGCTTACCATTACCTTTTCAAATCGCGGTATCTGTACTGGGTTTTGCATTGGACTTATTATTGATGATTTTATTTCTATTGAAGCTGATTCTTCTTTCATAACTGATGCTACCGCAGCGAAGCCTTTTTTGCCAATCTTTTCTGCTTTATTTACCTTTGTTGTACTCTGCTCTGCAGTGTGTCGTGGCTTCATATGGAGATAATAAGTTGATTTCAAACCTTTCTTCCATGCAGTAGTATAGATATCCATAGTTTCATCAATATCTCTGGTTTCGAGATACATATTTCGTGAAAGTGCCTGATCTACCCATTTTTGTGCACGAGCGGCGACTTCTATATATGCATAAGGAGAAGTAGTGAAAGCGGTTTTATAAATATCTTTTGTATGCTGTGGTATCTGAGGAATTGCGGAAATATCTCCCTGATTTTCTATAATTGCTTCGCGTACTTTTTCCCAAATCCCCATATTCTTTAAATCTTTTACTAGATTGTGATTGATGTCCATGTATTTTCCAGAAATCTTATTTCGAGAAAATACCTGTGCAAAACGAGCATCGATGCCAGGAGTAGTTCCTACTACAAGTCCGATATTTGCATTTGGCGCTACTGCCATAAGAGTAGCGTTGCGCATACCCTTTCTGACCTTTTGACGTAACATTTCCCAATTGAGTCCTCTATGCTTACTTTGACTATCTACAGTAACTGCCATACCTCGTGCATCACCGAGTTTCTTCACAGTATCTATCGGCACATGACCCTTTGACCACTCAGAGCCTGCAAAATTTGCATATGATCCTCTTTCCTGTGCTAGATTTGCGCTTTCATCGATTGCCATATAGCTGATGAATTCGAATATTCTATCGGCGAAGTCCCATGCATGCTCGCTGTCATATGCCATACCGAGCTGTTCTATGGTATCTGCAAAACCCATAACGCCAAGCCCCATTGCGCGATTCTCTTTGTCTGACTTTGTTGCTTCTGGTATTGGCAATTCGTTTATATCTATAAGATTATCAAGTTGACGCACAGCAAGTCTTATACTTTCTTCAAGTCTTCCCCAGTGTATTTCTTTATTTTTTATATGAGCAGAAAGATTGAGTGATGCGAGATTACATACTGCTATATTGTCCTTATCCTGTGGAAGACATATCTCGGTGCAAAGATTCGACATATGAATGGTGCCGGTATTATTGTTCAGAGCGCGGAGATTTATAGTATCTTTCCAAACAAGCCATGGATGAGAGGTGGATTGCAATGATGTGAGTATCTGTCTATACTGCTCTTTTGCTGGAACCTTTTTATGTATCTTCAGCTCACCCTTTTCCGCCTTATCTGCATAATAAGCATAACGAATAGAGAATTCTTTTCCGTAAAGCTCATTGAGATCGCGAGTTTCTGCCGGATCAAACATATACCAATCCTGCCCTGTTTCTACACGACGCATGAATTCATCCGAGAGAAATGCTGCGGTATTTGCCGTACGCATACGCATATAGTCGTCCCCTGCATTGTGTTTCCAATCAAGAAATTCAGGAAAATCTATATGCCAATTCTCCATATAGAAACAAAGTGCACCAACTTTTTTCCCACCGCGTTGCACAGCACGAATAGCGGTATCTAAGATTTTTGCAAATGGTGTTGGACCGCTCGATACACCACCAAAACTAGATTTCAAGGGTGATCCTGTAGCACGAAGCTTTGTTATGGATGCACCTATTCCTCCAGAACCTTTTGATAGAAGCAATACATCCGATACGGACTTTGCAATATGCCCCATATCGTCATGGATTTCTAGCAAATAGCAATTCGAGAGGCTTGGTCTTGTAGTACCTGCACCTAGATTACATGAACCTCCAGCAAT
>SXTL01000059.1 GCA_005790965.1 Burkholderiales bacterium | reverse complement strand
TGCGGCAGCCGAAGAGGCGATTGCGGCGCGAATACGATTCTGGGATGGCGTGCGAGTGGCGTTAACTTAATTTTCGGATTCTGGAGAGGCACATGCCCCAAGTTGTGATATTGCCCCATGTTGAAGTCTGCCCGGACGGCGCTGTGCTGGAGAATGTGGCCAGCGGTGAGACGATTTGCGATGTCTTGCTCGCCAACGGCATCGAGATCGAACACGCTTGCGAAAAGTCCTGCGCCTGCACCACTTGCCATGTCGTCGTTCGCGAGGGCTTTAACAGCCTCGCCGAGGCCACAGAGGACGAGGAAGACCTGCTCGACAAGGCGTGGGGTCTGGAACCCTACTCCCGTCTGTCGTGCCAGGCTCGCGTGGGGACAGCCGACCTGGTCGTCGAGATTCCGCGCTATTCCATCAACATGGTCAAGGAGTCACACGCATGAAATGGACAGATAGCCTCGATATCGCCATTGCCCTGGCCGAACACCACCCCGAGATTGATCCCAAGGCCATCCGTTTCACTGACCTGCACGCCTGGATTCTGGCCTTACCCGGTTTTGCAGATGATCCCAACCGTTCGGGAGAAAAGATCCTTGAGGCGATACAGATGGCGTGGATCGACGAGGTGGAGTAGTTAGTGCTTACTTGCGAAAGGGTTCTCTAGCCCGGCACTACGCTAGCGCAACAGTGCAATCCATAGCGGCAGCGTGAGTAAAAATCCCAAGCTGGAAAGGCCTGCGGTGAGGGCGGCGGCGCGGACATCGAGGTGAAAGCGATCTGCGAAGGAGGCGGCCATGATCATGGTGGGCATGGCGACTTCGAACACGCCCGCCTGTTGCGCTTCGGCCAGAGAGCCGCTCGAATCCCCAAAAAGAACGCGGGCTGCAAGCCAGGCGCCCAGCGGCGCAACAATAAGTTTGACCCCAACGGCGATACCGACCGGCAAGGTGGGGCGCAGATTCCCCCATGGAATGGATAGACCCAAAGTAAAGAGCATGATCGGCACGGTCGCCATGCCGATGAAGCGGGCGGCCTTGATCAAGGGTTCGACCTCAATGCCAGCAAAATTGACGGCAAATCCGAGCACGAAGCCCCAGACCGGGGGTAATCGCCATACGGTAATAAGCAGGGATTTGCCGTGGCCGTCTTCGTGCCCAAGCCGGGTGGCGATCCACACTCCGAAGGTCCACAGGATGGGCGTGGAGGCCAGCACATCGGAGAAGGCCGCATAGGGTTCGCCGGCCGGACCAAACAAAAATCCCAAGGTGGGCAGGCCCATGAACAGGACATTGGAAAAGATACCCGCCAACAAGATGGCGGCGCGGGTCTCGCGGCTGAGATGGCGTCCAATGGGCGAGCGATACAACACCGGGTAAAGCACGGCGAAGGCCACGCCAATGCCGATCGCGGTGATTAGCGGCACCGAGAGCAGATCTAGGCTGATGTGCGCCTGCGCGGACAGGGCAAATAGCAGCGGTGGGGCCAGTACATCAACCACCAGCCGATTGAGATCGACGCGCAAGCGGTCAGCCGGAATCTGGCGACGATAGCGAGTCCACAAGCCGCCAGCTGCGACCAGCAGGGCGATGGGCAGCCAGACTTGCAGTAACAGTTGGATGAGTAAAGTGCCCGTCATGCGGGAATTATCCCCGAAACGAGGCGGGTCATTTCAAGTGTTTCTTGATCGTTGGCTGGGGCGGCAAGAAAAACGAAGCGGGCGGGATGGGATCGAGGTGGTGTTTATTCCAGGCCCAGTTCCTGAATCTTGCGGGTCAGGGTATTGCGCCCGCAGCCCAGGGCAATGGCGGCTTCTATGCGTCGCCCGCCGGTGTGGGCGAGGGCTGTGCGGATAAGCGTGCGCTCAAACTCCGCCGAAAGGTCGGCCAGGATGCCGCTATCGCCCTTTTCGAGGCGTTGGCGCGCCACCTCGGCCATGGCGACAGACCAGTCGTAGGTGTGAGATCCCTGGGCAGAAGCCGTTATCGCGTCGCCTTGCAGGTCCTTGGCCTCGATGGTTTGTCCGGGCGCCATGACGGTCAGGCGGTGACAGAGGTTTTCCAGTTCGCGCACATTGCCCGGGAAGGGCATCCGCGATAAAAGTTGCAAGGCTGCCTCAGCAATCTGCTTGACCTCAACCCCGAGGGACTTGGCGCTCTTGTTCAGAAAGTGGCGGGTTAGCGGGGCGATGTCTTCACGCCGTTCGCGCAAGGCGGGCAGGCGGATACGGATGACATTGAGGCGATGGAAGAGGTCCTCGCGGAAGCCACCTTGGCGTACCAGGGATTCCAGATCCTGATGCGTGGCGGCGATGACGCGGACATCGACACGAACCGGGGTGTGACCGCCGACGCGGTAGAACTCGCCTTCGGCCAAACCGCGCAGGAGGCGGGTTTGCAAGTCGGCCGGCATATCGCCAATTTCGTCGAGAAACAGGGTGCCGCCATCGGCCTGTTCAAAGCGACCACGCCGTGAGGCACTGGCACCAGTGAAGGCACCACGCTCGTGCCCGAACAGTTCTGACTCGAGCAGGTCACGCGGGATGGCGGCGGTATTGAGGGCAATGAAGGGCTTGTTGCGGCGCGGGCTGTGCTGGTGCAGGGCATGGGCCACGAGCTCCTTGCCGGTGCCGGTCTCACCCGTAATCAGGACGGTGGCCTGGCTGTTGGCAAGGCGGCCAATAATGCGGAAGACCTCCTGCATGGCAGGGGCCTGGCCGAGTAGGGCCTGACCGTTGGCCTCCAGTGGGGCGTTGGTGTCGTCGCTGAGACTATGCCCTTCTTCCAGCGCGCGGTGGATGAGTCCGAGGGCGTGGCTAATATCGAAGGGCTTGGGCAAATATTCAAACGCACCGCCCTGATAGGCAGAGACGGCCGAATCAAGATCGGAGTAGGCGGTCATGACAATGACCGGCAGGCGGGGATGTTGGCTCTTGACCGCTTCCATGAAGGCCAGGCCATCCATGCCGGGCATGCGGATGTCGGTCAGGATGGCGCCCGGCACCTCACGCCCCAGCGCGGCGAGAGCCTCGCGGGCGTTGTCAAACAGGCGATGCGGCAGGCCTTCGCGTTGCAGGGCCTTCTGGAAGACCCAGCGGATGGACTGATCATCGTCGATGATCCAGACGGCTTGAGCGGCACGGGCTTCGTTCATGGGTGGGCCTCAGGAGAAGTGATGGGGAGGTAGATTGAAAAACAGGTGTGTCCGGGCTGGCTATCCACATGGATGGCACCTTGATGTCGTTGCACATAGGTTTGGGCCAGGGTCAGGCCGAGCCCGGAGCCATCATTACGGCCAGATACGAGGGGGAAAAACAAGGTGTCGCGCATGGCTTCAGGAATGCCCGGACCGTTGTCAACGATGTCGATGCGCAAGGCCAGCGGCCAGCGTTTCATAGCCAGAGTGACCTGGCGGGCGATACGCGTTGCAAGACGCAGTTGGCCTTGGCCCTCGGTGGCTTGGGCGCCATTGCGGGCGATATTGAGCAGGGCTTGAATGAGTTGTTCCAGATCGCCGTGGGTCTCGGGCAGGCTGGTGTCGTAATCGCGCGCGATGCTGAGTTGCGGGTATTCCGCCAAAAGGAGACTGCGTACCCGTTCCAGGACCTCGTGCACATTGAGGGGGCGGATATCGGGCCGTCGCGCCGGGGCGAGCATGCGATCCAAGAGGTTTTGCAGGCGCGCGGTTTCCTTGATGATGACCCGGGTGTATTCAAGCAGATCGGTGGCGTCACCTAGCTCGGCCTCCAAAAGCTGCGCCGCTCCGTGGATGCCACCCAAGGGATTGCGTATCTCGTGTGCCAGTTGCCGCAGCAGCATCTGGCTGGCCTGGGCCTGGATCAGAGTGTGCTCTTCGTGGGCGATGCGACTGCCGCCCGCGAGCGGGTGAAACTCAACCAGGGTGCGTCCCGGCTGGGCCTCGAGAGGCGTGACGGTGAGGCTGACCTCTTGTCGCTGCAGACCGACCGTGAAGGAGAGGTTGTATTCGGTGACACCCGCCCGCGTCTGCTGCACCTGATGCACGATGCGTTCCAGGGTCGGGCCGGTGGCGAGTTGCGCCAAGGTGCGCTGACAGGCTTGGCGGGCAGAGAGACCGAGCAGGTTTTCGCAGGCCGGGTTGATCAGGCTGATTCGATCATTCTCATCAATGACAAGGACGGCGGTCGTCAGCGGATCCAGTCCGATGAGATCGTCAGGGGATGCGGTCGTAGGTGGCATGGTTAGATAGACGCAAGAAGCTTGCCAATCGTCGGGGCGCGATAAATGGGGCCAAAGGGCGGGTCTCAGAGAGGCTCAGGATGCCACGCGCACCATTATGGTGCAATAAATAAAGGGATGGGTTTTAAGGGCGGAAGGTTCCCCGTCCGGCCGATAAAAAAGGCGGCCTTGCGGCCGCCTTTTTTGTATCCGCACCGGGGTGCGGGTCGCGCGTCGATCTTTACAGCGAGTAGTACATATCGAACTCAACCGGATGCGTGGTCATCCGGAATCGGGTGACCTCTTCCATCTTGAGCGCGATGTACGAATCGATCATGTCATTACTGAACACGCCGCCACGGGTCAGAAACTCACGGTCCTTGTCGAGATAATCAAGCGCCTGATCGAGCGAGGAGCAGACAGTCGGGATCTTCGCGTCTTCTTCGGGCGGTAAATC
>SXTL01000058.1 GCA_005790965.1 Burkholderiales bacterium | reverse complement strand
GTACGCGCAAATGGCGCAATGCCATGACTTCCGGATTCAAGACCTGCGGCAACTCGGGGACGATATCCGGCTTACGCTACGGCCGATTTCGTCGTGAAGGGGTTTCAGGATCATTTTTCTGCACTAGCCACGGGCTACGCGGCTTTTCGTCCGGGTTATCCGCCGGAGTTGTTTGCGTTTCTGGCTGACCTGAGCGCACAGCGTGCGGTCGCTTGGGATTGCGCCACCGGTACGGGGCAGGCAGCGCTGGGGTTGGCCGGGCATTTTGCGCAGGTGATTGCGACTGATGCGAGTGCGGCGCAGATTGCGCACGCGGTGCCGCATCCGCGTATTTCGTATCGCGTGGCCTCGGCTGAGGCTAGTGGCCTGGCTGATGCGAGTGTGGATTTGGTGACGGTGGCGCAGGCGGCGCATTGGTTTGATTTGCCGGCCTTTTATGCCGAGGTGCGCCGCGTGCTGCGGCCTGGTGGGGTGCTGGCCTTGTGGGGCTACGAACGGTTGATCGTTCCAAACGAGATCGCTGAGACTTTTCAGAATTTTTACGAGCAGACGCTGGCGGGTTTCTGGCCGCCGGAGCGCCATTTCGTTGAAACGGGCTACCGTGATTTGCCGTTTCCATTGGCGCCCCTGATGGCCCCAGAGATCGCGTTGCGGGCGGAGTGGAATTTGCCGCAATTGCTGGGCTATTTCGGCACTTGGTCCGCCGTTAAGCGTTGTCGCGAAGCGACAGGGTGCGATCCTTTGTTGCCATTAGCGGCGGCACTTGAGTCTGATTGGGGTTCTCCCGCTGCGACAAAACCCCTAAAATGGCCGACCTTTTGGAAATTAGGCCGTATCTAGCGGCGGGCTCTTTATCATGTTTACCGGAATCATTCAGGCCGTGGGCCATATCGTCAGCGTGACGCCGTTGTCGGGTGCCGATGCGCGCGTGGTGATCGACGCGGGCGGACTCGATCTGGCGGATGTGGCGTTGGGCGATTCAATTGCGGCCAACGGGGTGTGCCTGACGGTGGTGGCCTTGGCTACGACGCAAACGCCGCCGTGCTACAGCGTTGATGTTTCCGGCGCAACATTTTCTTGCACCACGGGCTTTTCTGCCGGGGGGCGGGTGAATCTGGAAAAGGCGCTACGCCTATCCGATCGGCTGGGTGGGCATCTGGTGTCGGGCCATGTCGATGGCGTTGGCGAGGTGCTGGCGCTCACGCGCATTGGCGAGAGTCACCGTTTTGATATTCGCGCGCCGGAGGCGTTGGCGCGTTATTTGGCGGCGAAAGGCTCCATTGCTGTGAACGGCGTATCGCTAACTGTCAATACGGTCGATGACCGTGATTTTTCCATCAATCTCATTCCCCATACGCTGGAGCATACGGCGCTGGGCGACCTGCAACCGGGTAGCCGCGTCAATCTAGAGGCCGATATGCTGGCCCGTTACGCCGACCGCCTGATGGCCTATTTGGACAAGAAAGACTGATATGACAATTGCAAATACCCTCGAAATCATTGCCGAGCTAAAGGCTGGCCGCATGGTTATTCTGGTGGACGAGGAGGATCGCGAGAATGAAGGCGATCTGGTGATGGCGGCCGAGTTTGCTACGCCCGAGGCGATCAACTTCATGGCCCGGTATGGCCGTGGCTTGGTGTGTTTGACTTTGACCGATGACCGTTGCCGGCAATTGGGCCTGAAACAGATGGTGGCGGACAATCAGACCCCTTACAGCACGGCCTTTACGGTGTCGATCGAGGCGGCGCAGGGTGTGACTACGGGTATTTCGGCGGCCGACCGCGCAGTGACAATTTTGGCGGCGGTAAAAAAAGATGCGGTTGCGACCGATATTATCCAACCCGGCCATATCTTCCCGTTGCGTGCCCAGCCGGGCGGCGTTTTGAAGCGGGCCGGCCACACCGAGGCAGGTTGCGACTTGGCGGCGATGGCGGGCCTGGTTCCGGCCGCGGTGATTTGCGAGATTCTGAAGGATGACGGCACGATGGCGCGTCTGCCGGACTTGCTGGTCTTTGCTAAGGAGCACGGCCTTAAGATTGGCACGATCGCCGATCTGATTCATTACCGCAGCGAGACCGAAGGCCTGGTTGTGCGCAAGACCGAGAAGGCGGTGCAAACGCCGTGGGGCGCATTTAATCTGCTGGCCTATCACGATAGCACCGCTAATGAAACGCATCTGGCGCTGGTGCGCGGCACGCTGGCTGCTGATACTGAAACCTTGGTGCGGGTGCATGAGCCGGTTTCGGTGCTCGATTTTATTGATTCTGGCACCGGCCATTCGTGGACCATGGATGCGGCCATGAAGGCGCTGGCGAAGGCCGAGCGCGGCGTGATGTTGCTGCTGCATCGCCCAGAAACGGGCGAGGATTTGCTGGACCGCCTGAGTGCGGATCACTCGGTCGCAGGCAAGGTCGAGCTGCGTAATTACGGCATTGGTGCGCAGATCTTGCGTGATCTGGGCGTGGGCAAGATGCGCCTGTTATCACACCCGCGCCGCATGCCGTCGATGACCGGCTTCGGGCTGGAAGTGACTGGATTTATGGAACAGGGGAACTGAAATGGCTCAATACGACCGCGTCCAAGAGCGCGAAATCGCGCTGGACGGCCAAGGCTTGAAGATTGGTATCGTCCGCGCTCGCTTTAATCACACGATTACCGAAGGGCTGTTGGCCGCTTGTGTCGATACCCTAGTCAAACTGGGCGTGGCCGAGCCGGATATCCGTATCGTTAATGTGGCCGGCGCGCTGGAGATTCCGGTGGTGTTGATGCATATGGCGGACTCTGAACAGTTTGATGCGTTGATCGCCATTGCGTGCGTGATCCGCGGCGAGACCTATCATTTTGAAGTGGTGTCGAATGAGTCCAACGCCGGCATCACCCGCGTCCAGCTCGACACGGGTATCCCTGTGGGCAACGCGGTGCTGACCCTGGAAAACGAAGATCAGGCGGTCGTGCGCATGGACGAAAAAGGTGTTGATGTGGCGCGGGTTGCGGTGGAAATGGCCCAGTTGCTCAAGTCGCTATGAGCCCTGTTCCTGAAGCACCGGTAACCTCACTTGGGGCCAAATCCTCCGGGAGCCGTCGTTTGTCCCGGGAACTGGTTTTGCGTGCCTTGTATCAGTGGCAGTTGAACGACAGTTCGTTGGCCGTGCTAGTGGCACAGGCCGAGGCGGCGGATATCCATGGTCGAGCTAATGTGACCCACTTTGAGGCGCTCCTGGCCGGGGTACTCAAGCATGCGGTGGAATTGGATGCGGCCTTGGCTCCCATGTTGGATCGCGAGGTTGAGGCCCTTTCGCCGATCGAACATGGGGTTCTGCTGCTGGGGGGCTACGAATTGATCCATCAGCCTGATGTCCCGTACCGGGTAGTGCTCAACGAGGCCGTCGATCTGGCGAAGCGCTACGGCGGCACCGATGGCCATAAGTACATCAATGGTGTTCTCGACAAGCTGGCGCAGGTTGTGCGTCAGGTTGAGGTCGGGGCGGGGCGGTCTGCACGATAGATGCGGCGGCAGAGGTGGCGACTAAGACGACTACAGCGGTGCCCTCCGAATTTGATCTGATCCGTCGCTATTTCACTCGCGCCACGCCGGGTGCGGTGCTCGGTGTGGGTGATGATGCGGCTCTTTTGGCGTTAACGCCGGGTTCTCAGCTGGCTGTGTCGACCGATATGCTGGTGAGCGGCCGGCATTTCTTTGCCAACGCTGATCCCGAATCGCTCGGGCACAAGGCGCTGGCGGTCAATCTGTCTGATTTGGCTGCTATGGGCGCTAAGCCGCGCTGGGCCACCTTGGCGCTGGCCCTTCCGGAAGCGAACGAGGCCTGGCTTTCTGCCTTTGCGCGGGGCTTGTATGGGCTGGCCGATGCGCACGGGGTGGAATTGATTGGCGGCGATACGACGCGTGGGCCGCTCAATCTCTGTATTACCGTGCTGGGCGAGCTTGAGCCGGGGCAGGCTTTGCGCCGTGATGCGGCGTGCGTGGGCGATGATGTCTGGGTGTCTGGTGAACTAGGCGGCGCGGCTCTCGCGTTGCGCCATCTGCGCGGTGAACTGGATCTGGGCGCTGCGGCAGATCTTGCTCTGGAGCGTTTGCACCGACCCCGGCCACGCCTTGAATTGGGCATGCGCTTGCGGGGTTTGGCGCATGCGGCGATTGATCTCTCAGATGGACTGTTGGCCGATCTGGGGCATATTCTCGAACTTTCGGGTGTCGGCGCCCGGCTCGACCGCGCAGCCATTCCGTTTGCAGCAGGGTTTTCGGACTTCACAGCGTATTTCGATGTCTGCGCCCTTGCCGGTGGCGATGATTACGAATTGTGTTTTACGGCGGCGCCCACTTGTGCCGATGCGGTGCGGCAGGCGGCCAGGGAGTGTGAGGTTGCCGTAACCCAAATTGGCCGGATTACAGAACGACCAGAGTTGGTAGATGCGGATGGGCGCGTTTTTGCACACACTAGGGGTTATGACCATTTCGCCTGATCGCCACTTTCTCGTTGCCCATCCAGCCCATTTCATCGCCTTGGGTTTTGGCGCGGGTCTTGCGCCCAAGGCCCCGGGCACGGTGGGGACGCTAGTCGCTTTTCCGTTCTATTTCCTGTTGCTTGGTTCACCCTTTTTCTGGCTGTGGGCACTGGCTTTTCTGGCGATCGGAGTCTGGGCCTGTGGGGTTGCCGGACGGGCGTTGGGTGAGCACGACCACGGCGGGATCGTTTGGGACGAGGTGGCGGCCTTTTTGTGCGTGCTGCCATTTGCGCCTGCAGAGCCGTGGGGTTATGTGTTGGCCTTCACTTTGTTCCGGCTCTTTGATATCTGGAAACCATTCCCGATTGGCTGGCTTGATGCCCGCGTCAAGGGAGGTTTTGGCGTGATGCTAGACGATGTGCTGGCGGCTGGATTTGCGATCGGGGTGCTGTTCGGAGTGTCGACATGGCTGTGAGCGAAGCCGAATTGGCGTCGCTCGCCGCTGAAGTGGGCTGGGCCTTAAGGCGCAAGGGCTGGATGCTGGCTACCGCCGAGTCTTGTACGGGTGGCTGGATCGCGCAGGTCGCGACGGCGATCGCAGGTAGTTCGCAATGGTTTGAGCGCGGTTTTGTCACCTATAGCAATGCCGCAAAGCAGGAAATGCTCGGGGTGCGGGAAGAAACTTTGCGGCAGCACGGGGCCGTCAGCGAGGCCACGGTGCGGGAGATGGCGGCTGGAGCGTTGGCGGCGAGCCGGGCGCAGGTGGCGGTGGCGGTGTCCGGGATTGCGGGCCCAGGTGGTGGGACTGCCGAGAAGCCTGTGGGTACGGTGTGGATTGCCTGGGCGGAATCGGCGGGCGTAGGTGTTGACATTGTCGCAACGCGCTATCATTTCTTTGGCGACCGTCAGGTGATTCGGGCGCAAACCGTGCAACAGGCCTTGAAGGGGGTTCTGGGGCGGGTTGCTGAGAGTCACTAAACATGCAGCAAGAATAATTGGTAGGGATGGAGATCCATTTTTAAGGCCTGCGCTAGGCTCATCCTATGAGCTTTTTGCCGTGCCATAATGGCCGCAGCAATTTAAAAACCGTTAAGGATTGGAGTCGGACATGGATGAAAACAAGGTCAAGGCATTGGCAGCGGCGCTGTCTCAAATCGAGAAGCAGTTCGGCAAGGGCTCCATCATGCGGATGGGTGATGGTTCGGTCATCGACGACATTCAAACCGTTTCGACCGGGTCTCTGGGGCTGGATGTCGCCCTAGGTATTGGGGGTTTGCCACGCGGTCGAGTCGTTGAGATCTATGGCCCGGAATCGTCAGGCAAAACCACGATGACGCTGTCGGTGATTGCGCAAATGCAGAAGCTGGGCGGCACGGCGGCCTTCATTGACGCCGAACACGCACTTGATCCGAATTATGCTCAGAAGCTGGGTGTCAATGTCGGTGACTTGCTAATCTCCCAGCCGGATACGGGCGAGCAGGCACTGGAGATTGGCGACATGTTGGTGCGCTCTGGCGGCGTCGATGTGATCGTTATCGACTCGGTGGCGGCACTGGTGCCCAAGGCCGAGATCGAGGGCGAGATGGGCGACTCACATATGGGCTTGCAGGCTCGTTTGATGAGCCAGGCCTTGCGTAAGCTGACCGCCAACATCAAACGCACCAATACGCTGGTGATCTTTATTAACCAGATTCGGATGAAGATTGGCGTCATGTTTGGCAGCCCAGAAACCACAACCGGCGGCAACGCGCTGAAGTTTTACGCCTCAGTGCGCATGGATATTCGCCGCATTGGCGCGATCAAAAAGGGGGATGAGGTGGTGGGCTCCGAGACCCGCGTCAAGGTGGTTAAGAACAAGGTGTCGCCGCCGTTCAAGGAAGCTATCTTCGATATCCTCTACGGCGAGGGTGTGTCGCGTGAGGGCGAAATCATCGAGATGGGCGTGGCGCAAAAGCTGATTGACAAGGCCGGCGCCTGGTATGCCTATCAGGGCGAAAAAATCGGCCAAGGCAAGGACAATGCCCGCGAATATCTGCGTGAGCATGCCGACATTGCGGCCGAGATCGAGGCCAAAATTCGCGCCAATTTGGGCGTCAAGGGCCCGGGTGCAACCGCCGTAGAGTGACCCTGTACGAGCGCGCCATCGCGTGTTTGGCACGGCGCGAATACAGCCGTGCCGAGTTGGCACGCAAACTGGTGGCCCACACCGAGGCGGCCGAAGGCGTCGATCCCAGCGCGTTGATCGCTGCCGTGCTGGATCGGTTGGAGGCGGAAAATCTTCTGTCAGATATTCGTTATGCAGAGATGCTGGGCCATAGCCGTGCCGGTCGTCATGGTAGCTTGCGCCTTCGTCAGGATTTGAGGCAGGGCGGGGTCTCAGAACAGGATTGTGCGATTCCTCTTGCCGAGGCGCAGGCGAGTGACCTGGAACATTGCCGGACCGTCTGGCAAAGGAAATTTGCTGCTTTGCCCGTTGATCTTAAGGATCGCGCGCGACAAACCCGCTTCCTGTTATCGCGCGGTTTCCCGGGCCGCGTGGTGGCTCAGGTGCTAAAGGGCTGCGCAGATGAGGATTGGGCTGGGGATTAGATTCGTGCCCTGAGTAGCTCGGCGAGATCCGCGTCGTCCAGGTCAATGGGATTGGTCTTCATGCTGCTCCCCCGGCTGTTGGCGACCAGTTTCGGGATCGCCGTTGCCTCGATACCGAAGGCGGCCAGGCGTGGTAGGGCCATTGCTTGTGTCCAGGTTTCCAGGGTCGAGACCAGAGCGGCGTGGGCATCCTGATCACAGAGGCCGGCGTCCTCGGCGAGCAGCCGCCCAACGACCGCGTATTTTGTCAAAGCGGTGCTTTTGGGCATGCGGGCACGCAAGGCCGCAATGTTGATGCGCGTGGCCTCGGCGACCAAGGTGCCGCATGCTACGCCGTGAGGGATGGGGAAAAAGGCCCCCAAAGGCGCTGCCAAGCCATGCACGGAGCCTAGCCCAACTTGGGCTAGGGTGATGCCAGAGAGGAGGGCGGCGTAGGCCATGTTGGCACGGTGTTGGCTGGCATCCCGTGATTCCGGCGCATTGAACCAGGGAATTAGGCTGTCCCGCGTCCGCGTCAGGCCATCCAGTGCCAGGGTGTCGGTGAGCGGGTTGGCGCGAGTGGAAACGAAGGATTCGAGGAGTTGCGTGAAGGCATCCATGCCGTTGGCCGCGATCATAGCCGGGGGGCAGGTAGCGAGAAGATCCGGATCAATGACGGCCCACGCTGCAACCAGTTGATCATCGCGAAAGGATTTCTTAAAGCCGCGCACACCGCCTTGCGAAAGTACGGCATTCTTGGTCGCCTCGGAGCCGGTCCCGGCTGTTGTGGGCACCGCGATAAACGGCGTGCTTGGCCCTTGGTAAGGAAGCTCGGGGCCAACGCCTTCCAGATGGTCGCGAACCGAGTTGCCGCGACGAAGTAGTCCAGCAATCGCTTTTGCGGCATCCAATGCACTACCGCCGCCGATGCCGATGACCACAGCGATGGGTTGCCCCGCGTGGGCATGAACGATGCTATCGATGAGGTCGGGGCTGGGTTCGGTCGGGATGTGGGCCAGTTGCCATGCCACTTGTCTTTGCTCAAACGCGGCGCGCAAGGCCGGCCAGGACGCACTGCGAGCCAAGGTTTTGGTGCCGGTAACAAGGAGCGCCGAGTGGCCAAAACGGGCGGAAATGTCGGCGACACGAAGAAGCGTGCCAGGACCAAAAATAATGCGTGGCAAGCGGCTTAGTTCGAAGGCGGTATGCATTGCGTTTTCAATCAGTGGGTTGGGACGGATGATACCGTTCTGGGCGGGGAAGCGCGCAGCCGGATGGAAAATAATGGCAGATAGGTGTTGACAGCCTATTGGGTGGTCTGCATAATCTCGCTTCTCTGACGCGGGGTGGAGCAGCTCGGTAGCTCGTCGGAG
>SXTL01000057.1 GCA_005790965.1 Burkholderiales bacterium | reverse complement strand
TTTTTTCCCTTGCCCTTGGCGGCCGGGAGGAATTGACGCAGCGCACCTCTCCCGAAACCGCCAGCCCGACCTGGCGGTTTTTTTGTTCAGGGCGGGCACCCATTAAAACGCAAACCCGGAGCTCAAATGACCTACCGTACCGACGACACCCGAATCGAACAGGCCGATGTTCTGCTCGCCCCCATGCAACTGATGCGCGAGATAAAGGCCTCGGACACGGCCCTCAAAACGGCCTTCGAAGGTCGCCGCGCCATCCATGATGTCCTGCGCGAGGCTAGCGATCGTCTGGTCGTCGTGGTCGGCCCCTGCTCGATCCACGATCACGATGCGGCGATCGAATACGCCCGCCGTCTCAAGCCGCTGGCGGATGAGCTTGCCCATGACATCATCATCATTATGCGCGTCTATTTCGAAAAACCGCGCACCCCGGTGGGCTGGAAGGGCTTTATCAACGACCCGCAGTTGAACGAGAGCTTCGATATGAACACGGGCCTCCATCTGGCCCGGAAACTGCTCTGCGAAATCAATGAGTTGGGCGTACCTTGCGCTACTGAATTCCTCGATCTGATTACCCCCCAGTACATTGCCGATCTGGTGGCCTGGGGCGCTATCGGAGCCCGCACCACCGAGTCGCAATCGCACCGCCAACTGGCCTCGGGTCTGTCCTGTCCGGTCGGTTTCAAGAACGGCACGGACGGCAACATTCGTATCGCGGTCGATGCCATCAAGGCCGCCCATGCTGGCCACCATTTCATTTCCATTACCAAGTCCGGTCACGCCGCTGTCTTCAAGACCGCCGGCAACGAAGACACTCATGTCATCCTGCGCGGTGGCAAGCACCCCAACTATGATGCCGCCAGCGTGGAAGCCGTGTGCCAGGATCTGGCCCGGTTGGGCCTGGATCCGCAGGTCATGATCGACCTCTCACACGCCAATTCGAGCAAAAAATTTGAGCGCCAGATCGAGGTCGGACATGCCGTTATGGCCCAAATCGCAGGCGGCGATCCACGCATCCTCGGGGTCATGATTGAATCGCACCTTAACCCTGGCCGCCAGGATCTTATTCCTGGTCAAGCGCTGGCCTACGGTGTTTCTATTACCGATGCCTGTCTGGGCTGGGAAGCCACCGAGCCGTTGCTGCGCGGCTTCGCCGAGGCAGTGCGGGCCCGGCGGACGAAGCAATCCTGACCCGACTTCCTACGGCCATGTACGCGTTGCTGATTCAGCCCAATACGGTAGAATGCGCCGTGGCGGGTCTCCCCGCATGGTGAAACTGCCAATCTGGTCAGGTCCGGAAGGAAGCAGCCACAGCAGCGGATGCCAGTGCCGGGGGTCAGGCTCGCCACCCTCTCGACAGGATTTTATCGAGCGAAGGAGTCTTGAATGCGTCGCTTGTTGACCTCATTGCTGTTGCTGTCCGCCGCTCCCGTTTGGGCCTTAAGCGGCATGTCCAGCGAAATCGGCTACGCCGATAACGCCCGCCTCCTGCGGGCGAGCTCGGTGTGGAATCTGGACCAACGCTGGCTATCCGGTGCCGGTTGGCACTTGGCGCCACAAGTTCATGCCGGTATTGGGGTCTGGAGTGGGACCGCCACCCAAAAAAACACGATTGCCGAGGTCTTTGTTGCGCCCAGCGTGCGCTATCGTCCCAACGCCTCCAGCGGCCAACAGCCCTATGTCGAGGCCGGCCTCGGTGCCCACCTGATTTCTGAATCGCGCCTTGACGATCAGCGCGACCTAGGCGCAAACCTGCTGTTAAGCGAGCATCTGGGCGTGGGGGTGGTCTTTGGCGATCGCAGTCAGTATGACCTGAGTTATCGCTTCCAGCATATGGACAATGCCGGACAGCGGGCTACCAACCCTGGGCTTAACGCTCATCAGGTGCGCCTGCTCTACAACTACTAAAGCTCCCGCGCCGCGCGTGGCGACCCTGTTAAAATTGCCGCCACCATGAACCTCTCCTCGAGCCACCATCAAGTCCTTGCCCGCAAGTGGCGGCCCAAGACCTTTATCGATCTCGTCGGCCAGTCGCATGTCGTGCGCGCCCTGTCCAATGCCTTGGAAAGCGGTCGTCTGCACCATGCCTATCTTTTTACCGGCACCCGCGGGGTCGGCAAGACCACGCTAGCGCGCATTCTCGCGCGTTGCCTCAATTGTGAAAGCGGAGTCACCGCGACCCCCTGCGGCGAATGTAGCGCCTGCCAGCAGATCGACAGCGGGCGCTTTGTGGATCTGATCGAGATTGATGCCGCCAGCTACACCGGCGTGGACAACATGCGTGAGATCCTGGAAAACGCCCAGTACGCGCCCACTGCCGGACGCTACAAGGTCTATATCATCGACGAGGTGCATATGCTCTCCAAAAACGCCTTCAACGCCATGTTGAAGACGCTGGAAGAGCCGCCAGGTCATGTCGTCTTCATCCTCGCCACCACCGATCCGCAAAAAGTGCCGGTCACGGTGCTGTCGCGTTGCCTGCAGTTCAACCTCAAGCAGATGCCTGCTGACCTGGTCGCGCGGCACCTGAAACGGGTCCTCGAAGCCGAGCAGGTGAGCTACGAGACCGAAGCCCTGAACAGTTTGGCCCGTGCCGCCGCCGGTAGCATGCGCGATGCCTTATCGCTCACCGACCAAGCCATCGCCTATGGCCAAGGCCAGCTCAAGGCCGACGAGACCCGCGCCATGCTGGGCGCTGTCGATTCGGCCTACCTGTTGCCGCTACTCGAAGCCCTGGCCGCGAACGATGGCCTGCGTCTGATGGCCGAGGCCGAGACCATTGCCGAGCGTAGCCTCTCTTTCGACGCTGCCCTGCAAGATCTCGCCCTGCTCCTGCACCAGATCGCCCTGCTCCAAGTGGTGCCCGATGCCCTCGATAGCGACCTGCCTGACCAGGCTCGTTTAGAGACCCTCTCTCACCAGATCGACGCTGAAACCACCCAGCTTTATTACCAGATTGCCACCTTGGGGCGCCGTGACCTCGAGTGGGCCCCTGACCCCCTGGCGGGTTTTCGCATGACCCTGTTGCGCATGTTGGCCTTTGTGCCAGACAGCGGTGCTACAGACACCCCGCGCTGCTCGCAACCGCCTCTTCCAAAAGCATCCCCGCGTCCCGCTCTAGCCTCGCCGGCAAGGGTCGATCCGGCCGCCAGAGCCAGCGAGCCCGCGGCAGCCTCTCGCCCGCATGAGCCCGCCGCAGCGGCAGCCCCTGCGCCGCTCGCCCCTGCGGCCAGCAAGGAAAATCCGCCGCCCAGCCCAAGCCGGGCGTGCACCTTTGATGGCGACTGGTTCACGCTCAGCCAGCGGCTCAATGGAGGGCTTAAGCAACTCGCCTCGCAATGCGAGCTGGCCACCTATGATGCGCACTCGATCACGCTGCGCCTGCCCGAATCAGCACGCCCCCTGCTCGGCAGCCTAGGCAACAAGCTCACCCACGCCATTCGCGACCTCCTTGGCACCGCACTCAAGATCGACATCCAGATCGGTACCACTCAAGGCAGCGCTCCGGCCGAGGTCCTGACCCAGCAAAAAAACGCCCGCCAAAGCAGCGCCGAGGCCGACATCTACGCTGATCCGACGGTGCAGACACTGCTGCGCGATTTCGCCGCCACTGTCATCGATATTTCCCCCCTCAATAAGGTGTAAGCATGTTTAAAGGTGGTATGGGTGGTCTGATGAAACAGGCCCAGCAAATGCAGGAAAACATGAAAAAGGCCCAAGAAGCATTGGGCGAGATGGAGGTCGAAGGCCAGGCCGGTGCCGGCATGGTCAAGGTCGTGATGACCGGTCACCATGCCGTGCGCCGTATCCATATTGACGCCTCTCTGATGGGGGACGACAAAGAGATGCTGGAGGACTTAGTGACGGCCGCCGTCAACGATGCCGTGCGTCGCGTCGAGACTACTACGCAGGAGAAAATGTCCGGTTTCACCGCTGGAATGAACCTGCCTCCGGGTCTAAAGTTGCCCTTCTAAGACGCCCGTTCTAAGAGCGCTGTGAACGCGATTACCACCGACCTGCCTGCCCCGCTCGCAGCCCTCATCGAAGGGCTGCGCGCACTCCCGGGCGTCGGTCCCAAGTCGGCGGCGCGCATGGCCTTTCACCTCCTGCAACACGACCGCAGCGGGGCTGCCAAACTGGCGAACGGCCTACGCGAAGCGCTCGACCGCCTGACCCATTGCGAACGCTGCAACAGCTTCTCCGAGGCTCCTGTATGCGGCCTGTGCGCCAGCCCGCGCCGCGCCGCGCACCAACTGGCCGTGGTAGAAATGCCGGTCGATCTTAACCGCATGGAAGAAACCCACAGCTACTCCGGGCTCTATTTCGTGCTGATGGGTCGGCTCTCGCCACTCGACGGCATCGGCCCGCGCGAACTTGGCCTGGAACGCCTGATCCGGCGCGCGCTGGATGGGGTCACCGAGGAGGTTATCCTGGCCACCAACTACACGGTTGAAGGCGAAGCGACCGCGCATTACTTGGGCGAACTACTCAAGGCGCGCGGCCTCAAGGTAACGCGTATCGCCCGCGGCGTGCCAGCCGGCGGCGAATTGGAACATGTGGACGCATTGACCCTGGCACAGGCTTTGGTCGATCGCAAGAATTACTGATTGGATGAAATGATGGAACTCTCTGCCCTGACTGCCCTCTCCCCGCTCGATGGCCGCTACCGCCGCAGCGGCGACAAACTCGCGCCTTACTTCAGCGAATTTGGCCTTATCCACGCCCGTATCCGGGTCGAGATCGAATGGCTAAAAGCCCTCGCCGCCGAGCCCTTGATCGCCGAAGTGCCCGCCTTTGCCCCAGCGACCCTGGCCGAACTGGATCGCGTCGTCAGCGACTTCTCAGTGCGCGATGCCGACCGCGTCAAGGAAATCGAGCGCACCACCAATCACGATGTAAAGGCGGTCGAATACTTCCTCAAGGAAAAATTAGCGGGTAATGCCGAAATCGAGCGGGTCAAGGAATTCATTCAGTTCGCCTGCACCTCCGAGTACATCAACAACCTCTCACACGGGCTGATGTTGTCCGGCGCACGGACCGAAGTGCTGTTGCCCGCGCTTAAAAATGTGAGCGATCGCTTGCGTGATATGGCGCAACAATATGCGGAACTCCCCATGCTGTCGCGCACCCACGGCCACCCCGCCACGCCGACCACCGTGGGCAAGGAACTGGCCAATGGGGTATGGCGTATCGAGCGCGCGGCAAAGCGCATCGCTGCGGTCGAAATTCTCGGCAAGATCAACTGCGCGGTCGTCAACTACAACGCTCATCTAGCCGCCTATCCCGAGGTCGATTGGGCGGCCTTCGCCGAGCGCTTCGTGACCGGCCTGGGACTGGTTTTCAATCCCTACACCATCCAGATCGAGCCGCACGATGGCATGGCTGAGTTGTACGACGCCTTCGCCCGCGTCAATACCCTGCTCATTGACCTTGACCGTGACCTCTGGGGCTATATCTCGCTGGGCTATTTCAAACAGCGCATCAAGGAAGGCGAGGTCGGCTCCTCGACTATGCCGCACAAGCTCAATCCCAACGACTTTGAAACCTCCGAAGGCAACTTGGGTCTCGCCAACGCCCTATTGCGCCACCTCTCCGACAAGCTCCCGATCTCCCGCTGGCAGCGCGACATGACCGACTACACCGTGCTCCGCAATATGGGCACGGCGCTGGGCTACGCCCTGATCGGCTATGACAGCCTACTGCGCGGTCTAGGCAAGATCGACGCCAATCCCGCTGCCCTGGCCGCCGATCTCGACAGCAACTGGGAGGTGCTGGCCGAACCCATTCAAACCGTGATGCGTCGCTACGGCGTAGCCAACCCCTACGAACAACTCAAGGCGCTCACCCGCGGCACCCGCGTCGATGCCGCCGGCATG
>SXTL01000056.1 GCA_005790965.1 Burkholderiales bacterium | reverse complement strand
TGGCTGTCATGAAACCCAAATACGGCCCACCCGAGGCGAGCGGAATACCCAGCGGCTGGGCATCCCCCACGCAAATATCGGCACCGCTTTCACCCCATTGGCCGGGCGCCTTCAGAAGCGCCAACGCCATCGGGTTGACCACCGCAATGGCCAACATGCCTTGGGCGTGGGCCCAGTCGGTGAGCGCGTCGACTGGCTCCAGCACGCCAAAGAAATTGGGCTGCGGAATAATCAGGGCGGCCGCCTCCAGCCCAGCGTCCGAGGGCAACGCCTCGACCAGGATGTGGCCACACTCGGTGCAGTACGGCAGGCTGAGCAATTCGATGCCCTGTTGCGCAACCAAGGCCTGCGCCACGGCGCGGTAGCGCGGATGGACGGTTGCCGGAAGCAGCACGCGGCGGCGATTCTTTTTGTCCGCCCGCACCGCCATCAGGATAGCCTCGGCGAGCGCTGACGCACCGTCGTACAGCGAGGCGTTTGACACCTCGAGCCCGGTCAGACGGGTGATCAGGGTCTGGTATTCATAGATGATCTGGAGCGTGCCCTGGCTGGCCTCGGCCTGATACGGCGTATAGGCCGAATAAAACTCGCCGCGCGTAACCAGGGGCCAGATGGCCGCAGGGATGTGATGCTCGTAAGCGCCAGCGCCGATAAAGTTGAGCCAGTCGCCGTCGGCGCGGGCGCGTTCGCGCGCCAGGCGCATGAGCGCCATCTCGGACAAACCTTCGGGCACACCGGGCAGCCCGGCGCAATCGAGCCCGGGCGGGATTTCGTCGAACAGGGCTTCGATGTTCGGCGCGCCAGTGGCCGCCAACATGGCCGCGACATCGGCCTCGGTATGCGGGATAAACGGCATGTGTTAGTGCGCTTCAGCGTCCACAGCCGCCTGATAGGCAACCGCATCCATCAGACCGTCGAGATCGGTGGCAGTGGCTGGCTGGATGCGAAACATCCAGTTGGCAAAGGCATTTTCGTTGAGCGTTTGCGGCTCAGCCTCGACCGCCTCGTTCACTGCGATCACCTCACCGGCGATGGGCGCATACACATCAGAAGCGGCCTTGACCGACTCGACCACGGCGCATTCCTCGCCAGCCGCCAAAACCCGGCCTACGGTCGGGTTCTCGACAAACACCATGTCACCCAGCAATTCCTGGGCGTGGTCGGTAATGCCAATAGTGACCGTACCATCGGCTTCCAAACGAGCCCATTCGTGGCTGGCGGTGTATTTTAGATCGGTGGGGATAGACATAGAGAGCTCCAAAAAAATCAGGTCAGCGCGCGGCCATGGCGCACAAAGGGATACTTGACGACCTCGGCGACATGGCCGCGATCACGAATCATGACCTCGACGCGATCGCCCGGTTGCACGCCATTGGGCACACGCGCCAGCGCAATCGAGGCATTGAGGGTAGGCGAAAAACCGCCGCTGGTGATTTCTCCTTCACCCTGTTCGCTGGCAACTGGCTGATGGGCGCGCAGCACACCCCGGTCAATCAACTTGAGGCCTACCATCTGACGATTGCGCGGTAGCCGCTGCAGGCTGTCCTTGCCAATAAAATCTCGTTCGCCGCCCATGGCTACCGTCCAGCCCAACCCAGCCTCAAACGGGGTAATGCCCTCATCCATGTCCTGTCCGTAGAGCGCCATGCCAGCCTCCAGGCGCAGGGTGTCGCGCGCACCGAGGCCAATCGGCTTTACGCCCACCTCCAACGCCGCCTGCCAGAAAAAGGGCGCGGCCTTGGCCGGCAGCATAATTTCAAAACCGTCCTCGCCGGTATAGCCGGTGCGGGCAATAAACATCTCGCCAACGGGGGCGCCATGAAAGGGCTTCAGGGTCCCGGCCACGCCTTCCAGCCCAGGCATCGCTGCCCACAACTTGGCGGCGGCGTTCGGCCCCTGCACGGCAAGCATCGCCAGATCGCGGCGCGGAATAATCGCCAGATCCGGCGCGTGCGCGTCGCGCTGTGCCTCAGCCCAGGCCAAGTCCTTCTCGGCGCACCCGGCATTGAACACAATGCGGAACCAGTCTTCGTTCAGGTAATAGACGATCAGGTCATCAATGACCCCGCCACCGGCGTGCAACATGCAGGAATACAACGCCCGGCCCGTGCTCTGAAGCTTGTCCACATCGTTGGCCAGCAGGCGTTTGAGGAAAGGCCGCACCGCCGCACCGCGAAAGTCGACCGGCAGCATATGCGACACATCGAACATACCGGCGTCACGCCGCACACTGTGATGCTCTTCCAGTTGCGAACCGTAATGCAGCGGCATCTCCCAACCAGAAAAATCCACCAGCTTGGCATGGGCAGCACGGTGTTGGGCGTTAAGCGGGGTCAGTTTCAGCGAGGTCATGGTCATTCTTCAGGTCGTCCCCAATGGGCAACGCATTGTCGCATTGGACGCCCCTTTATGGATAGAGGACCGCCAGGCTATAGCCCACGGGTCGCGCCTCGCCCAGCCCCAACAGAACGCGCCATTCCGCCTCGCTTCCCGCTCGCAGCAACGGTGCCGCCTCGGCCGTCAGATAGTCGATGGGGGCCAGCGTCCGCAGCGCCAGACGCTCACCCTGTGCGTCCTGCAAGGTCAGGACCAGATGTGGCCAGGCCAGATCGAGCGGTCCGCGATTCGCCAAGGTCACCGACAAACGCGCCCGGTCGCCAGCCAGGGCATCAAGCGCGCTGCCCTTGATTTCGACCGCTTCCACCAAACGCACCGGTTCGCTCAGGCACCCCAACGGGCGGCACATACGCGCCAGTCCGGCGTAAAACTCAGGAAACTGCCGCTGCAGGGTGGTCCGCTCGATCAATGCCAGTTGCGCCCCCAGTAACAACAGTCCCCCCAACAAGACCAACCCTGCGCCGATGGACCGTGGCGGAGACTGGCCCGCTAAGCGGCCACCCGAAGCCAATGGAGGGG
>SXTL01000055.1 GCA_005790965.1 Burkholderiales bacterium | reverse complement strand
GGTCCAGTAGCGGTCAGCCAGATTGGAGACGGTGACATGCTTGCTGCGGGTGCTGGAGGAATGGACGAAGCGCCCTTCGCCGAGGTAGATCCCGACATGGGAAAACGGTTTACGGCGCGTATTGAAGAAGACTAAATCGCCCGGTTCGAGTGCGGTCTTTTCGACGGCGTCGCCTTCATGGCTCATTTGTAGGGCATTGTGGGGCAGCTCAAGACCGCTGGCATCGTTATAAACATGGCGCACAAAACCGCTGCAATCCATACCCTTGTCCGGATCCGTGCCCCCGCGCTTGTACGGGCTGCCGATCAAGGTCAAGGCATAGAGCAAGGGCTTGGTCCGTGTCATCAAGCCTTCGCTCACGGCACCCGTTTCGTCGCTTTTTTCTCCGCTAGGCGCAGCCTGGAGCGGCCCCGCAAGACCGGCGCAAAGGAGGGCAACAGGAAGAAAAACGGGGAAAAGGCGCTGCATCATGGTTACTGATTAGGCCACGCTGCGGTGTTCTTGTCCACCTCGTGCCGTGTCCGCGCGGACTGAGGCAAGGTAGAATCGCGTACCTTTGCTACGAATGATGCTGACATGCTGGCTTTTCAGGACATTATCCTTACCCTGCAACGCTTTTGGGGCGAGCAGGGCTGCGCGATCTTGCAACCCTACGATCTGGAAGTGGGGGCGGGAACCAGCCATACGGCGACCTTCTTGCGCTCGCTCGGCCCGGAGCCCTGGAAAGCCGCCTATGTGCAGCCATCGCGGCGTCCCAAGGACGGTCGTTATGGCGAGAACCCCAACCGCTTACAGCATTATTATCAGTTCCAAGTGGTCCTGAAACCGGCCCCGGAGAATATCCTTGATCTTTATCTGGGCTCACTCCAGGCCTTGGGTTTTGACCTGAAGCAGAACGATATCCGCTTTGTCGAAGATGACTGGGAAAACCCGACCTTGGGCGCTTGGGGCCTGGGATGGGAGGTCTGGATAAATGGCATGTAGGTGAACCAGTTCAACTATTTCCAGCAGGTTGGCGGCATCAACTGCAAGCCGATTACCGGCGAAATTACTTACGGTCTGGAGCGTCTGGCGATGTATCTGCAGGGCGTCGACAAGGTGTTCGACCTGCAATACGCCCCCGGCGTAAGCTATGGCGATGTCTTCCACCAGAACGAAGTGGAACAATCCACCTACAATTTTGAACACAGTGATGTAGCCTTCCTTCTTACCGCCTTCAACGCCCACGAGAAGCAGGCCCAGCACCTGATGCAGGAGCACCTGGCTTTGCCGGCCTATGAACAGGTGCTAAAGGCGGCCCATACCTTCAACCTGCTCGACGCCCGGGGGGCTATTTCGGTGACTGAGCGCGCCGCCTACATCGGCCGCATCCGCAACCTGGCCCGCGCGGTGGCGCAAAGCTATCTGGATTCGCGCGCCCGGTTAGGCTTCCCCATGGCCCCCAAGGCCTGGGCTGATGAAGTTTTGGCCCAGCGGGAGGCGGCATGAGCCTGAATAGCCTCCTGGTCGAACTCTTCGTTGAAGAATTGCCTCCCAAGGCCCTAAAAAAACTGGGTGAGGCCTTCGCCGCCGGCATTGCGGATAGTCTGCGTGCGCAAGGGCTGGTTGAGGTGGATGCTGGAGTGATGCCCTTTGCCTCACCGCGGCGTTTGGCCGTCCATATCAGCCGCGTTGCCGATCAGGCTGCCGAACGCGCCGTGGCGCAAAAGCTGATGCCAGTGAGCGTCGCCCTGACGGCGGATGGACAAGCCAGTCCGGCCTTGCTAAAAAAATTGGCGGCGCTGGGCTTGGCGGCCGATTGTTTGCCGCAATTGCGGCGGGCCCCGGATGGCAAGGCCGAGACCCTTTTTTACGACAGCGTGATGGCTGGCGCGACCTTGGCCGCCGGACTGCAAAGGGCGCTCGACGAGACCTTGGCCCGTCTGCCCATTCCCAAGGTCATGAGTTATCAGATTGAAGATGGCTGGCGTACGGTGAACTTTGTGCGTCCGGCCCATGGTCTTGTTGCGCTGCATGGCCGTGAGGTGGTGCCGGTTGCGGTGCTCGGGCTGACGGCCGGACGCCACACCCAAGGTCATCGTTTTGAGGCGGTGCAGCCCGTTGTGTCGATCCGCACGGCCGATAGCTATGCCGAGCAGATGGCGACAGAGGGTGCCGTGATCGCCAGTTTTAGCGAGCGCCGCGCTGCGATTGCCCATCAGTTGCAGGCTGCCGCTGCGCAGATCGGCAAGGTGACAGTTACCCGCGACGAGGCCTTGCTCGACGAGGTGACGGCGCTGGTCGAACGGCCCAATGTGCTGGCTTGCCAGTTTGATCCCGCCTTCTTGGCGGTGCCGCAGGAATGCCTGATCCTGACCATGAAGGCGAACCAGAAATACTTCCCGCTGCTCGATGCGGAAGGCCGCCTCACCCATCATTTCCTGCTGGTCTCCAATATCAGCCCAGCCGATCCCTCTGCCGTCATTGGCGGTAACGAACGCGTGGTGCGGCCGCGTCTGGCTGACGCAAAGTTCTTCTTTGACCAAGATCGCAAGCGTTCCCTGATTGACCGGGTGGCCGCGCTTGACAAGGTGGTCTATCACAACCGCTTGGGTAGCCAGGGGGCGCGCATCGAGCGGGTTCGCCATATCGCCCGGGCCATTGCTGCGGCTTTGGGACAGGCGGTGGCGTCCGTTGATCAGGCCGCCCAGTTGGCCAAGGCCGATCTGGTCACCGATATGGTGAGCGAGTTCCCCGAGTTGCAGGGCATTATGGGCCGTTATTACGCCCTGGCCGATGGTTTGCAGGCCGAGGTGGCCAACGCCATTGAAGACCATTACAAACCGCGTTTTGCGGGCGATAGCCTGCCGCGCAATGCGGTGGGTAGCGTGGTGGCTCTGGCCGACAAACTGGAGACCTTGGTTGGCCTCTTTGGCATCGGCCAGATTCCGACTGGCGACAAGGATCCATTTGCCCTGCGGCGCCATGCGCTGGGTGTGCTGCGGATCCTGCTCGAGCAGCGTTTGGCGATTTCGCTACCGCATGTCCTCGGCCTTGCGGCGGCGGCCTTTGCCGCCGAACAGATCAGCGCCACGGTTGCCGTCGATGTCTATCGCTTTATGCAGGATCGGCTGCGCGTCTATCTGAAAGATCAGGGCCACGCCGCCGATGCGGTGGAGGCGGTGGTGTGTCAGTCGCCTGAGCGCATTGACCAGATCCCCGCCCGCCTGGCTGCTTTGCAGGGCTTCCGCAGTCTGCCCGAAGCCGCGGCCCTAGCGGCGGCCAACAAGCGGATCCGCAATATTCTGAAAAAGGTTGAGGGCGAACCGGGGGCCGTCGATACGCAGCGTTTGCAGGAAGCGGCGGAACATGATCTGCATCGCGCCCTGGTGGCGACCGAGCCAGCCGTTTTGGCGGCGCTGGGCCACGCCGATTACGCCCAGGCGCTGACCGCGCTGGCAACCCTGAAGGCGCCGGTGGACCGCTTTTTCGACGAGGTTATGGTGATGGCCGATGATCTGGCGGTGCGCGCCAACCGTCTGGCTTTGCTGGCCCATCTGGGCCGGTTGATGAATTTGGTGGCCGATATTAGTGAACTGAGTAGCGAATCGAGCAGCGGGTCGGCGCCATGAAGCTCATCATTCTTGACCGGGACGGCGTCATCAATTTCGACTCGGATCAGTACATTAAATCCCCGGACGAGTGGCGTCCCATTCCCGGGAGTCTGGCGGCTATCGCACGCCTTAACCAGTCGGGCTATCGGGTCGTAGTGGCATCCAACCAGTCGGGTATTGGGCGTGGACTATTCGACATGAGCACCCTCAACGCCATCCATACCAAGATGCACAAGCTGGTGGGGCAAGCCGGCGGTCGGATCGAAGCCGTCTTCTTCTGTCCGCATGGCGCCGAGGCGGGTTGCGCGTGCCGCAAACCCAAACCAGGCCTGTTTGAAGAGATTGCCCGTCGCTATCGCGCTGATCTGAATGGCGTACCCACGATTGGCGATTCCCTGCGTGATTTACAGGCCGGGGTCGCGGTGGGTTGTCAGCCTTATCTGGTGCGTACAGGTAAGGGCCTGCGTACCCTCGCCAAGGGTGGACTGCCCGAAGGAACCCAGATCTTTGATGACTTGGCGGGCGCCGTTGAGGCCTTGCTGGCCGTTTAACGGCGCTACGCTGCAGATCCGAGCAGGCCGCCCTTGCCGGGGGAAGCCTTGGAATGGCCGGTGCTGGCGCGCGGCTTAGTCTTCGCGACGCAACTGCGGAAACAAAATGACATCACGGATGCTGGCGGCATCGGCCAGCATCATGACAAAACGGTCGATGCCGAT
>SXTL01000001.1 GCA_005790965.1 Burkholderiales bacterium | reverse complement strand
TTTCGTGACTTCACCCGGATTGCCGCCAGCCACCCCGAAATGTGGCGCGATATTGCCCTGGCCAATCAGGGCGCGTTGCTGGACGAGATTGACCGCTATCAGGAGGCGCTTGCCCGCCTGCGCCAGTTGCTGGAAAGCAGCGACGGCGCGGCGTTGCATGCCTTGTTTCAACGCGCCGCCACGGCGCGTCGCACCTTAACGACTTATCTGGATAGATCATGACCGAATACATCGACCTTCCCGCCGCGCGCGGGGCTTTGGGTAGCGTGCGTCTGCCCGGTTCCAAGAGCATTTCTAATCGCGTTTTGTTGCTGGCGGCGCTGGCCGCGGGCACGACCGAGGTTAAGGCATTGCTCGATTCGGACGATACCCGCGTGATGCTGGAGGCGCTGCGGGCGCTGGGCGTGAATTGGCAGCGCCACGAAGGCACGGACGATTATCGTGTTGAAGGCATAGGTGGCGTGTTCCCGGTTAAACAGGCCGAGTTGTTCCTGGGCAATGCGGGTACGGCCTTTCGTTCGCTGACTGCTGCCTGCGCCCTGGCCGGTGGCGACTACACGCTGAAGGGCGTGCCGCGCATGCACGAGCGGCCAATCGGCGATCTGGTCAATGCCCTGCGCCAACTCGGGGCGCAGATTGAATACCTTGGCAATGACGGTTTCCCGCCGCTCAGGATGACCCCGGCGCAGTTGCGTGACAAGGCCGAGGTCTCGGTCAAAGGTTCCGTTTCCAGCCAATACCTCACCGGCATCCTGCTCGCCGCGCCCCTTTTGGGTCGCGAAGTAACAGTGCGGGTAGAGGGAGAGTTGATCTCCAAGCCGTATGTTGAAATTACGCTGAACCTGATGCACCGCTTTGGTGTTGAGGTCAAGCGCGAGGCATGGCACACCTTCACCGTGCCGGCTGCGACTTATCAAAGTCCCGGCGCGATCGAGGTGGAGGGTGATGCCTCGTCGGCCTCGTATTTTCTTGCGGCCGGTGCCATCGGCCACGGCCCGGTGCGCGTCGATGGCGTGGGACGCAACAGCATCCAAGGCGATGTGCGTTTTGCCGAGGCCTTGGCGCGCATGGGCGCGGAGCTTAGCTTTGGCGCCAACTCCATCGAATGCCGCCGGGGCTGCGCGGATCGCCTGGAAGGCATTACCCTAGATTGCAACCATATCCCCGATGCGGCGATGACTTTGTGTGTGGTCGCACTGTTCGCCAATGGCCCGACGCGGCTCGATAATATTGCCTCTTGGCGGGTCAAGGAGACCGACCGCATCGCCGCGATGGCCACCGAGTTGCGCAAGCTGGGGGCCACGGTCGAAGAGGGTTCCGATTACATCATTGTTACACCGCCGAAAAAACTGACCCCCAACGCCGCCATCGACACCTATGATGATCATCGTATCGCCATGTGTTTCTCGCTGGTTGCGGTCGGTGGCACACCGGTACGCATCAACGACCCGAAATGTACAGCCAAGACCTTCCCGACCTATTTCGACGCGTTTGCACGGATTCGGGTGTGAGAATGACATGTAAGGCTGACCGTTTTAACGGTACTGTGAGGTAACCATGACGATTCCGGTGATTGCAATTGATGGCCCTTCTGCTTCGGGCAAGGGAACCGTGGCGGCGCGGGTGGCGCAGGTCTTGGGTTTTCATTATCTTGATTCGGGCGCGATTTATCGCGTGACCGCCTATGCGGCGCAGCAGCGCGGCGTGGCGCTGGATGACGAGGACGGCTTGGCACGGCTGGCGGCCGCTCTTGATCTGCGCTTCGACGGGGTGGAGGTATGGCTGGCTGGGCGAGCGGTGGGCGATGCAATTCGCTCTGAGGAGGCGGGTCGTGCCGCTTCGCAAATTGCCGCTCTGCCGGCCTTGCGGGCGGCGCTATTGCAGTTGCAGCGGGACTTTCGCAAGGCCCCTGGACTGGTAACGGATGGGCGCGATATGGGCGCAGTGGTCTTTCCGGATGCTGATCTCAAAGTGTTTTTGACGGCGAGTGCCGAGGTGCGCGCAGATCGGCGCTATAAACAGTTGATCGGAAAAGGATTCAGTGCTAACCTTGCGGCCCTCTTGCAAGACCTTCAGGAGCGGGATGCGCGTGATGCCGCCCGAGCCGCAGCTCCCTTGCAACAGACTGCCGACGCGCAGTTGCTGGAGACCTCGAACATGGGCATTGATGCTGCCGTGAATTGGGTCTTGGCAGCGTACTCGAAGGCATCCCGCCAGGCCTAATGACCTGGTTTTTTGACGACCCGCAGGGCTGTCCTGCGGTTTTTTTATTGCGATCCTAACGCAGCCCGATTCGGCACCTTGCCGTTCGGATTTTTAACGAGCCCTTATGTCTACTGCTACTGCAACCCCCGTCGAATCCATGGAATCTTTTGCCGCCCTCTTTGAAGAGAGCATCGCCCGTCAGGAGATGCGTTCTGGCGAGATCATCACCGCTGAGGTGGTGGGAATCGATCACAACTTTGTTACCGTCAACGCCGGCTTGAAGTCCGAGAGCCTGATTCCCCTGGAAGAGTTCCTGAACGACAAGGGTGAGATTGAAGTCAAGCTGCATGATTTCGTCAAAGTGGCTATCGAGTCTATCGAAGATGGCTTTGGTGCGACCAAGTTGTCGCGCGATCGCGCCAAGCGTTTGGCCGCTTGGCTGGATCTGGAAGAAGCGATGGAAGAGGGTCGCGTGATCAAGGGTCAGGTACAAGGCAAGGTCAAGGGTGGTTTGGCGGTTATGGTCAATGGCATCCGGGCCTTCCTGCCGGGCTCGTTGTTGGACAACCGTCCGGTTAAGGACACCACCCCGTTTGAAAATCGCGAGACCGACCTGAAGGTCATCAAGCTCGACCGCAAGCGCAACAATGTGGTTGTGTCGCGCAAGGCCGTGCTGGAAGTCAGCACCGGCGCTGAGCGTGCTGTTCTGCTGGAGACCCTCAAGGAAGGCGCCATCATCAAGGGCGTGATCAAGAATATTACCGAGTACGGTGCCTTCGTCGATTTGGGCGGCATGGATGGCTTGCTGCACATTACTGACCTGGCTTGGCGTCGTGTCAAACACCCGTCCGAAGTGATTGCGGTGGGTGAGGAAGTGACCGCCGTCGTGCTTAAGTTTGATCAAGAGCGCGGTCGTGTCTCTTTGGGCATGAAGCAGTTGGGCGAAGATCCGTGGGTTGGCTTGGCGCGCCGTTATCCGGCCAAGACCCGTCTGTTCGGTAAGGTGGCTAACCTGACCGACTACGGCTGCTTCGTCGAGATCGAGCCGGGCATCGAAGGTCTGGTGCATGTGTCCGAAATGGATTGGACTAACAAGAATGTCAACCCGGGCAAGATGGTTTCCTTGGGCGACGAAGTCGAGGTCATGGTGCTGGAGATCGACGAAGACCGTCGGCGTATTTCTCTGGGCATGAAGCAGTGCCGCGCCAACCCGTGGGAAGACTTCTCCATGAATGTTAAGAAGGGCGACAAGGTTAGCGGTCAGGTCAAGTCGATCACCGACTTCGGTATTTTCATCGGCCTCAATGGCAACATCGATGGTTTGGTGCATTTGTCCGATCTGTCCTGGGACAAGCCGGGCGAAGAGGCCCTGCGTGACTACAAGAAGGGTGACGAGGTTCATGCCGTGGTGCTGGCCATCGATACCGACAAGGAGCGTATTTCCCTGGGCGTGAAGCAGCTTGATAACGACCCGTTCACTAGCTATGTCACGACCAACGACAAGGGTGCCATCGTCAGCGGTACGGTCAAGTCGATGGATGCGAAGGGCGCCGTGGTCCAGTTGGCCGAGGGTATTGAGGGCTATTTGCGTGCCTCCGAGCTGTCGCGGGAGCGCGTCGAGGATATCCGTACGCACCTGAAGGACGGTGATACGGTGGAGTGCGTGATCATCAATGTCGATCGTAAGAATCGCCAGATCAACTTGTCGGTGAAGGCTCGCGATATGGCTGAGCAGGCGAGCGCGATGAAGAAGGTTGCGTCCGAGCAGCAGGTCAACGCCGGCACCACCAATCTGGGCGCGTTGCTCAAGGCCAAGCTCGAAAACAACAGCTAACGGGTGAGTCATGACCAAGTCGGAACTGATTGACCGGCTGGCTGCGCGTCATCCCCATCTGCTTGCAACGGATGGGGAACTCGCCGTGAAGACTATCCTTGATTTAATGGTGGATACCTTGATGGCGGGTCGTCGCATCGAGATTCGCGGCTTTGGCAGCTTTTCCCTGAGTTGGCGTCCGCCGCGTGTCGGGCGTAATCCCAAGACCGGTGATCGCGTGGAGGTGGGCGGCAAGTTTGTCCCGCACTTCAAGGCGGGCAAGGAATTGCGTGACCGCGTTGATGGCATGAGCAGCAAGACCGCTGACTTAGCGGCGGATTGATCCCGGACGCTAAGTATCGCTGTGAAGAGCGTGTAGAGACGGCACCATCGGGTGCCGTTTTTGCATTGGTGAGGGTGTCTTTGGGCCGAAATACCTTAGGGCGACCGAGCAAAGCTCCGTTACAATTCCTCCACCTTGAACTCCTCCGGCCCGTTGCATGGAACTTGAAATCTGGCACCTGTTGCTATTGCCACTCTTCTTCGCGCTGGGTTGGTTAGCGGCGCGGGTCGATATGCGCGATGTGATGAAGGAGTCGCGTGCCGTTCCGGAATCCTACTTTAAGGGTCTGAGTCATCTCCTGAATGAACAGCCCGATCAGGCGATTGAGTCCTTCTTGGAGTTGGCGCGCCTGGACCCGGATACCCTGGATCTGCATTTTGCCCTGGGCGCCCTGTTTCGCCGTCGGGGTGAGGTGGATCGTGCCCTGCGGGTGCATCAGAACCTTGTTGACCGCAGCGATCTCGATGCCAGCCAGCGCCAGCGTGCCCTCTATGAGCTGGGTCAGGATTACCACAAGGCTGGGATGCTGGACCGGGCTGAAGATATCTTTAGGCAATTGCAGGGAGGCTCTTACGCCCGCGAGGCCTTGCAGAATTTGCAGCAAATCTTCGTATTGGAAAAGGAATGGGTTCAGGCGGCCGATACTTTGCGGCAATTGGCGGCCTT
>SXTL01000054.1 GCA_005790965.1 Burkholderiales bacterium | reverse complement strand
GTGGGGGGTGACCTTGATGCCGGCCGCCGTCAGCGTCGCCACTGCGGGAGCCAACACTGCCTCCCCATAGGCCCGTGCCATGGTTGCCAGCTCCGCCTCGGGTAATAGGCGATGCACAATCCACGCGTCTGCCAGCGGCTGAACATTGATTAGATGAACCTCGGCCTTAGCCGCCAATCCGCTCGACACCTGGCGAATTAGATAATTTAAAGCACGGGTCGCGGCCGGCGAACCGTCGAAGGGTAACAAGGAACGGGACATGATAAAGCTCGCTGCAAGGGGGGGGGCTTAAGGCGGATTCTAGCATGCCCATCGGTCGCTCGGCATCACAAGAAGTAATGTAACATTTACAACAATTAATGTAATATCTCATGCATCATGAACTGGAGACTCTTGCTTATTACCCTGTCAGCGGCACAGGCCAGCCTGCGCATCCGCATCTGGCGTCGATTCAAGGCGGCTGGTGCGGTGTTGTTGCGGGATGGCGTTTGGTTATGGCCCGAGTCCGCCACCCAGGCCGGGTGGGCAGACCTGCTGGAAGAAGTCCGCGAGGTGGGCGGTGAGGCCGAGTCCTTACGCTGTCAGGCGGTGGATACCGAGCAGGCGGCGCGCTTCATGGCCTTGTTTGACCGCCGTGCCGAATACGAAAAATGGCTGGACACCCTGAAGGCCACAGCCCCGGGGGTGCGTGCGGCGGCGCGTTTGCGGCGCGAGTTATCGGCCCTTGAGAAGATCGATTTTTTTCCGACGGAGTGGCAATCTGTGGCGCGTGAGGCCATGCTGCGCTTTGAACAAACCTCCAGCCCGCATGAACCCAATGCCAATCAGGCCGACATTGCCCGGCTGGATCGCGCTTCGTATCAGGGGCGCGTCTGGGCTACGCGCGCACGGCCTTGGGTGGATCGCCTCGCCTCGGCCTGGTTGATTCACCGTCACATCGACCCGGCGGCCCGCTTTATCTGGCTGGCTCAGCCCGGCGACTGCCCGGCTGATGCCCTCGGCTTTGACTATGACGGCGCGACCTTCAGTCATGTCGGCGAGCGAGTCAGTTTTGAAACCCTGCTGGCCAGCTTTGGCCTCGAAGCCAACCCGGGTTTGGCCCACATGGCGCGCATTATTCATTTTCTTGATGTGGGCGGCCTGCCAACCCCCGAGGCCGCTGGACTAGAAACCATTCTGGCCGGAATGCGCGCCAGCCTGAAGGATGACAACGACCTTCTGGCCGCCGCTGGCCAGACCTTTGATTACCTGTACTCGCAATATGGAGAGAGCCGACATGAGTGACGCCCCGCAAACCCCGCCCCCGCATCCTTCCTTCTGGGAGGCCTTTGCCTATTGGCTCAAACTCGGCTTCATCAGCTTTGGCGGTCCCGCCGGGCAGATCGCTATCATGCATCAGGATCTGGTCGAAAAACGCCGCTGGATCTCGGAGCACCGCTTCCTGCACGCCCTCAATTACTGCATGTTGCTGCCGGGGCCGGAGGCGATTCAGCTCGCTATCTACATTGCCTGGCTGATGCACGGCATCGGCGGTGCCATCGTGGCCGGGGTGCTGTTTTTCCTGCCCGCGTTCGTGTTGCTGTCGACGCTTGCCGCCGTGTATCTCAACTTCGGCGATGTGCCGCTGGTGCAGGGCCTCTTTTACGGCATCAAGCCGGCGGTGGTCGCCGTGGTGCTGTTCGCTGCCTGGCGCATCGGTTCCAAGGCGCTCAAGAATGAACTGCTCTACGGCATCGCCGCGCTGGCCTTCGTCGGCATCTTCTTCTTCAAGATCGACTTTCCCTGGATCGTCCTCGCTGCGGCCCTCCTCGGCGCTATCGGTGGCAAGCTGGCACCGGCCAAGTTCAAGGGCGGCGCTGGCCATGGCGCCTCGCACAAGAAATATGGCCCGGCGCTCATTGACGACGACACGCCGCCGCCGGCCCATGCGGCCTTCTCCTGGGGTAAGCTGGTGCTGATGACGGTGGTTTTCCTGCTTCTCGGAAGCGTGGTACTGGTGGCGGTGAGCGGTCAGTCCACCCTGAAGGACATGGGCGAGTTCTTTACTGCTGCGGCCTTCCTTACCATCGGTGGTGCCTACGCTGTGCTGCCCTATGTGTACCAGGGTGCCGTTGAACAGTTTGGCTGGCTCAGCGGCGCGCAGATGATGGACGGCCTGGCCTTGGGAGAAACCACCCCGGGCCCGTTGATCATGGTGGTGACCTGGGTCGGCTACCTGGGCGGCGTGACCAAGCAGATTTATGCCGATCCTATCGTTGCCGGTGTTGCGGGCGCGGCCGTGGCCACCTTCTTCACCTTCCTGCCCTCGTTCTGGTTCATTCTCGCCGGCGGGCCGGCGGTGGAATCGACGCGCGGCGAACTCAAGTTCACGGCCCCACTTACCGCCATCACCGCCGCTGTGGTTGGTGTCATCGTCAACCTGGCGGTGTTCTTCGCTTGGCACACCTTCTGGCCGCAAGGCACCAGCGACGGGCCCTTCGGCGGTTCTTTCGAATGGCTGCCGGTGTTGGTCGCCGTCGCCGCCTTCGTGGCCCTGTGGAAGTACAAACAGGACATCATGAAGGTCATCGCCACCTGTGCCGCTATCGGTCTTGCTTACACCTTTGTCATTGGAGCCTGAATATGGACCGCACCGTCAACCCCACTCACCTTGACCTAGCCGGCAAATTCATCCTCGATGTGCGCCGCGCCGACGACCGCAACGCTTCGAGCGAACAGCTCGCGGGCGCCAACTGGCAAGACCCGACCCAGATCAGCGCATGGGCTGACAGTCTGCCGAAAGATCAGGAAATCGTGCTGTATTGCGTACGCGGCGGAGCCGTGTCCAATAGCGTGGTCGATGCGCTTCAAGGCAAGGGCCTCAAGGCGCGTTTCATCGAAGGCGGGATCGAAGGTTGGAAGTCAGCCGGGGGCGAAGTGGTCGTGAAATAAAAAGGGTGAGCATCCGGTAATCATGCTGCTGCCGGCCGGTATTGCACCCGAAGCACGCCTATTGTTAATGGGGCGGGCCTTGCGGGCCTTTACCGATGGCTTCGTCGCGATCTTGCTGCCGGTCTATTTGCTTGCGCTCGGGCTGGGCCAGTGGGAGATCGGGCTGATCGCCACGGCCACGCTGCTCGGCTCGGCGCTGATGACACTGGCGCTGGGTCAGTGGGGCCACCGCTATCCACAGCGCCGCTTGTTGCTGGCTGCCGCGTGGTTGATGGCCGGCACTGGCCTGCTGCTCGCCGGTTTCAGCGAATTCTGGCCACTGCTCATCGTTGCCTTTGTTGGTACGATGAATCCGAGCTCCGGCGATGTCAGCGTCTTCCTGCCGCTCGAACATGCGCGGCTGGCTGAGACGGCGCACGGCGAAGCGCGCACCTTCCTGTTCGCGCGCTATACCTTTATTGGCGCACTCAGCGCGGCGGTCGGGGCGTTGGCGACTGGTATCCCAGACCTGCTGGTGCACAATGGTTTCACGCAGCTCGAGGCCATTCGCGTCATGTTCATCGCCTACGGCCTGATCGGCGCGGCGATCTTTCTGCTTTACCGCACGCTGCCCAATCACCCAGTGCATGAGGCAGTGACGCCACCCGCGCCGCTGGGACCCTCACGCGCCATTGTCATCCGGCTTGCCGCGTTGTTCTCCATCGACGCCTTCGCCGGCGGCTTAATCGTCAACACGCTGCTGGCGCTCTGGCTGTTTGAACGCTTCGACCTCTCGCTCGCCTCGGCCGGTCATTTCTTTTTCTGGGCAGGCTTACTCTCGGCCGGCTCGCAACTCGCGGCCCCTTGGGTGGCACGCCGCATCGGCCTTATTAACACCATGGTGTTCACCCACATTCCGTCCAGCCTCTGCCTTATCGCGGCAGCCTTTGCCGATAGCCTAGCCTTGGCACTGACGCTGCTATTCCTGCGCAGCGCCTTGTCACAGATGGATGTGCCGACTCGCTCAGCCTTCGTTATGGCGGGGGTGACGCCGGCAGAACGCGCCGCAGCCGCGAGCCTTACCGCCGTGCCGCGCAGTCTCGCAGCGGCCGCCAGTCCAGCCATCGGGGGGGCGCTCTTCGCCGCAGGCTGGCTCGCTGCGCCGCTTATCGCGTGCGGTGGTCTGAAAATTGCCTACGACATTGCCATCTGGCGTGCCTTCCGCCGCGTCAAACTGCAGGGCTGACCCAATTCTCCTGGCCCCGCCCCTGGCAGCTTGCGCGACCCGTTGGCCTTGGATCGAATGGAGTGGCGTTTAGCGCCGTTTAGCCCCGATTCGGCCCCGTCACGCGCCCGGTTTTGGCGATCAGCACGGGCCATTCGGCCAGTCCAATCAGGCGGTCGGTCGGGCTGTTGGGTAACAGACGGTTGAGGCCACCCTGGCGTTTGCCCAGCACGATGAGGTCAGCGCCGATCTCGCGGGCCAGCGTTGCCAAGGCCTGAGCCGGGACGCCGTGGATCAAGCGTACTTCTGCCGTAACGCCTTCGACACGCAACTGTGCGGCAGCTTCTTCGGCCATTTCCGCCAGTACCCGCGCGGCGGGAGCGCCGTCCTTGACGACGGTGGCCAAGGTGACTGGCACGGCGCTGGCGCGGGCCAGGGTGGCGACCAGATCCAGCACCGCAACTGACGATGGATTGGCGTCATATCCGACTAAAATGCGCGTCTTCCACAGCCCGCAGCCTTGCGGTACAAGCAGCACCGGACAGGGCGCATCGTCGATCAGGCGTGCAGCATGGTGGCCGACCCAACGATCGGTCAGACCTTTCGGCGGGGTGCGACCAATGACCAGAATTTGGGTGTCGGCCCGGGTGGCCGCACCGACGACGGCCTGTACGGGCTCGCTGCCTTCCACCACCAAGTCTTCGCAGGTCACGCCCAAAGGCGCGGCTGCTTCACGCACTAGGGATAGACGCAATTCAGCGCGCTCGGGCTCGGCTCCAACTTGCACCATGGTCATTACATCCAGGCTCACGCCCATGCGTTGCGCCAGCGCTAGCGCGAGGTCACGCGGGGCGACGCTGGTGGCGCTGCCGTCGGTGGCCAGCATCAGGCGCAGGCGGCGGTGACCGTCGGGTAACAAATGACCGTGACATTCCTTGAAGATGCGCGTGGTGCAGGTACGGCAGATGTCGGGGTCCAGTGTCCAGTACACTGCGCCGGGGGCATTTGAGCCGGGCGGGAAAAAGCCGCCTTCGCCGATGTCCTTGAGGTATTCGCCTTGGCGTAAAAAGCGTTGCACCGAGTCGCGTAGGGCGTAGAAATATAAGCCGCCGCCCAGCCGCCGCCGCCGCCGCGCCTCCTGCGCGAGCATTTCGCCCGCCGCGACATCGACAAAGCCAATCGCTGGGGCGTGAATAACCACGGTTTTGTGTTGAGGGTTTTCGACATCAATTTGTTGCAGCGCGCCCTGGATGTAATCCACCGCGCCAAAGTAAATTGAGCCATTGATGCGCACAAAGCGCACCTGCGGGCATTCGGGCCGACCCTTGGCGTCTACGGCCTGGCAGGCCGCATTGCCTTCTAGTCCAGCGGGTACCACTGGTTCAATCTCCGGGCGCGAGGTTCGGTAGAGATACATCACCAAGGACAGTAGCACCCCGGCAAAGATGCCTATTTCCAGATTGATCAAGGTTCCCAGTAGCGTGGTCCAAAGAATGGCGGCTTCCGGTTTGCTGGTCTGCCAGATGGATTCAATATGATGAAAATCGATCAGACCCCAGGCCACCAAAAACAGGATGCCGGCCATGGCCGCGGTCGGCAGGTAAGCGGCCAACGGTGCAACCAGCAACAGAATCAGCACCAAAAAGACCGAAGCGAAGACCGTCGCCAGTGGCGTGCGCGCCCCGGCTTCAAAATTTACGCCACTGCGGTTGAAAGAACCGGAACTGGCATAGCCGGAAAAGAAACTGCCAAGCAGGTTGGACAGGCCCTGACCGACAAATTCTTGATTGCCGTCGATGCGTTGCTCAGTCTTGGTGGCGATCGAACGCGAGATGGATACCGCCTCGGTCAAGGCCAGCAAAGTGATGACCAGGGCGGGGATCGCCAGTTGGCGCAAGGCAGCAAAAGAAAAATCGGGCAGCGACAGCGGCGGCAGCCCGGCGGGCAGGGCGCCCACGGTCTTGATTCCGGTCGTCGTTTCGCCGCCAAACCCCGCGTTCAAGACGGCGGCCACCAGACTACCAACGATCATCGCGGCAATCATGTAGGGAAACTTCGGGATCCATTTTTTGGCCAGCAAACCCGCTACCAAGGTGATCGCACCGACGGTCAGGACGAAGGGATTGATGGCGCTGAACTGGGCAAACAGCTGGTGGATGGTTTCGTAAAAGGGCGTCCCGCGTGGGATGGGGATGCCGGTGAAATTCTTAATCTGGCTTCCGGCGATCAGTACCGCCGCGCCGGCGGTAAAGCCAATCACTACCGTGTGCGAGATGAAATTGACCAGCGTCCCCATGCGCGCCAGACCCAGCACCAGTTGATATAGACCGACCAGAAAGGTTAGTGTCAGGGCGAGCTGGATGTACTCTACGCTGCCTGGCTCGGCCAGATTGTGCAAGGCGGCGAACAGGGCAATGGAGATGGCTGTGGTTGGGCCGGAGACGAGATGCCAAGAAGAGCCAAACAGTGCCGCGATGATGGCTGGCACCATGGCTGCATAGAGACCAAACTGCGGTGGCAGGCCGGCGATGGTGGCGAAGGCCACGCCCTGCGGCAGCACGATCATGGCCCCGGTTAGTCCGGCCATGGCGTCATCCTTGACCGTGTCGCGATTGACGCGCGGCCACCACCCTTGCCAGGCCAGGAAGGGACGCAGGAGGACGGCAGGGTCAAGGTGAGCGTGGCTGGGCGGCATGGTTTTTCTCTTCAATCGTTCTGGCGCTTGTATTGTATTCGCAGTGGAATAAGCTGTCGGTATTCCATTTTTATTGCGGAGTCATCATGCCTGCCCGCCCCATCGTCGAGCGTATCGACGGGTTATTCGATCTTGCGCATCGTCATGCCCTTGAGTTTAGCAAGCCCGAGGCTTGGCTCGCCCGCCAGCGTTACCTGGCCGAACACCCCACGGCGATCTTGGTCATGAAATGCATGGACGGGCGCATTAACATCCCCATTGCGACCAACACCCCGGCGGGCATCATTCAGCCATTCCGCAATTTGGGCGGCATGTTCAATCTCGGATGGCCACATTTAGGCGAAACCATTACCGATGCCGTCACCAAGGTCGTCAAGGCGGGGCGGCGCAGTTTGATGATGATGACCTATCACTATTCAAAAGGCAGTGAGCACCGCGGTTGCGCGGGTTTCAACTATTGCACTCATGACGCCCGTGCTCACACCTTTGAGATCAAGGCGCAGGTCGAGGCCTTGTTTGGCAGCGGGCATGGCACGGTGTATCCCTTGGTCTGCGGCTTCGAGACGGATGAAGACGCCCTCATCCTGCACGGCACGCAGGGTGAAGTGCTGAATCTGGCTGAACTGGGCGCGGCCGATCGTGACAGCCTGCTACCGTGCCTGACGCAATTGTTCCCGGATATGCCCGCGCAGGTGCGGGCCGATTTGCTGCCGCTGCTGCTGGGGAACCTCGATCACATCGCTGAAGTGCGCCAGACCGAGCGCACGCTCGAACTGGAGCACGGCGAATGGATGATCTGCATCGGGCGGGGCTTTGACTGGCTGCATATGCCCAACCAGGCCCTCATCATTGGCCCCTACAGCCCCGATCTAGCCGATCCCCTCCGCAAGGCAGCGGGAATTATCAAATCGAATATGCAAGGCGGGCGTATCCCCGATGATGGCTTCCTCCTGCTGGCCTCGGCGCCTTACGATGAAATTGGCGTCGACCGCGCCCGCGCTGAACTCAAGGCCCGCTTCATGAGTGATTTTGCCGCCAGCGTTATCCGGGCCGAACACCCGGATCTGGCGACCAAAATGGCTCAACGCACCTGCGTGTTGAATTGGGGTAATCGGTCGCTGGAAGCCATTTGATCGGAATTATTTCGCCAGGATAGGCATGCCCAGCAGGGGCCAGAGAGTGACCATGGTCAGGCCCAAAACGACAAGCAGGATGACGCTCATGGCTATGCCGTGACGGAAAAATTCACCGGTAGTGAATTGCTTCGAGTCGTAGGCGATTGCGTTGGGCGCCGCGCCGATCAACAGCATAAAAGGCATCCCGGCGGTGACCAGCGAGGCGTACATGATGACTTCGGGGGCTACGCCTAAATACTGGGCAATCACCAGCGACACGGGCAATGAGATGGCAATGGCGGCCACATTCATGATGAAGTTGGTCATGACCAGTACGAAAGCGGCGAAACCCATCACGAACACCCACCAATGCGCATCTTGTAGCAGACCCAGCCACTCGACGGCCATCCACTGTGCGGCGCCTGTTTTCCAAAGACAGAAGCCGATCGACATGGCGCCGGAGAATAGAAGGACAATGTTCCAGGGGATCTCCTCCAAATCTTCAACGGTTAGGACGCCGAGGATAAAAAAGAGCAGGGTGGAGGTCAGGATTAGGGCTGAGCGGTCGATACTCCTTAACTCCGGCAGGAAAGACTGCCCGGCCATCAGGAGCACCACGCCAACAACGCAGGCCAGCACGATTTTTTCCTTGTGGGTGATGGGGCCCAGGGCGGAGGCAAGTTTGCTAACCTTACTCTTTAAGCCGGCAATCTCTTTTTTCTCGGGCTTCATAAAGGTAATGAGGTAGACCCAGATTAGAAATACCATGATCCAGCCGAGGGCCGCCATGTAGAGGGGTAAATCGAAGAAGGCGATATCGTTACCGGTGAATTCCTTGTACATCCCCGCAGCGGCCGGTGCGCGAGCCGAGCCAAGGAAAGTGATGATGCTGGCTGCACCCGCCGAATAAGCCATGCCGATAAACAGGGATTTGCCGAACTGGGTTGGCTTGTCGCCTTCACCGTACAGGGCGTAGATGGCTAGCAATATTGGGAACATGGTCGCGGCTGCGGCGGTGTGGGCCATGACATGTGCGAGGGCGGCGGTGACAATCAGGGTGCCGAGCAAAATCATATTGGTGTTTTCACCGGCTACGGTCAGCATCTTGTAGGCTAGGCGTTTGGTTAGGCCGGATTTTGTAAAGGCCAAGCCAACTACCATGGAACCGAAGATAAACATCACCGAGGGATCCATGAAGTCCCGGAAGGCTTCTTTGGCTGGGCGGATGGCGAACAGTACCTGGAATACGCCGATGGCAATGGCGGTGACTCCGATGGGAATAACCTCAAACACCCACCAGATGCCGGCCATCAAAAATAAACCGATCGCGGCCTTGCCCTCAGGACTGAGTACGAAGGCCTTACCGGTAGGGTCAACGGCGATTGACCAAGGCGGGGAAAAATAAATACCCAGGAAGATGGCTATGCCTAACAGCAAGAAACCTAGTTTGCTCCGGTTGAGACTGGATTTTTCCGGAGCAATGGCTATGGATGAGTGATTATTGTTGGCCATGATGGATATGCTCGTAGGCTATTTGAAAAACATCGGTTAAACGGCAAACGCCGATAACACGGCCCTGATCGATCACGGGTAGCAGGCTGGTTTGGTGGTCGACCATGAGGTAGGCCGCCAAGGTAATGGGGGCCTGACTATCGATTGGTCCGCGAATCGGGCCCATGAAGTCGCGAACGGGGCGTTGCGCGGCGACCGGGCATTGTGCATCGCAGGTATCGCTCCAGATGGTCGTCAGGCTGGCCACTTCGCTGGATGCGCCTTCAAAATGGCGGTGCTCATGGCTGCGCAGATAGTCGGGAAACAGTCCGTGTAGGAGTTCCCGCATCCCGATTAGGCCGACCAATTCGTTGTTAGGGTTGAGCACGAGGACATGGCGATAGGGATGCCCAGCTTTGTGCGCTTGATTTGTTAGCGCCTGGAAGGCGTCGTGCAAGGTGGCGGTCAGGCCGACCGCTGGATACTCATCTAAAGGGACCGTTATATCTGCTACATGGCCGGCAATCATGGGTTTCTCCTTTATTGCGCACAGGGGAGGCGGCCCGAGCCGCCCGGTTAAGAATCGTTAGGTGTTCTTCCAGTTGGAGGGCATCGGGCACAGCAGATCGTCTGCCGCCTCTTCCCCAAGTCGCTCATAAATGGCTGACAGGGCCTGATTTTCGGTGGCAAACATATTATGGCTGCCGATAAATTCGAGCAGGCCGGTGGCACGCATGACATCGAGAATCTGCTTTTTCAAGCCAGAGAAGAGGATCTCGACCCCGGAGTCGCGCAGGCGCTCAACCAAGTGATGCACCACCTCTTCACCAGATGCATCGAGCTGGTTAATGGCATCACCGACGACTAGGACATACTTGGCGTCTTTGTGGTCGGCAACCGCCTCCAGCACGGCATCTTCGAAGTGGGCGATGTTGGCAAAGTAAAGCGAACCATCGAAGCGCATGGCGACCACATGTTTGCTGGTGGCCAGATTCGGGTTCACCTTGATGTCGCGCAGGGTGCCATCGCCAAACCGACCGAGAATTGCGACGCGCGGCTTCATGGTACGATACAGGAAGAGCAGGATGGCCAGAACCGCGCCAATCATGATGCCCTTGTCCAGATGCGGCGCGGCCAAGAGGGTAATGATGAAGGTGGTCAGGGCCACGATGCCGTCGGTGCGGCTGGCCTGCCAAGTATGTTTCAGCGCCTTGGGTGTGATCAGACTGGTAACGGCCAGCAGGATGATAACGGCCAAGGTCGCCTTGGGCAGGTGGTAGAGGTAAGGCGTCAACAGCAACAGGGTGACCGCCACGAATAGGCCGTTGAACACCATGGCGAACCCGGTTTTGGCACCGGCCTGCAGGTTGATGGCCGAGCCTGTAAAAGAGCCGCACGCCGGGTAAGACTGGAAGAAAGAGCCGCCGATATTGGCCAGGCCTTGACCAATCAATTCCTGATTTGGATCTAGGCGCTGTTTGGTTTGCGCAGCTAGAGCCTTGGCCATGGAAATGGATTCCATGAAGGCGACCAGAGCGATCACAAAGGCGGCCGAGAGTAACGCCACAAGCGTGTCCAGAGATAGCGGGGGAATGCGGAAGGCGGGTAAACCGGCGGGGATATTGCCGACCACATCACCACCACCGACCAGCTTCAAGTCGCCTTTTTCAATTTTTTTGATATGCCAGAGACGGCCATCTGTTGCAATGCCGGCCGGCACCTGGCCTTCTAGGAAGAGCTTCGTAGCGGCGTCATCATGGCCCTCGCTGCGTGCGAATTGAAGCTTGCGCATGGCATGCATTCGCCCCTTGTTTTCGGTCTCCAGGGTTTGGAGGTCCATCTTCATGAGGTCGATGGTGTATTCCAGGTCGGTCACCGTGCGGACATCGTGCACCTTGCTGGCATCCCGCATTTGGCTGGAAAGTTCGGTGGCCTGGACATTCATGGATTGGATGAGCCGATCGGCGGTGATGTAATCGCGGGCCATTTGCTGCGTGGCTTGATCGGCGATCTGATCGGCGCTGCCGTGGGTCTTGTGTTCGAATTCGATGCTGGCGCTAACGATAATCGTGACAACGACGGCAATCAGAACGGAGAGCTTGGACAGGGAATGGATCTTTTTCAGACCAAGCATCAGTGCCAGGGCAAAGGCCGACATGGCCAAAGTAGGGAGATGGGTTTGCGGCAGATAGCCGAACATTTCCCAAATATCGAACAAGAAGGAATCGCTGCGGCCTTTGGGGATGCCCAGCAGCATATCCAGTTGCGACAAGGCAATGATGATGGCCGCCGCGTTCATGAAGCCGAGGATGACCGGGTGCGACACAAAGTTGACGATGGTGCCGAGCTTAAAAGCCCCCAGCAAAAACTGGATCAGGCCGACCAGGAAGGCCAGCACCAAGGCCAGGCCGATGAACTCTTCCGAGAACGGTACGGCAAAGGGGGTGATGGCAGCTGCTGTCATCAGTGAAACGATGGCCACCGGACCCGTGGAAAGCTGCCGCGACGATCCCCATAGTGCGCCCAGAACCGCCGGGACCAGGGCGACATACAAGCCGTAATAAATGGGTAGACCGGAGAGCTGCGCATACGCCATTGCCTTGGGCACTAACACCAACGCACCGGTGATGCCAGCGATCATGTCACCGCGCAACAGGGTGGTGCTAATGGGAAACCAGGCAAGGAAGGGGAACAGGCGGAGCAGCAGAGGATTCGTCATTCGGTGGGCCCATCAACAAAGGCTGGTTTGTTCCCAGCCGGCAGATAACAATTACAAAAAGCAACACTAGCGTTGCTATGCGTAGCAATTCTACCAAGTAGATGCAGGCATCCTGATAAGTTGTATTTATTTCTGGCCGGGTGTTGTTGATGCACGCATAATTCCTGACATTGTTCTTACTGGAGTTCCCATGATTCGACGCAACCCCAATGGCGATGTACCCGTTGTTCACGAAACGGCGTTTGTCGACCCCACGGCAATCCTCTGCGGCAAGGTCATTGTTGAAGAAAATGTCTTTATCGGCCCCTATGCCGTCATCCGTGCCGACGAGGTGAACGAAGCCGACGATATGGAGCCAATCGTGATTGGTGCCAACTCAAACATTCAGGATGGCGTCGTCATCCACTGCAAGGCCGGCGGTGGCGTGCGCATCGGGCGCGGCACCTCCATCGCCCACCGCTCCATCGTGCACGGCCCTTGCACGGTGGGCGACAACTGCTTTATCGGATTCAATTCGGTGCTGTTCAATTGCGAAGTGGGCGAGGGTTCGGTGGTGCGCCACAACTCGGTCGTCGAAGGCTGTCATGTGCCGCCCGGTTTCTACATCCCCTCGACCAGCAACATCCACTCTGACGCCGAGCTGGCGACCATCACCCCGGTGACCCCGGACCAGGCCGGGTTCTCGGAAAGTGTTGCCCAGGCCAACCTGGAACTGGTACGCGGCTACAAGCGGATCCGCAATGAGTTTTAGAAACCCCGGTTGAAGCGCGGCGCCAGCCAGTCGACCGTTATTTCGGGTCTGAGAGGGTTGTGTGCAATGCGGGTCTCCGGGTTTAGCAACACCCGCAGAGGTGCCGGCAGCGCGCCGTGATAGCGGGCCAGGGCTGAAGCCCCATCGCATACCAACAGCGCAATCCCTTCGAGGTCACGAAACGGGTTGGCCTGATCGTTCTCAATACCCTGGATGTCCCATTCGATCTGAGTTTCAGCCAGGGCGCCAAGGTGTGGCTCAAGCCTTGACACCGCTAGGTGGCGGGGTGGTGGCGCGAGACAAAGCAGGCTCGCTTTCATTGTCCGGCAGTGCTCGAGCACCTGCGCCATTAAGTCTCGCGACAGAGGGGTGTCGAGATAAAGCGCTACGCGGGAAGCAGAAGGAGCGGCGAGCGACACGGTAAACTCCGGAGCAAGGTAGGTGGATGAACCTAAGCATAGTCCGTGCCAGATGTAACACGCTGATTATTATGGAGCTCGCGACGAGTCTGGCTTGTCAGGTGTTGAGGTTTGCAATAGCTGGGAAAGCGCTCGAATGAACCGCTCCCGGTCTGCTCGCTGCTTTATGCCCTGCGCCGCCTATTCGGCTTTCGTTACATTGAACCGCTTCAATTTCCGCCACAACGAGACCCGGTCGATGCCGAGCATTTGCGCGGCGAGGGTCTGGTTACCGTTGGCTTCATCCAACACCCACAGGATGTAGTCGTGCTCTTGCTCTTCCAGCGTCGGTACCTGGCCGTCTTTGCGGCGGAAGGCACGGATGGTAAGGTCACGCAGGTCGTCGGGCAGATGGGCGGCCTCGATGCGATCACCCTGGCAAAGGGCGACGCCGCGTTCGACGATGTTTTCCAGTTCGCGCACATTACCAGGGAAGTCGTAGGTTTTCAGCAGGGCCATGGCCTCTTCTGAAAAAGTGTGGAGGGTCTTACCCATCGGCGGTGCGGAGCGGGCGAGAAAGTGCTGAGCCAGTAGCGGGATGTCCTCGCGCCGCTGTGACAACGGCAGGATGTGCAGGTTAACCACATTGAGACGGAACCATAGATCCTGCCGAAAGCGGCCGTCGGCAACCCAGGTTTTCATATCGCGATTGCTGGCGGCGATGAAGCGAACATCGACCTTGATCGATTTGGTGGCGCCGAGCGGTAGCACTTCGCGTTCCTGAATGACGCGCAGCAGCTTGACCTGCATGGCTGGCGGCATTTCGGTGATTTCGTCGAGGAACAGAGTGCCACCGTGGGCGGTGACAATGAGACCTTGTTTGCCGGGCGCACTGGTAAAGGCACCTTTCTCGCTGCCGAACAGTTCGTTGGCCAACAGTTCTTCGTTGAAGGCGCCGCAGTTGACCGCAATGAAGGGGCCGTTGGGGTGGGCGCCATGCTCGTGCAGGTAGCGGGCGAAGAGTTCCTTGCCGGTGCCCGACTCGCCCGAGATGAGGACATTGCAACCGGTGGGCGCGACCTGCCGGGCCATGTCGAGCAGTTTCTGCATGGGGCCGTCGCGGGTGATGATGCGGGTCTTACCCTGAAAGGCGGAAAGCTGCTCGCGCAGGGCCTGGTTTTCGCGTTTGAGGCCGATTTTCTCCACTGCCTCGGCCACCGTCTTGCGCACTTCGTCCAAGCGGAAAGGCTTGGCGACATAATGAAAAGCCCCTTCCTTCATGGCAGCAACGGCCGATTCTAGCGTGGCGAAGCCAGTGATCATGATGACTTCGATATCTGGATGCTGGGCCTTGCAGCGGCGCAGTACCTGCATGCCATCGACCTTGTCCATCTTTAGGTCGGTCAGAACCACATCGAACGGCTGACTGTCGAGCAAGCTCAGAGCCTGACTGCCGCTCAGAGTGGCAGTAACTTCGTACCCCTCTTTTGTGAGTACATGCTCGAGGTTGCGCAGGGCGATTTTTTCGTCGTCGACGATGAGGAGGCGGGCGGTCATTGGGTTGAATGCTTGGGTTGAGTGGTTTGTGGATCGCCGATGGGCAGGCGAATGGAGAAGCGGGCGCCACCTTCTGGCAGGTTCTCTGCGCCGATGCAACCACCGTGCTCATCGATGATTTCATGAACGATGAACAGACCGAGGCCGTTGCCGTAGCCAACTGGTTTGGTGGTGAAGAAGGGGTCGAAGATGCGCGGCACCGCCTCGGGTGGGATGCCGGGGCCGGTGTCGGATACGGTCAGATCCACCACGGCTGCGCCGGGACGGCAACTGCCGGCGAGCATGGTTGCCTCGTCGCTCAGGCCGGCCTTGCGGCGGCAGACTTCAATGCTCAATTCGCCATAGTTGCCCATGGCTTCGAGGGCATTCTTGATTAGGTTGAGCAGGGCTTGTTGGAGGCGTGGCCGGTCGGCGGCAACAGTCAGTCCGGCCGGCACATGAAGCTTCATTTCGACGCCGGTGGGTTTTAGCGTTTTCAGGAAGCGCAGGGTTTCTTCAATTAGTTCGGCCAGATCGACCGGCTGGCTGTGGAAATTACGGTCGCGTGCGTAATCGAGCAGCGAACGCACGATGGTGGCCGCGCGGCGCGTTTCATGGTCGATATCGGTGAGGAGCTCGCGGTGTATTTCAGATGCGAAATTGGCGTCTTCGTTGAGAATTTGTGCTGTGCTGGAAATATTCGACAGCGGATTGTTCAGCTCATGTGCGACGCCCGACAGCAAGGTGCCGAGCGAGGCAAGTTTCTCCGCCCGAACCAGCGTGTGCTGGCGCCGTTCAAGTTCGTCGAGGACATGGTTGAAAGCTTGGGTCAGCGAGGCCAGTTCACGCTCGCTGATGTCCAGACTCAAGCGGGTGAGTTGGCCATGGGCGACGGCCTCCATGCTGGCTTCCATCTCTTTGAGCGGCCGAGTGACCCAGCGCCCAAGGAAAAGTCCCGCGAGCAGGAGCAAGCCAGCCACCGCAGAGACCGAGACGAGCAAGTTGCGCTGGTGCTTGGCGAGAGCGTCGCGCAGGTTCTGGCGTTCTTTTGCTGCAAGGGTTTCGCCTGCGGTGACAATGCGATAGCCGAGGGCACGCACTTCGGTTGCAAGTGTTTCGTTGTCAGGGCTTTGAGCGTGTGCGGCCATCAGCCGGCCATAGCGAGTCAGGTCGTGCTCTAGGTTGAGTGCTCCGGTTGGGCTGATCAGGGCGACGAAGGCTTCTCGATCACGCTGGAGTAGGTCTATTGCAAGGCGGGCGTAGTGAGTGTTCTCCTGCAAGTCCTGCGGCTGACCGTAGAGAAAATGATTTTTTTCGAACCGGCGCAATTCCAGTGTGGCGTCGAAAAATTCGGCAACTTTGCTGCCAGCCTCTGTCTTGCGGGCGATCAGGTTGATTTCTAGCAAAGCGATCAGGGACAAGCCCACCGCGAGGGCGGCCAAGGCCAGATAAACGAGGATGATCTTTCCTTGCAGCGAGCGCATGTTGCAAGTTTATCTTTTGTTGCAGTACGCAACAAGCCGGATTTTTTCTAACTTGTTGTTTTCTTGTAGTCCTATTGAGTTCAGGGCTTTTTATGTTGCACGATGAAATGCTAAGGTTTTGTCACGATTTCATTGTTAGAAATAATTTCCTTAAAAACAATAGCTTGTTGTTAAGTCTTGGGGTGGCACGGTTCCTGCTTCGGTGTTTGCAAATTTTCCTGGAGACACCCATGCGTGCCTTGTTCGATTTTTTGTCAGACTTATTCCAAAGCATCGCCCAGCCGGCCGATGTGCTTCACGAGCCATCCTGCTGGGTTCTCACCCGTTGCCGCACTTGATTTGCTGTGACCAAGCGTCGCGTCTTGCTTGCTCTGCGCCTCGCCTCGCCGGTGGAGCGCCTGCTTGCAGTTGCCTCGGGTCTGTGTCGGCGCATGGAGGCGGAGCTGGAGGTGCTGGCCGACCCTGGTCGCTCGGATTGGGCCGAGATGCAATCCCGTCTTGATGCGCTCAATCTGGCCGGTGCCGCCGTTCGGCTGACTCCAGTGGCCAATCTGAAGGCCAAGGATGTGGTCGGCCACGCCCATCGCCACGAATGCATCGTTTCCGTCGTGGTCGGGCGCCCTTCCGCATGGGCCGCCGAAGGACAGGACCCATGGATGCGTCTCGATTGTCCGCTGGTTGCGGCCTCCGACCACCCCAACTTGCCCGAAGAAACCTAGAAGAACCTCATCATGAACAATATCGCCCGCTTTTTGCCTTTCCTGCGCTGGTTTCCGCTCAAGATTGACACGGTCAAGCCGGACTTCATTGCCGGCATCACAGTCGCTCTAGTCCTGATCCCGCAGTCGATGGCCTACGCGCAATTGGCGGGGATGCCCGCCTACTACGGTCTGTATGCTGCTTTTTTGCCGGTAGCTATCGCTTCCATGTTTGGATCCAGTAATTATCTGGGGACCGGTCCGGTGGCTGTGGTGTCGTTGCTGACAGCGTCGTCGCTGGCGCCGCTGGCCGCGTCGGGTTCGGCACAGTTCATCGCGCTGGCCATTCTGCTTGCTTTGCTGGTCGGCGTGGTGCAGTTGTCTTTGGGTTTGTTCAAACTGGGTGTGGTGGTGAACTTTCTGTCGCATCCAGTTATCGTCGGCTTCACCAATGCGGCGGCGATCATTATCGGTTTGTCGCAGGTGTCAAAACTGTTCGGTGTGCCCATGGGCCGCTCGGAGAGCTTCATGAAAGACATCTGGGGAGTCGCGATGCAGATCGGCGATACGCATCTGCCGACCTTGGCCATGGGCGCGCTGGGTATCGCCCTGATGTGGGTAATTAAGAAGTTCAAGCCGAAGTGGCCGGGTGTGCTGATCGCTGTGGTAGTGACCACGGTGCTGTCGTTCGCGATTGGCTTTGAGAAAAATGCCGCGGGCCGCATGGATCAGATCGCTGATCCCGAATTGCGCGCCATGGTCGAGGGAGTGGCTGCCGCTGCAAAGCGTCAGGACGATATGGCTGCCGCCAAGGCCGTCAAGGCAGGCGCACTAACCGCTGCACAGCGCGAGAAGGGCAAGCACAGCCCGGAGGCGGCGCGTCTGGAATATGAACTGGATATGGCCGACATCGCCGCCAAGCAGGCCGAAGAAGAGGCCAGCAAGTTAAAGAAGGCGCTGCGCAAGGTGCCGGTGGCGCTAGCGACAGGAACTGATGGCGTGCACACGGTGTATCCCGCCGACCGGGTGCCGGCTGGCATGACCGGCGACGGCCATACCTATAGCCTCCGCGCAGTCAGGGGCGACGGCTTTAAGCTGGTAGGCGGCGGCGAGGTAGTGGGCGCCATTCCCGAGGGCTTGCCGTCGGTGTCCATGCCCAGCCTGGACTTAGGCGCGATTGGCTCACTGCTCTCGGCGGCCATCGTCATTTCGCTCGTTGGTTTTATGGAGGCCATCTCCATCGCCAAGGCGCTGGCCACCAAGGCCAAACAGAAAGTAGACCCGAACCAAGAGCTGATCGGCCAAGGCCTGGCCAACATTGTCGGTGGTTTTACCCAGGCTTTTCCGGTGTCAGGGTCGTTCTCGCGCTCGGCGGTGAACTTCAACGCTGGGGCGAAAACAGGCCTGGCAGCCGTGATCACCACGCTGTTTGTGCTGTTGACGCTGCTGTTCCTGACGCCACTGCTTTACCATCTGCCCCAAGCCGTGCTGGCCGCCATCATCATCATGGCAGTGATCGGCCTAGTGAATTTTGAGGCGGTCAAGCATGCCTGGCACGCCAGCCGCCACGATGGCATCGCAGCGGGTGCCACCTTTATCGCCACTCTGCTCTTCGCTCCGCATCTGGACAATGGCATCATGGTCGGCGCCGGACTCGCTATCCTGCTCTACCTATACCGCACCATGGAGCCGCGTGTAGCCCAACTGGGCCGCTACAAGGATGGCACCCTTCGCGATGTTAAGGTGAACCCGGGCATTCCCACTAGCGACCACATCATCGCCATGCGTTTTGATGGTTCGCTCTATTTCGCCAACATTGCCTTCTTCGAGGACACCATCCTAGAGGCCGTAGCAGCTAAGCCAAACGCCGAGTATGTTCTGGTGGTGGGCGACGCGATCAACCAGCTCGACGCCTCGGGCGAGGAGGTGGTGCATCACTTGGTGACGCGTTTGCGCGACGGCAACATGCAGATCGTCTTCTCGGGCCTGAAGAAACAGGTCCTTGATGTGATGCGTCACACCGGCCTGTTCGACCTGATCGGCCAGGAAAACATCTTCGCCACCGAGGACCAAGCCATTACCGCTATTTATGAGCGACTTGGTGACAAGGGTGCTGACGACCTGTTTTGCGCCTTGAAACCCTCACGGGCGTGAGGGACTATTAACAACTGATCTGCGCGTCCCCCCAACACAGCAAATAACAACGATGAGCCTGCCATGTACGATCTGATTCCCCTTCAATGGGCCTGGGGCCTGGTGCTGTTCTGGCTGGTGCTGGGCGGCGCCAGCCTGACATTCCGGCGCGACGGCACCCTCATCACGGATCTGATTTTTCCGCTCGGCGCACTGGGTGCACTGGCCATTGCCGTGGTCGGTGCGGTGGGCATGGCCGGCGGTGGAGCGCATTTCATCCTGCCCATCGGCCTGCCTGACCTGCCCATTCACCTTCGGCTCGACGCGCTGTCCGGCTTCTTCATGGCGTTGCTCGGCGGAGCAGCGTTCGGCGTCACCATCTACGGCATGGGCTACTTCCGCAGCATGGATGCCGGCGCGCTGTCGTTGCTGTCGCTCTGGTATCACCTGTTTCTGGCCGGCATGGTGCTGGTGCTGCTGGCCGATGATGCCTATGCCTTCATGGTGGCCTGGGAAGTGATGGCGCTGTCGTCGTACTTCCTAGTCACCACCGACCACAAGATTCCCGATATTCGCAAAGCTGGCTTTCTCTACCTGCTGATCGCTCATATCGGCGCGGTGTCGCTGCTGCTCTGCTTCGGTGCCCTGCAAGGTGGTCAGGGAGCCTATACATTCGACTATATGCGTTCGGCCGAGCTGACGCCGTTCTGGGCCTCGGCCGCTTTCCTGCTTGCCTTGTTCGGCTTTGGTGCCAAGGCCGGCCTAGTGCCCATGCACATTTGGCTGCCCGAGGCGCACCCGGCCGCACCGTCGCCGGTGTCGGCGTTGATGTCCGGCGTGATGCTGAAGACGGCCATCTATGGTTTGCTGCGCGTCACCTTCGACCTGCTCAACATCCAGCTTACCTGGTGGGGCACCCTGGCACTGACGCTGGGTCTGGTTACGGCGCTGTATGGCGTCATCTTCGCCGCCGTGCAGTCAGACATGAAACGCCTGCTGGCCTGGTCGTCGATCGAGAACATCGGCATCCTGCTGGCCGGCTTCGGACTCACGCTGATTTTCTTTGCTGATGGCAAGGGCGGGCTGGCGGCGTTGACGCTCACCGCCGTGCTTTATCACGCGATCAACCACGCCTTTTTCAAGGGACTGCTGTTCATCGGCACCGGCTCGGTGCTGCATGCCACAGGTGTGCGTCACATGGGCGCGTTGGGGGGTCTGATCCGGAACATGCCGTGGACAGCGTGGCTGACGCTGGTCGGCGTGCTGGCCATCGCTGGCCTGCCGCCGCTGAACGGGTTCGTGTCCGAATGGCTGTTGTTGCAGGCCTTCCTGCTTACGCCAGACCTGACCCATAGTTATCTCAACATGGTGATTCCGGTTGCTGCGGCGTCCATCGCCCTAGCTGCCGCACTGGCTGCTTATGTGATGGTGAAATTCTTCGGTGTAGTGTTCCTTGGTCAACCCCGTGCCGAGAATCTCAAGCACGCCCACGAGGCCGGCTGGCCCGAACGCGTTGGTATGATCTGGCTGGCGCTGGGCTGCGTCCTGCTTGGCCTGTTCCCGGCTCATGTTATCGACTGGCTGAAGCCGGTGACCCGCCTGCTGCTCAGTCAGACCATGGTCAACGACGGCAACTGGCTGTTGCTGGCGCCGGTGTCGGCCGAGCGCGCGAGTTATGCGCCTGTCCTGTTTCTGATTGTGATCGCCGCGATCACCCTGCTGGTGTTTTTCGGCGTCAAGTGGGTCTATCACGGCCGCGTACGCCGGGCCGACCCGTGGGACTGTGGCTATCCCGAACAGGACGCCCGCATGCAGGACAGTGCAGAAGGCTTTGGTCAGCCGATCCGGCAGATTTTCGAATCGTTCATGCGTGTCGAACGCCAGATGCCGGACCCGTTCGACCGCCAGCCGAAATATCATGGCGAAAGCCACGACCGACTGTGGACGCTGCTCTACCAGCCGATCGCCAACATGGTCGGCTGGCTGTCCGGCCACATCGGCAAGCTGCAGCACGGCCGCATCCAGTGGTACCTGATCTACAGCTTCGCCACGCTGCTCTTCCTGCTTGTCTTTACGCGGTGACTCCATGACAACTGGCATCCTCCTGCAAATCTTCCAGACCCTCGTCGCCATCTTCCTGGCGCCGCTACTCATGGGCTGGGTCAACCAATGTCGCGCCTGGCTGCAAGGTCGCTCG
>SXTL01000053.1 GCA_005790965.1 Burkholderiales bacterium | reverse complement strand
GTGTTCAACCGGCCCCAAGCCTTGCGCGATTTCAACGAGAAACTGGCCATTGCCCGCTTTGCCGAGTTCACCGCAGCAACGCTGGTGAGTGCGAACATGGCGCGCTTACGGCGCTTTCACGCAGAGCAGGGTGACATCGTGGTGAAGCCGCTCGATGCGATGGGTGGGGCCTCGGTGTTCCGCCTGCGGGCGGATGATGTGAATGTCAGCGCCATTCTGGAAACCATTACGGCCTATGGCACGCAAACGGTGATGGCGCAGCGCTATCTGCCCGAGATTGTTGAGGGCGACAAGCGCATCCTGCTGATCGACGGTGAAGCGGTGCCCTATTGTTTGGCGCGCATCCCGGCAGCGGGCGAGACCCGAGGCAACTTGGCGGCCGGCGGCACGGGCGTGGCGCGCCCTTTGACCGAGCACGATTGGCTAATAGCCCGCACCTTGGGTCCACAACTCAAGGCCGAGGGCTTGTTGCTGGTGGGCCTCGATGTAATCGGCGCTTGCCTGACCGAGGTCAATGTCACCAGCCCAACCTGTTTCCGCGAGATTACGGCACAGACCGGCTTCAATGTGGCGGCCATGTTCGTCGCTGCCTTGGAGCAGCGATGCGCCTAAGCCGTGGCGTTTTGGGTTGGCTGTTGCTTGCATCAACCGTTTGGCTGACGGCGTGCAACCGCCCCGAACCGGTACACAAGCAACAATCCTTCGTCTTTGGTACCCAGGTCGAGGTAACAGTGTACGGTGTGGAGGAGGGCGCAGCGCACCAAGCCCTACAAACCGTCCTCGGCGAATTCGATCGCCTGCACCGAGCTTGGCATCCGTGGGAATCCGGGCCGCTGGAAACCATCAACGCCGCCTTGGCTGCGGGTCGTAGCGCGCCCATTGATGCCGAACTGGCGACCGCCATTGCCGGGGCGCGTGACCTCGCCATCGCTTCCGATCACCTGTTCAACCCCGCCATCGGCAATCTGGTTCGCCTCTGGGGTTTTCACACCGACACCTTTGTGGCCCGGTTGCCGGACGCGGCGGAACAGACCCGCCTCACGCGCGCACAACCTCGTCTGACCGATCTTGTCATCGCGAAGGGACAAATCCGCAGCAGCAACCCCGCTGTGCGGATTGATTTGGGCGGCTACGCCAAGGGGTATGCCCTCGATCTGGCCGCCCGTAAACTGCGTGAAGCCGGCATCCGCAACGCCTTGGTCAACATCGGCGGCAATGTCATGGCCCTTGGCCAACGCGGCGACCGTCCTTGGCACATCGCTATTCAGCACCCGCGCCGGCCAGGCATTTTGGCCGAACTCGACCTGCACGATGGCGAGGCGATTGGCACCTCGGGCGATTACCAACGCTTTTTCGAACGAGATGGCCGGCGCTACTGTCACTTGCTCGACCCTCGGAGCGGGGCACCGGTTACCCATACCCAAGCGCTTACCGTCCTGACCGCAGGGCCCCAAGCCGGTACCCGCTCCGACGCGCTCTCCAAGCCGCTCTTCGTTGCCGGCCCTCAAGATTGGCAAGCCATGGCGCGAAAAACCGGCATTACGCACGCCCTTCGCGTCGATGATCAAGGTCGTGTTACCGTAACGACCGCCTTGGCTGCCCGACTCACCTTTGCGCCGGATACCCCGCCCTCTCCATCGAAGCCCTAAACGCACCATGACCCAAGAAACGCCACCCCCGCGCAAAAAGATCGCGATAAAAGCCAATAAGGAAGAGGTCTCTGAAAAGAGTAAACACTCGCCTATTCGTGGCCGCCATCTGCCCAATCGGCAGCGGCCCGGCGCGCCCACAAGCACCGCGGCCCCGCGTCCAGCCAAAGCGAGGCGTGACGATGACAGCGCAGCGCCCACCATCACGATTAAACCCGCGCCCCAGCGCGACGCGGCCGAGGTTCCACGGCGTCATGCGCGCCCGCCAGAGCGAGGCGGGGCGGCGGTCCTCGAGGCTACGAAACCGGCCACCGCAGCGCCTCCAAAACATCCGGTCCGTCCCCGCGATTCGGCCTCTGCAAAACGAAAAAGTGAAGAAGAGATTGATGCACGCGCGAAGCAGTTACTCACTTTCTTTGCGCCCTGCCCGCGTGGACTTGAGGCTGAACTGGCGCGCGAACTCACCGAACTGGGCTGTGACCATGCCGTCGCCGGGCGTGGGGGCGCCCACTTTGAGGCGCCCATGCCGCAGGCCTGGAAGGTCTGTCTGTGGAGTCGGTTGGCCATCCGCGTCCTTTGGCTCATTGACTACGGCACCTACCAGGACGAAGACGATCTGTACAACGCCGCCCTGACGCTTCCGTGGTCGCGCTGGTTCAGCCACGACAAGACCCTTGTTGTTCACACCGTGGCCCACGAGTGCCCGCTCAAGAGCCTCAACTTTGTCACCCTGCGAATCAAGGACGGCATCTGCGACCGTTTCCGCGCCGATACCGGCGAACGACCCAGCGTCAATACGCGCGAGCCCGATGTGCCTGTCCTCATCTATATCAATCGCGATGAGTACACTCTCTATCTTGATTTGGCCGGCGTGCCACTTAACCGACGCGGTTATCGTATCGAGCCTTCCGCCGCGCCGATCAACGAGAACCTCGCCGCCGGGATGTTGCGCCTGTCCGGTTGGGAACCCGGCACCCCGCTGCTCGACCCGATGATGGGCGGCGGAACGATCCTGCTGGAGGCGGCCATGATGGCCCTCAATCAGGCCCCCGGCCTGAAGCGCCATTTTGCTTTCGAGAACCTGACCGGCTTCCGCGCAGATCTGTGGGCGCGCATCGTCAATCAGGCCGAGCGAGCCCGCAAGACGCCGACCGAACTGCCACTCTACGGGCTGGACATAGACCCGAACATGGTTCGTGCCGCGCAAATCAACTTTCGCGCCGCCAGTGTCGGTTGGTGTATTCGCGTGGCGCATGGCGATGCCCAGTTGATGTCACCGCCCGCCGAGCACGGCATGATTGTCACCAATCCGCCTTATGGGGTACGACTCGGTCACCGCCATCGAGAAGCCGAGGAGGAGGGCGCAGAGGGTGAGAACCCCGGCCACACGGAAGACATGACTCCACTCTACCGGGGTCTGGGCGATGCGCTGAAGAAACGCTTTCCGGGTTGGACGGCTTGGATCATCTCTGGCGATCCAGATTTTGCTACTGGCATTGGCCTCAAGGCAGCGCAGCGCATCCCGCTCTATAACGGGGCCTTGGAGTGCCGCCTGTTCCGCTACGATGTCGTCGCCGGACAGCACCGGCGCAGTCCTAAGCAATCGGTAGGCGCCTAGGCACACCGCCTTGGCCTAACCTTTAAAGTCCAGCCGCCCGAAGGCTGGCCTCTAACAACGGCAATCGACAATCAGCCCGCGGGTGGCCTCCTGTCTCCTTAACGCCGCCACAGCGCACCTGCAGGAGCGCGGCCCTCTGCGCGATTTTCTCAAACGCCGCGGTCAGATGCCAGTCAGACGCCGCAAGGCCTCGTCGTATTTGGCTGCGGTCTGGGCAACAACTTCGGGCGGCAGATCCGGGCCCGGGGCCTGCTTGTTCCACCCCGACTGAATCAACCAGTCGCGCACAAATTGCTTGTCAAAGCTGGGGGGATTGCTACCGACCGCATACTGATCCGCTGGCCAGAAACGCGATGAATCGGGCGTCAGGGCTTCGTCAATAAGGGTTAGCGTGCCGTTTTCGTCCAAACCAAATTCGAACTTTGTATCGGCGATAATGATTCCGCGAGTAAGCGCATACTCTGCCGCCGCGCTATACAGCGCAATGGCTGCCTCGCGAACACGAGCGGCCATCTCGGCGCCGAGCAGTTTCTCACAGGCGGCGAAGTCAATGTTTTCATCATGCTCACCCACCGCGGCCTTGGTGGACGGGGTAAACAGCGGCTGCGGTAATTTTTCGGCCTGACGCAGGCCCGCCGGCAGGTCAATGCCGCAGACCTGGCCAGTCTTTTGATAATCCGCCCAGCCGGATCCCACCAGATAGCCACGCACAATTGCTTCCACCGGCAAGGCCTTGAGGCGTCTAACGACCACCGAGCGGCCGCGCACCTGAGCACGCTCACCGGCAGCCACGACCGATTCTGGATCATCGCCGGTCAATTGATTGGGGAGAATTTTGCCTAGTTTGGCGAACCAGAAATTCGCCACTTCCGTCAGGACATGGCCCTTGCCAGGAATGGGCGTGGGCAGAATGACATCAAAAGCCGATAGACGGTCTGTAGTCACCAACAACATTCGCTGCTCATCGACAGCGTAGATATCACGCACCTTGCCCTTGTGAAGCAGCGGCAGTGAGCGAATGGAGGTTTCAAATACGAGAGGCAGCATGGGATGAAGGGCTAAGTTCAATAAACAGGGCTATTAGGGTCGGCATTATCCGTATCTTGGCGCGATACCGCCATTAGGTAAGCCGAAAAAGCCGGCATTCTTGCCAAGGCAGGAAACCTGGTGGTTGAAGGGGCGCGCATTTCGCCGGCGCGGGATGAGGCAACTCGGGTTTCTCGAACGACCCGTTATGCTTTGCCAACCGACTCACGAGACAAAGCACGATGGAAGGCCTGCTGCGCCTCGTCATCGGATTTGTAATAAATTACGGCCTCAATCCGCCGCTCCGGCCGTGGCCGCCAATACACTCGCAAACGATCGTCGCGGCCCGTGGCGATGTGGTCTTGCACCTCGCGCCAACCATGGTCGGCAATGCTGAAGGCGGCCTGATTTGGATCTTCGTCATGGAGGGCCTGCAACACTCGCAAAACAGCATCCACGCGCGTGCAGTGGCGACTCACCATCTCCCAACTCTCGGCACGAATGGCTAAACGCGGCCACACCACAGGGAGGATGGCCTGAAACCAGTCCCAAGCCTCGGGCCGCGCACCCTTGGCCGTACCTGCAAGGCAGATCTTGAGGCGCTGTTCAAGGGCAGCCGCCTCCTGACGCTGCTGGGCCAGTTCAGATTTGTTGGCGGTCACCCGCGCCTCAGCTGTTTTTCGGGCCTCTTGGGCCTGTTTCGCGACGGTCTGCGCGGCGGCCACTTGGCGCTGCGCGTGGGTCAACTGACCGCGCAGGTCAGCCACCGTATTCTCACTCTTTTGCAAGCGCCGGTCGTCGCGTAGACGTTGCTGCAACTGAGCGAGATCGGCCTCCAGATGTCTAACCCGCCCCGCGAGGCGTGCTTGCTCTTCACGCGCATCCGCCAGTTCGCCATGCAGCTGTGCCATAGCCTTACTGGCCTGTTGCTGGCGAGCGGCGCTCTCCACCCGCTGCGCCTCGACCTGCTCGGCCTTGGCCAGCCATTGGCCCTCAATCCCCGTCATCGCAGGCCCCATAACCTTGGGCGCGCTGGTGGCGGTCGTGCTAACCGGCTGCGGATTCTCGGGCGCCACCTCCGTAGCCATTGGCCGACAGTCTTTTTGCGCATAACGGTGGCCACCGAGCCGAATCGCCCAACCCTGCGCCGTCTTCACCAACGGATAAATTTGGCCGCTGTACTTGACCCCCACCCCGATCCCATCCGGAAGGTGCCAGCGCTTTTCATCAGCCAAGAGCCGTGCCAGCGGCGCCCCATGCTTGTCGAGGATTTGAATACGGTCATTCATAGCCGCATTATCACGCAAGAAGCGCCCTTCGCCGTATGATGCGGCCCATGTCGCTCGCACCGTACGCTCAGGCTATCGTGGCCGCCTATCATGATCGTCAGCCCATTGAGGCCGCCGCCGCTTTCGGTCCGCGTGGCGCCGCCGAAGCGTATGCCGTGCAGCGCGCCGTCTGGCAAACCCTGGCGGGCGACGCCCGCCCGACGGCGTGGAAAGTCGCTGCCACGGCCCCGGCTACGCGGCCTTTTGCAGCACCCATCTTGCCGCAGCGCCTTTTTGCTGGCAGTCCAAATTCACCCGCTAGCGTCCCCATCGACCTCTTCATTCGGCCCGGTCTTGAGGCCGAAATTGCGGTGCGCTTTGGTCGGGATCTCCCGCCCCGCCCGCAGCCTTACCAAACTGCCGAAATCCGCGCCGCCATCGCCGATCTTTGCGTAGCCATGGAGGTGATTGACTGCCGTTTAGGCGACGCCCAGTCCGCCGGATCTGATTGGCGTCTGGCCGATCATTTGCTCAATGGGGCCCTGATCCTCGGCACGCCGCTCCCGGATTGGCAAGACCTCGGTCTGGACGCCCTGCAAGTCCGGGTGCATGGCGGCGAGCAATGCCTCTGCGATCGCCCGGGCCAGCAACCTCTGGGCGACCTGTTTCATTGCCTGCCCTGGCTTATCGAGCACGCCGGCGGATTACGGGCCGGCGATGTGGTGACGACAGGCGCTTGGACGGGCATGCATCCGCTCGATGGGTTGGAAGGGTTGGCGTCCTTGCCGTTTTCGTGCCTGGTCGAGTTTTCCGGCCTTGGCTCGGCCTCGCTGACTTTGCATCCTCCGGCAGCGGCGGCCCGCCTGCTCAACCCGCACCATAACCAAGCGGCTGGAATGGCGCAGACCACGCGCGCTTCTATCCGGTAATCATGGCTAATCTGGTGCGCCGCCTTATCCTGCTTGTCTTTACGCTCGGTGTCGGTCTGGCGATTGGCTGGTTTGGGCAATGGCTGACGGGAGAGGCGGCGTGGTTTCTGGCCATTCCAGGCGCGCTCGCCATCGTCTGGTTTCGGGTCGCCGACACCCGCCTGTGCCTCGGTGCGTCCTGCTTGGCACCCGACCGCTCCGCGCCGAATAAAAAACCCGTTGCGGGGTCACCCCCCACAACGGGTTCTTGAGCAGCCGCTGTTTGAGCGCGTGCCCCATCACGCCATAGCGTGACAGGACTGCGCCCAGCGTCGATCAGTTGATCTTGGCGTCCAGCTCGCCCTTGGCGTAACGCTGGTGCATCTCGTCCAGATTGAAGATCCGCCCCATCTTGCTGGCCTGACCCGCTGCGCCAAAGGCCTCATAGCGGGCCGCGCAAATGTCGGCCATGCCCTTTTTGGCTTCCTTGTAGAACTTGCGCGGGTCGAAGTTAGCGCGGTTGTCGGCCAGATGCTTGCGAATCGCTCCGGTCGAGGCCATACGCAGGTCGGTGTCAATGTTGACCTTGCGCACGCCGTTCTTGATGCCCTCAACAATTTCGCTCACCGGCACGCCATAGGTCTGACCCATGTCGCCGCCGTAGCTGTTGATGACGGCCAGCCAATCTTCCGGCACCGAGGAGGAACCGTGCATGACCAAGTGCACGCTGGGGATACGGGCGTGGATTTCCTTAATACGGTCGATCCGCAACACCGCGCCGGTCGGCTTCGAGGTGAATTTGTAAGCACCGTGGCTGGTACCAATGGCGATCGCCAGCGCGTCCACCTGGGTCTTGGCCACAAAGTCTGCGGCCTCGTTCGGGTCGGTCAAAAGCGCGGAATGATCCAACACGCCGTCGGCACCGTGACCGTCTTCTTCGCCCATCTTGCCGGTCTCCAGGGAGCCCAGGCAACCCAACTCGCCTTCCACAGAGACGCCGCAGGCATGGGCCAATTCAGCCACATGACGGGTGGTGTTGACATTGTATTCATAGGAAGACGGGGTCTTGCCGTCGGCCATCAGCGAGCCGTCCATCATCACCGAGGAGAAGCCAGACTGGATGGAACGGAAGCAGACATCGGGGCTCGCACCGTGGTCCTGGTGCATACACACCGGGATGTGTGGGTACTGTTCCAGGGCCGCCAAGATCAGATGGCGCAGGAAGGGCTCGCCCGCGTAGGAGCGCGCTCCGGCGGAACCTTGCAGAATGACCGGACTGTTGGTCTTGTCAGCGGCCTCCATGATGGCCTGAACCTGTTCCATGTTGTTGACATTGAAGGCCGGCAGGCCATAGCCGTGCTCGGCGGCATGATCGAGAAGTTGACGCAGGGAGATGAGGGCCATTTTTTCGTTCCTGTAAAAAGTGTCTGTTAAAAATCAGGCTTTGCGGTTTTCGCCAACGCGCACGATCTTCATCGTGTTGGTACCACCCGGCTTGCCGATCGGTTCACCAATGGTGAGCAGGATCAGGTCGCCGTTGCGCACCGCTCCGCGGCGGCGCAATTCGTCTTCTGCCTCGGCCAACAACAAGTCGCGGTCATTGCTGGCGGGGCGGAAATTGATCGGATAGACGCCACGGAAGAGGGTGACCTTGCGCCGCGTCTCAACCTCCGGAGTCAACGCAAAGATCGGCACCTTGGTCGACAGACGGCTCATCCACAGCGCGGTTGAGCCAGACTGCGTCATGGCAGCGATTGCCTTGACATTCAGGTGCAGCGAAGTGAAGGCGGCCGACATCGCAATCGCCTCTTCGGCCCGCAACAAACCGCGATCCATCATACCTTGGCCAATGCCGGGGTCCATTTCTTTTTCAGCCTCGCTGCAGACGCGACTCATGGCCGAAATGGCCTCAATGGGAAATTGCCCGGCCGCGGTTTCGGCCGACAACATCACGGCATCGGGTCCATCCAGCACGGCGTTGGCAACATCGGACACCTCGGCGCGGGTTGGAATTGGACTGCTAATCATCGATTCCATCATCTGCGTGGCCGTAATAACCAGTTTGTTATGCTCACGCGCCGCACGAATCATGCGTTTTTGCAGCGCCGGCACAGCGGCATCGCCTACTTCTACGCCCAGATCGCCGCGCGCCACCATGATGGCATCCGCCGCAGCAATGATTTCATCGAGGTTGGCAATGGCCTCAGTGCGCTCAATTTTGGCCACGATCCAGGCCTTGCCACCGGCTTCTGTGACCAGTTGCCGCGCAAGCTGCACATCAGCAGCATCCTTGGGAAAAGAGATCGCAATAAAATCGGCCTTGAGCTTGGCAGCCGTAATGATGTCTTCGCGATCTTTATCGGTCAGTGCGGCGGCCGAGAGACCGCCGCCCTTGCGGTTGATGCCCTTGTTGTTGGACAAGACACCGCCTTGCACCACTTTGCAGTGAATCTGGCTACCCTCGACCGACTCCACCCACATCTCGATCCGGCCGTCATCCAGCAACAAGGTCGCGCCACGCGCCACATCTCGCACCAGTTCTGGATAATCCAGACCGACTCGGGTTTGATCGCCCAGACGGCACTCCGCATCCAGAATGAAAGCGTCGCCGGGTTTCAGGCTGATCTTGCCATCCTTGAATTTACCAACCCGAATCTTGGGGCCTTGCATATCGGCCAGAACCCCCACGGCGCGACCCCGCGTCCGGGCAATCGAGCGCACCAGTTCAGCGCGCTCAATATGCTCCTCGGCTGTGCCATGCGAAAAATTCAGGCGTACCACATCCACGCCGGCCGCGATGGCCGCATCCAACATCTTGGGCTCCGAGCAGGACGGCCCCAAAGTGGCAACAATTTTGGTTCTACGCAACATAAGCTTGAAGAGAACAAATCCGCATCTGCCGATCGCCTCTTCGTTCCCCCTATTTCAGAGGCGCCCTTATTGGGCGCGGGATTCCAGCATGGCCACGGCCGGCAGGACCTTGCCTTCGAGGTACTCGAGGAAGGCGCCACCCGCCGTGGAGATGTAGCTCACCTTGTCGTAGATGTCGTATTTCTGGATCGCGGCGATCGTGTCGCCGCCGCCCGCCAGGCTGAAGCCCGGCGCGTTGGCGATAGCCATCGACACGGTCTTGGTGCCTTCACCAAACTGGTCGAACTCGAACACGCCAACCGGGCCGTTCCAAACAATGGTGCCAGCCTTGGCAATAATATCAGCCAGTTCCTGTGCCGATTTCGGGCCGATGTCGAAAATCATGTCGTCGTCAGATACCTCATCGGCAGTCTTTAGCACGGCGGGTTCGTTAGCGTCGAACTGCTTGCCGCACACCACATCGACGGCGATGGGAATGGACGCGCCACGGGCGGCCATCTTTTCGATCAACATCTTGGCGGTGGGAATCAGGTCGTGCTCGCACAGCGACTTGCCGACATTTTTTCCCATCGCAGCGAGGAAGGTGTTGGCGATGCCGCCGCCCACCACAAGCTGGTCAACCTTGTCGGCCAGGGCCTCGAGCACGGTCAGTTTGGTAGAAACCTTGGAGCCGCCAACGATGGCGACCATCGGCCGGGCCGGGGCGGCCAGCGCCTTTTGCAAAGCATCGAGTTCTTCGGTAAGCAGAATGCCGGCGGCGGCAATCGGGGCAAACATACCCACGCCCACGGTGGAGGCCTCGGCGCGGTGCGCGGTGCCAAAGGCGTCCATCACGAACACATCACACAGCTTCGCGTACTTTTGGGCGGTCTCTTCGACATTCTTCTTTTCGCCCTTGTTGACGCGGCAGTTTTCGAGCACGACCAGTTCGCCGTCGGCCACTTCAAAACCGCCTTCGGTCCAGTCGCGGATCAAGCGAATGTTCTTGCCCAGACGACCGGCAATATTGTCCACCACCGGTTTCAGGGAATCCTCTTCCTTGAACTCGCCTTCGGTCGGACGACCCAAGTGCGAGGTCACCATGACTTTGGCGCCCGCGTTAAGGCAATGCTCGATGGTGCGCATGGAGGCGGTGATTCGCGCATCCGAGGTCACCTTGCCGTCCTTGACGGGGACATTGAGGTCAGAGCGAATCAAAACGCGCTTGCCGGCTAGAGAGAGATCAGTCACACGAATAAAAGACATACGGATTCCTCGGTTAAAGGTTCTAAATCAGGGTAAGTGGTAAGGCTTGATGCCGCTCAAGCCTTACGGCTTACCCGACAAAATGCGGGAAGGTGCCCGCATCGTGTCACAAAGGCATTGCAGCCAGATTACTTGGAGACATGCTCCACCAAACGCAGCATGTTGCAGGTGTAGCCGTACTCGTTGTCGTACCAAGCCACGACCTTGACGAAGGTGCTGTCCAAGGCGATGCCGGCTTCGGCGTCGAAGGTCGAGGGAGCGGAGTTACCGACGAAGTCGGTGGAAACCACCTTCTCGTTGGTGTAGCCCAGCACGCCCTTCATTTCGCCTTCGGAGGCGGCCTTCATGGCAGCGCAGATGTCGGCGTAAGCGGCTTCCTTGTTCAGCTCGACGGTCAGGTCGACCACGGAGACATCGGAAGTGGGGACGCGGAAGGCCATGCCGGTGAGCTTCTTGTTAAGCTCGGGCTGGACCACGCCGACGGCCTTTGGCGACCGTGCATGTCGACGCGGCGACTCCGAATTTCCTGGTGCAGGAGATCTGCTCGGGCGTGGTTCCCGAAATGAAGGAGAAGGTCTGGCACGAGTGGCTCGGGTTCCCCGCCATGCGGATGGTCAACGGCCGCTTCCCGCTGCCGGAGAAACCGGGGCTCGGATTCGAACTTACCGAGGCCGCCCTGAAGAAGTACCCGTTCGGCGGTACCAGGCCCATGGCGCGCGTGTTCCACGACGACGGCTCGGTGGCGGAATGGTAGGGAGGATCGCTCCATGGCGCCGGCCGGGTATGCTGAAGGGCATGTCCCGGATCGACCGTCGAACCCTGCTGCTGAATTCGCTCGCGCCGCTAGCCGCCGCCATGCCCGGTCCGCGCCGCGCGGACATGCCGGGTGAGTTCGCCCACTACGGCGGCGATCCCGGCGCCACGCGGTTCGCGCCCATCGACCGCATCAAGCCGTCCAACGTCGCGCGGATGAAGCTGGCTTGGACCCATCGCACCGGCGATCACAGCGAACGTCCCGCCACCACCATCGAATGCACGCCGGTGGTCGCCGATGGACTGCTCTACCTCACCTCACCCCGGCTCAAGGTTCAGGCGCTCGATCCCGTTACCGGCGAGGCCAAGTGGAGCTTCGATCCGTTCGCGAACCAGCGATCCGGCCGCGCCCCCGGAGTCCAGCGCGCCGTCACTTACTTCGAGGACGGCAAGGACAAGCGCGTCTTCATGGCCGCGCAGGGCAAGATGTACTGCCTTTTCGCGAAATCGGGCGAGTTGATCAAGAGCTTCGGCGAGAACGGCATCCTCGACCTGACCAGGAACTTCGACACGGACAAGACCGACTACCGGCTGACGAGCCCCGGCGTGATCTTCGAGGACACGTTGATCGTGGGCGGTGGGGGCGGGGAAGGCCCCTACGCCACCAGCCCCGGCCATATCCGCGGCTACGATGTCTACACGGGCAGGCGCAAGTGGATTTTCCACACGATCCCCTGGCCGGGCGAGTTCGGCCACGGCACGTGGAGCAAGGATTCCTGGCAGCGCAACGGCGGCACGAATAACTGGGCCGGACTGAGTCTCGACATGAGACGGGGCCAAGTCTTCGTGTCCACCGGCTGCTCGGCGTTCGATTTCTGGGGCGGCGACCGCGTGGGCGACAACCTGTTCAGCGACTGTGTGCTCGCGCTCGACGCCCGCACCGGCAAGCGCGTCTGGCACTTCCAGACGGTGCACC
>SXTL01000052.1 GCA_005790965.1 Burkholderiales bacterium | reverse complement strand
TCACGGCGGAGTGGATAGCGGTGCTGGCGCTCGAGGAGAATGTCGCCGTTGGCAAACAGCGCGATGATAACGGCCGCACCAGGGTGGCGAATGTATTCGCGGCTTGACTCGTGACCGTTAGGCAGGCTGACACGGTCGCGATAGACCTTAAGTAAGCGGCCATCCAGGACCTGAACGCTGTCGAGGGTGTGTTCAGTAAGGTTTTGGGTGGTCATGAGCGCCGAGGTTAAAGGGTTGACTTGGTGTGGAAGGCCAGTATAGCCGCACCCGTGCGAGTGTCGTATGCTTCGCTCTCATTGCTGGGGGAGCAATACAACTTACGGAGATGCGACATGCCTGAAACCAAGATCCTGCTCGAAGAAAAAGATATTCCCACGCATTGGTACAACATCGTTGCCGATCTGCCTAACCCGCCTGCGCCACCGCTGGGTGGGGATGGTGGGCCGCTGGCGCCTGAAAAAATGCTGGCCATCTTCCCCGGCAATATCCTTGAACAGGAGATGTCGGCTGAGCGTTGGATCCCCATTCCGGAACCGGTGCGTGAGGCTTATCGCCTATGGCGACCGTCGCCGCTGGTGCGCGCCCATCGCCTTGAAGCGGCGCTCGGTACCCCGTGCAAAATCTATTACAAATACGAAGGAGTTTCGCCAGCGGGTTCGCATAAACCCAACTCGGCCATCCCGCAGGCGTATTACAACAAGGTGGCGGGCATTAACCGCCTGACCACCGAAACGGGCGCCGGCCAGTGGGGGTCGAGCTTGGCGCTGGCAGGGCAGATGTTCGGCCTGGAGATCCGTGTTTACATGGTGAAGGTGTCGTACCACCAAAAGCCTTTCCGGCGCTCGATGATGCAGACCTGGGGCGCCGAGGTGTTTGCCAGTCCGACTAACCTGACTAACGCCGGTCGCCAGGTCTTGGCGGCTGATCCGGACAATCCGGGCAGCCTTGGCATTGCCATTTCCGAGGCGGTGGAAGAGGCCGCCAGCCGCGCCGATACCAATTACGCCCTGGGCTCGGTGCTGAACCATGTGTTGTTACATCAGACGGTCATTGGCCAGGAAGCCAAAAAGCAGTTCGAGAAGGTCGGTGATTATCCCGACATGATTTTCGCGCCCTGCGGGGGAGGCTGTAATTTTGCGGGGGTAACTTTCCCCTTCTTTGCGGACAAAGCGGCGGGTGACAAACGGGCGCAAAACCTGCGCTTCGTCGCGGTTGAACCGGCCTCTTGCCCAACCTTGACGAAAGGCGTGTATGCCTACGATTTTGGTGATGCGTCGGGCTATACGCCGCTGATGAAGATGTACACCCTCGGCCACGACTTCATGCCGCCGGGCATCCACGCCGGCGGTTTGCGTTATCACGGTGACTCGCCGTTGGTGTCGCAGCTCTATCACGAGAAATTGATTGAAGCGGTCGCAGTCCCCCAGAAAGCAACCTTTGAGGCGGGTGTGCAGTTTGCTCGGACTGAAGGCATCATCCCGGCGCCAGAATCCTGCCACGCCGTGCGTGCTGCCATTGATGAGGCGCTGCGTTGCAAAGTGAGCGGTGAGCCCAAGACCCTGCTCATTAATCTGTCCGGCCACGGCCATTTCGATATGGCGAGTTATGACAAATATTTCGCGGGTGAGCTGGAAGATTACGAGCATCCTGATCACGCGATCGAGGCGGCCTTGGCGCGTTTACCGAAGGTGGGGTGATTTCTCCGGTAGCCCAGGGACAGTGGACGGCTGAGGTTGGAGAAATGCCGGATCTTTGGTTTTTACGCGGTATTTCGGATCTGGACCACGGCCAAAATCCGCCGCTTCGTCATCCTCCCGCGATTCTGCGCTAAGTCACCTTATGGGAATGGTTATGAAAAAACTAGCCTTCATCAAACGCAGTAACGGTCAGCACTGGGTGGGTGACGGGTTCCCGGTGCAGAGCATTTTTTCGTACAACGATATTGCTGCGCAATTGTCGCCGTTTCTATTGCTGGATTACGCCGGGCCGACCAAATTTCCACCGACGCAACAGAAGCGAGGGGTAGGCCCGCATCCGCATCGTGGTTTTGAGACGGTGACTATTGTGTATGCCGGGGGTGTGACGCATCGCGATTCCTCCGGTGCTGGCGGGACCCTGGGTTCGGGTGATGTGCAGTGGATGACGGCCGCCTCCGGCTTGGTGCATGAAGAGTTTCACAGTGAAGATTATGCCCGCCGGGGCGGCGTATTCGAGCTGATCCAGCTTTGGGTCAACTTGCCGGCCAAAGACAAGCTGTCAGCTCCGCGTTACCAGGCGCTTCTGGCTGACCAAATTCCGCTGGTTGAACTGCCCGGTGCGGCAGGCACGGCTCGGCTGATCGCCGGTGTCTATGGCGAGGTGCAGGGCGCGGCGCGTACCTTTACGCCGATGAATGTCTGGGATATGCGCCTGAAGGCTAACCGCATGCTGTCGCTTAACATACCCGAAGGTCACACCACGGCGCTGTTCGTCCTAAGCGGAGTGCTGCAAAGCGGAACCCATTCCATAGGTGCGGCGGAACTGGCCGTGCTGGAACGCGAGGGAACCGAATTGTCGGTCGAGATTACGGAGGATGCCGTCGTGCTATTGCTTTCGGGCCAACCGCTCAACGAACCCATTGTCGGCCACGGCCCCTTCGTTATGAATAGCCGCGAAGAGATTATGCAAGCAATAGGCGATTACAGCCGTGGGGATTTTGGGCAGATCGTTGGTTGACGCAGCAAATCCAAGCGCAGCTCCCGGGAGTTGAGCGCGGTTGGTGGATTAGTCGCCACTCCGGCCACGAATATCGATGCCCTGTTGTCCAGCGAAGGCCAGCATGCGGTTGAT
>SXTL01000051.1 GCA_005790965.1 Burkholderiales bacterium | reverse complement strand
GTGATTGCCGTAATGGTGTACAAGGACCTTTCCTTTTCTGATCTGCCCAAGGATCTGCTCAACTCGGCCAACATGATCGCGAGGTAGCTCTACATCAATACCAATGCGGTGCTGTTCTCCTTCCTCATGACGAGCGAACACATCCCGCAAAACATGGCTGACTGGATGCTCGGACAGGGCCTGGGTGTCATCGCCTTCTTGTTGGTCTCGAATATTCTTCTGCTGTTGGCCGGCAACTTTATGGAGCCGTCGTCCATCGTCCTGATTCTGGCGCCGATCCTGTTCCCGATCGCCATGCAACTGGGGATCGATCCCGTCCACTTTGGTATCATGATGGTCGTCAACATGGAAGTGGGGATGTGCCACCCGCCGGTGGGTCTCAACCTTTATGTGGCCAGCGGCATTGCCAAGATGGGGATTACGGAACTTACCATTGCCGTCTGGCCCTGGCTCCTGACCATGCTGGTCTTCCTGGGTCTGGTGACTTATTGGCCCAACCTCTCCCTCTGGCTGCCACGCACGCTGGGGATGCTCTCTTGATATTGCTGAAGCTCATTCATGACCGACCTGAAATCCCGCGCCCTGGCCTATCACGAATTTCCCAAACCCGGGAAGATCTCCGTTGAATCCTCCAAACCCTGTGTTAGCCAGGCGGATCTTTCCCTCGCCTACACCCCGGGGGTCGCCGAACCGGTCCGCGCCATCGCCCAAGACCCGGCCAACGCCTATCGTTACACCAATAAGGGCAACCTGGTCGCGGTGATTACCGACGGTACAGCCATCTTGGGTTTAGGCAACTTGGGGCCGCTGGCTTCCAAGCCCGTGATGGAAGGCAAGGGTATTCTGTTCAAGCGGTTTGCCGGCATTGATGTGTTTGATATTGAGGTCGCTGCGCCCTCCGTGGCCTCTTTCATCGAGACGGTGGTCAACATCGCGCCGACTTTCGGCGGAATCAATCTGGAGGACATCGCCGCGCCGCATTGCTTTGAGATTGAAGAAGCCCTTAAAAAGCGCTTGGATATTCCGGTGTTTCATGACGATCAGCATGGCACGGCCGTGGTGATGTGCGCCGGGCTACTGAACGCCTTGGAGGTTCAGAACAAGGCCTTGGCCGACATCAAGCTGGTTTGCCTGGGCGCCGGTGCGGCGGGTTTGGCGTGTATGCGCTTGTTGATTGCCATGGGTGGCAATAAGGCGAACATGACCTTGGTCGATTCCAAGGGTGTTATCCATAGTGGGCGCACGGACCTCAATGCGCACAAACAAGAATTTGCTCAGGCGACCGAGATGCGTACCCTAGCCGAGGCCATGACGGGAGCGGATGTTTTCATCGGCGTGTCGGGGCCAAATTTGGTGACGCAGGCCATGGTAAAAAGCATGGCGGCGCGGCCGATCCTGTTTGCCATGGCCAACCCCGATCCCGAGATCAGTCCGGCAGAGGTCCATGCGGCACGCGATGATGCCTTGATGGCTACGGGGCGTTCCGATTACCCCAATCAAGTCAACAATGTGTTGGGGTTTCCCTACATTTTCCGGGGCACTTTCGAGGCCCGCGCCAAGGCCATAACCCAGCCAATGATGATTGCGGCGGCTAAGGCACTGGCCGAGCTGGCGCGCGAGCCGGTGCCGGCGGAGGTGTTGGCGGCCTACAACCTGGATCAGCTGGCCTTTGGCCGGAACTACATCATCCCCAAGCCCTTCGACCCCCGCCTCATTGAACGCATTCCGCAGGCAGTGGCGGCGGCGGCTCAGACCTCGGCTTGAGTGGCTTGAGCGACCAATTTCCTCATGCCCCGTAAGCGTCCCTTTTATCTCAACCTGTTGCAGATCTGGCTGCCGGTCGGTGGTTATGTCTCCATCCTGCACCGGGCTAGCGGTGTGCTGTTAAGTCTGGCAATCCCGGCCCTACTCTGGCTTTGGTCCCTGTCGTTGAGTTCGGCCGAGGGGTTTGCCCTCGTGCAAGGGATGTTGCGCGGTGGGCCGGGCTTGGTGCTGGGCCTGGTGTTGTTGTGGGCCTTCCTGCATCACTTGCTGGCTGGGCTGCGCCACCTTGGCTTTGACCTTGGTTGGGGCGAATCCCGTTTGGCCGCGCGCCGCTCAGCCTGGTTGACGCTGCTCCTTTCCCTGGTGATCTTGCTGGGATTGACCCTGTCATGAGCGCCGCCAAATGAGAAAGATCCCATGAGACACGCGGGTGGTGCGCGCAGCGGACTGACGATCTGGATGTTGCAGCGGATCAGTGCCGTATGGATGGTGTTGGTGGCCCCTTTCATTGCCTGGGTGTTTCTGGCCGGTCCTTCGGAATACGCCGCTTGGGTAGCCCTGTTTCAACCGCTCTACGCCAAACTGGTTGCCCTTTTGACGGTGGCCGCTTTGCTGGTCCACGCCTGGATCGGCCTGCGTGAGGTGATGATGGATTATGTTCAGATCATGGCCTTGCGCCTGCCGCTTCTTTTTGCCTTTCTGATGGGCGGCTTGCTGTGTTTTGGCTGGGCCGCACACATCCTTTGGAGCCTCGTATGAGCCGTCCCCTTGCCTACGCCAAGCGCTCTTTTGACGCGGTGATCGTTGGTGGAGGCGGGGCGGGTCTTCGCGCGGCGCTGACCCTGGCCGAGGCAAACCTCAAAGTGGCACTGATCTCGAAGGTGTTCCCGACCCGCTCGCATACGGTCTCGGCTCAGGGTGGCATTACTGCCGCGCTGGGCAATGTCGATGCTGACAACTGGCACTGGCACATGTACGACACCGTCAAGGGCTCGGACTATCTGGGTGACCAGGATGCCATCGAGTTTATGTGCCGCAATGCACCTTCGGCAGTGTATGAGCTTGAGCACATGGGCTTGCCATTCTCGCGTCTCGAAACGGGCAAGAACGCCGGCAAGATTTATCAGCGGCCGTTTGGGGGGCAATCCAAGAATTTTGGAGGTGAGCAGGCCGTTCGCACGTGTGCCGCCGCTGACCGTACTGGCCATGCCCTGCTGCACACCCTGTATCAGCGCAACATTGCGGCCCGCACGCAGTTTTTCGATGAGTTTTTTGCCCTTGACTTGATTCGCAACGACGAGGGTACCGTCACCGGCGTGCTGGCCTTGGAGATCGAGACCGGCGAGCCGTGGCTGTTCGAAGCCCGTACCACGCTGTTGGCGACCGGTGGGGCCTGTCGCATCTTCCGGCATTCGACCCATGCGCATATCAATACCGGCGACGGCCTCGGCATGGTGTTGCGCGCGGGTCTGCCGCTCGAAGACATGGAGTTCTGGCAGTTTCACCCCACCGGCATCCCCGAGGTGGGCAGCCTGATCACTGAGGGCGTGCGCGGCGAGGGCGGCTATTTGATCAACAAGGATGGCGAACGCTTCATGCCACGCTACGCTCCGAACGCCCAGGACCTGGCTTCGCGTGATGTCGTCTCGCGGGCCATCGCACAAGAGATCTTGGCGGGGCGCGGTTGCGGTGAGCAGGGCGATTATGTGTTGCTGAAGATTGACCATATCGGCGCCGACACGATCAAGGAAAGGTTGCCCGGAATTCGTGAGTTGTCGATGCAGTTTGCCGGTGTTGACCCGTGTGTGGCGCCTATGCCGGTGACGCCGACCGCCCATTACATGATGGGCGGTATCCCCACCAATCTGCATGGCCAGGTGGTGGCGCCGGTGCGGCATGGCCCGGAAGAGCCGGTGCCGGGGCTGTACGCGGTCGGCGAATGCGCCTGTGTGTCGGTGCATGGGGCTAATCGGCTGGGCGGGAATTCGCTACTCGACTTGGTGGTGTTTGGCCGCGCCGCTGGGCAGCATATGCTTGAGTACCTGCGCGAGAACCCGATCCCGCAGGCCACCGCCCAGGACAAAGTCGATGCCGCCTTGGCCCGTCTCGCGCGCTGGGATGCGCCACGCGGGAGCGAGCGAGTTGCCACCCTGCGCACGGACATGCAGCGCATCCTGCAGGCACACTGTGGTGTGTATCGCCGGGATGACCTGATCCGGGCAGGGATCGAAAAATTGACTGAGGTCGAGGCTCGCTTGGAAGGCGCCTACATTGAAGACCGGAGCCGCTATTTCAATACGGCGCGTCTGGAGGCACTGGAACTCGAAAACTTGTTGCCCATCGCCCGCGCTACGCTGGTTGCGGCCTTGGCCCGCACCGAGAGTCGCGGCGCTCATGCCCGCGAGGACTTTCCGGAACGCGACGATGCCCACTGGTTGCGTCACTCGCTCTACACCCGGGACGGTGATGGGCTGGATTACAAGCCGGTACGCTTGAAACCGTTGACCGTGGCGACTTTCCAACCCAAGGCGAGGACTTATTGATGCGTTTCTCGATCTATCGCTATAACCCGGAAACGGACGAGAAACCCTTTCTGCAGGCCTATGAGATCGCTTTCGATCCGCGTGGCAAGAAGGTGCTCGATGCTTTGCTTGCGCTCAAGGAGGTGGATGAAGGTTTATCTTTCCGCCGCTCTTGCCGTGAAGGGGTGTGCGGTTCCGATGGCGTCAATGTCAATGGCCGCAATGTGCTGGCCTGTATCACAGATCTGGAGGGGCTGAAAGAACCGATCACAATTCGTCCCTTGCCGCGTCTGGCTGTGATTCGCGACCTGATCGTGGACATGGAGCAGTTTTATCAGCACTACCGCGCGGTCAAGCCTTATCTCATTAATCTGGACCCCGAACCGGAAAACGAACGCCTGCAAACAGCGACCGAACGCGCCCTGCTTGATGGCCTGTGGGAGTGCATCCTGTGTGGCTGTTGCACGACTTCCTGCCCATCCTTTTGGTGGAATCCGGAGCGCTTCCTCGGGCCATCGGCCTTGCTGCAGTCGGCCCGCTTCTTGCTCGACAGCCGTGATCAGGCCACCGATGCCCGGCTTGACTTCCTCGAAGATCCGTATCGGCTGTTCCGCTGCCACGGCATCATGAGTTGCGTCGAGTCCTGTCCCAAGGGCCTCAATCCGACGGCGGCCATCGGCAGGATCAAGCAGCTTCTGGTGGATCGCAACCTCTGACGCAAGGGCCGATGTCTGCATCGTGTGACCGGGCCCGATTACGCTGGCGGTGTCGGCGTGGCATGCTGGAGCTGGATGCCTGGTTGACGCTGTTTCTTGATCGCAATGCGTTCCTGAATGAGCTAGACTGCGCACGCCTGTTGCGTTTGCTGGACGCCGAGGATGATCAGCTCTATGACTGGTTGCTCGGTCGAAGGGCCGCACCGGCAGAGTGGGCTGATTTAGTAGCACGGATACGAAAGATTTCATGATGAGTGACACCAAACCGACCGCCTTTATCACTTTCAGCGATTCAGATCAGCGCATTGATCTGCCCATACTGGAAGGGAGCTTGGGGCCGCGCTGCATCGATATCCGGCAGTTGGGCAGCCAGGGCTATTTCAGTTTTGACCCGGGTTTTCTGTCGACGGCGAGTTGCAGCTCGGACATCACCTATATCGACGGTGATTTGGGGTTGCTCTATTACCGTGGCTATCCGATTGAGCAATTGGCGGAGTCGGCTGATTTTCTCGAGGTAGCCTACCTGCTGCGCCATGGCGAGTTGCCTACAGAGGCACAACGGACGGGGTTTGACTCCGTGATCCGGCACCACACCATGATTCATGATCAGATGAATTATTTCTTCCGCGCCTTCCGGCGTGACGCCCATCCGATGGCGGTGATGGTGTCAGCGGTGGGGGCCTTGTCGGCGTTTTATCAAGATTCAGCCGAGGTGACAGATGCGGGTCAGCGCGAGATCTCGATGGATCGCCTGCTGGCCAAGATCCCGACCATTGCCGCCTGGAGCTACAAGTACAACCGGGGCGAACCGTTTGTTTATCCGCAGAATCGGCTGTCCTACGCGGCTAACTTTCTGTACATGTTGCACGCGACGCCATGCGAGCCGTATGAGCCCAATCCGGTCGCCGTGCGCGCGCTGGATCGGATTTTTATCCTTCATGCCGACCATGAGCAGAATGCATCGACCTCGACAGTGCGTACGGCAGGCTCCAGTTATGCCAATCCGTTTGCCTGTGTTGCAGCTGGTATCGCCAGTCTGTGGGGGCCGTTACATGGCGGGGCCAACGAGGCTGTGCTGAGAATGTTGGAGGAGATCGGTGATGTCTCCCGGATCGGCGAATTCATCGCCCGCGCCAAGGACAAGTCGAGCGGTTTCCGTTTGATGGGGTTTGGCCATCGCATCTACAAAAACATGGATCCGCGTGCTGCGATCATGCGTCGCACTTGTCACGAGGTTCTGGATGAACTGGGCCTGCATGACGATCCCCTGTTCAAGATCGCCCTCAAGCTGGAGGAGATCGCTTTGGAAGACGAGTACTTCATCAAGAAAAAGCTCTATCCCAATGTGGATTTTTACTCCGGCATTGTCTTACGCGCGCTGGGGATCCCGATTTCGATGTTTACCGCTATCTTTGCCCTTGCGCGCACCGCCGGCTGGACGGCGCAGTGGAACGAGATGGTGTCGGCCAAGGACCACAAAATCGCCCGTCCGCGCCAGATTTATACCGGAGCGGTGCGCCGTGAGTTTGTGCCCGTCAAAGAACGGCGCTCGCGGCGTAAATAGGTCTTTTGAAGGCTGGTTTTCGAGGCATCCCGTTCAGATGAATGCGCCCACAGAACTGAGAACAGCCTACTTTGCGGGTAGCCTGGCCTATCTGGAGGCGCTTGAGTCGCCCTCTCCTGACCCCCGTCCAATCGGCGTTCAGCCCGCTGCGGAGGTTGCTGTGTTCTGCATGCCCCTGCTGGCTCAGGTGGGGGTGTTGCATCTCATCGAGGCTTGGCGTACGCATGGTTTTCACAGTGCCGATCTTGACCCCTTGCGTTTACATGAACCTCAGCATCTAGCTGAGCTTGACCCGGCACGACACGGCCTGACGGCTGACGATCTGGATCAGGAATTCGAGACGGGGAATCTGGGCGGGCCGGCGCGCGATACCCTGCGCGGTATCCTAGAACGCCTGAAAGTGGCCTATGGCGGCTGTTTGTCGGCTGAGCTGGGGCATGTCTCCGACCCTCAGCGGCGCGGCTGGCTTCAGTCGCGCTTAGAGGGGCCTTGTCCGCTTCCCTTGACGGCGGATGAACAGCGTGGCCTGTTGGTGCAACTGACGGCGGCCGAGACCCTGGAGCGCTTGATTCATACCCGCTATGTGGGCCAAAAGCGATTTTCGCTGGAAGGCGGCGAGTCCCTTCTGCCGTTATTGCATGAAATCGTGGCTTGGGCGCCGCGTCTTGGCGTGGCAGAGATCGGCCTGGGAATGAGTCATCGGGGGCGCCTTAATGTCTTGCAGAATCTGCTCGGACGCTCGGTTTTTGACCTGTTCCGCAGCGCTCATGACGACACGCCGGTGGATGGTCGGGGCGGTGATGTTAAGTATCACCAAGGGTTCACCGCGCAGGTGACCGGACAATATGGTTCGGTGCGCGTGGCGCTGTCCTTTAATCCCTCGCATCTGGAAATCGTGTCCCCGGTGGTGGAAGGCTGGGTGCGCGCCCGCCAAGAGGCGCTGGATGACCTTGAACGCAACCGCGCCATGGCGGTGGTGGTGCACGGTGACGCGGCGTTCGCCGGGCAGGGGGTGGTGATGGAAACCCTCAACATGGCGGCGACCCGGGGCTTTACCACGGGTGGAACGATCCACATCGTTCTCAACAATCAGATCGGTTTCACTACCTCGGATCCGCGAGATACCCGTTCCAGTCTGTATTGCACCGATGTGGTCAAGATGGTTGAGGCGCCCATCCTGCATGTCAACGGCGACGATCCGGAGGCGGTAGTGCGGGCGGCGCGCATTGCTTTGGAATATCGCATGGCTTTCCATGCCGATATTGCCATCAATCTGGTTTGCTACCGTCGCCTGGGTCATAACGAGCAGGACGAGCCGATGGTGACGCAGCCGTTAATGTATCGGGCGATCAAAGGCTTGCCATCCACTCGCGAGCGCTATGCGCAACGCTTGGTGGCTGCTGGTGTGTTAGGCAATGCCGCCGAGGCGGAGGCCTTGGTTGAGGCCTATCGGCAGGATCTGGATGCTGCGCCGGTTGCGCCACCTCCACCAACGCTTAGTCAGTGGGACGCCTTCAGAAACAAAACTTGGCGCGCGCCTGGCGAGACCGCCGTAGTGCGGGCACGCCTGGAGACGCTCGGCCAAACCTTGGCGCAGATTCCTGAGGCGCCTTTTACCCTGCACCCGCGTGTCTTGGCGGTGCAGACCTCGCGCCGGAAGATGGCCTCAGGAGAACAGGCACTCGATTGGGGCATGGCGGAATTACTGGCTTATGCCAGCCTGCTTGAAGATGGCTATAGCGTGCGCCTCACCGGCCAGGACAGCGAACGGGGAACCTTTTCCCACCGTCATGCGGTGTTGCATGATCAGAATCGAACCGAGCGTGCCCGCGGGGTTTTTGTTCCGTTGCAGACGATGGGGCAGGGACGCGCCCGTTTCAATGTGATCAATTCCTTGTTGTCTGAAGAGGCGGTGTTGGCCTTCGAATACGGCTATGCCGGGGTGGCCTCGGCCGATACACTCGTGCTCTGGGAGGCGCAATTCGGTGATTTCGTCAACGGTGCGCAGGTGGTCGTTGACCAGTTCATCGCTGCTGGCGAGACCAAGTGGGGTCGGCTTAGCGGTCTTACGCTGCTGTTACCGCATGGCTATGAGGGGCAAGGGCCGGAGCATTCCTCGGCGCGTATTGAGCGTTTTTTGCAATTGGCCGCCGAAGACAATATGCAAATCGTGCAACCTAGTCTGCCGGCGCAGTTTTTCCATCTTTTGCGGCGTCAGATGCGGCGTCCCTATCGCAAACCGCTGATTGTTTTTACGCCCAAGAGCCTGTTGCGTCATCCCTTGGCGGTGTCATCGTTGGCAGATCTTGCGAGCGGGGCTTTTCAACCGATTCTCGACGATTACGCTGCAGGAGATCCGGGCCGGGTGCGTCGTCTGGTTTTGTGCAGCGGCCGGGTCTATTTTGATCTCGCTGCTGCACGCCGCGAGCGGGGCCTCGAGTCGGAGATTGCGCTGCTGCGGATGGAGCAGTTCTATCCTTTTCCCGACGAGGAATTTCTTTCGGCCATTGAGCACTATCCAGAAGGGGTGGAGATAGTTTGGGCGCAGGATGAGCCGAAAAATCAGGGGGCATGGCCCTATGTCCTGCGTCAGTTTCTGCGTTTTGGCCTAACTTGGCGCTATGCCGGGCGACCTCATTCAGCCTCGCCGGCGACGGGTTATGCAGCGGAACACAAGCGTCAGTTGCAGGCGCTAATGGATGCGGCCCTGGGCTAGTCCGGCCTGACTTTAAGCAGGTGCTCGGCCAGATCGCCGCGCGCAACGATCTGCTTGCGCCAGGACAGGGCCTGCACCGTAAGGGTGGCCAGATCCTCCAAGGACGGCAGGGCTAATTGGGGCGATTGCCCTGGAGTCTCCCCGCGACTGAAGGCGTGGTGCCGGGTGTAGACGGATTGGGCCAGGGCGTCAGTTAACCCGTGCGTGTAGTGATCCAGAAAGGCATCCAGCTTGACGAGATGGGTCCCTTCGGCTTGCACATAGGGCTGCCAGAGCAGCGGCCGGCCGGCAAGTTGGGCGCGCACGAAGGAATCTTCTCCGCGCACGATATTGAAATCGCAACTCCACAAGAGACGATCGTAGTCGTTCTGGGTCAGCCAGGGCAGGACCCGCAGTTCGAGTGAGCCGAGTTGGAGCGTCGTACCGGGGGCGAGGTGGGCCTGACCCAGAGGGCGGGCGACGCGCTTGGCCAGACGGGGCAGAGCCGGAGTAACAAAGGTCAGAATGCGCCAACCGGGAGCGCGCTCCGCGCTGCAGGTGTCGATCAAACCGTCCAGCGCGGCGCTGTCATAACTAAACAAGCTCATCAAGCGCCGGCCGTCCTCGGGGATGCCCAGCTTGGCAAGGAAGGCGGTGCGCTCGAAACCGGTCCATTCCTGGCTCAGATCGGGCTCCATAATCACCCCGCCGGTACCGGGTGTAACGCCGGGAAAATAAAAGTGTTCGCTAAGCGGCAGGCGGGGGTGGGGCGAGGTCAGGCCATGACAACCGGTAGCCCAGGCCTCGGCCGTGAGATATTCGAGATTGATCCAGACGGGCGCGATGGGCTGGCTGGCCATGGCCTCAAGATAGGGCTCGGGCAGGCGAGTGCCGAATAGAGCGATGACACGGCGGGCCGGGGTGATGGCTGGGAAGCGGTCGGGCCAAGGCTCGGGCCAGGGGTGAATGGCAAAGTGCTGGGCATCGTCCGGTTGTCCCAAGGCCGGAATCTGGTCCATCCACAGGCGTACGCTTTGGCCTAGGTTGGCTAGGCGCCGCGCCAGCCGCAACGCGACCCCGGCGTCACCAAAGTTGTCGATGACGCGGCAAAACAGATCGATGGAGGTGGCGCTATGGGTTGGGATATCAGGTTGGATCGACAGCAGCGGGCAGGGCGATCTTTCCGTCGCGACTGTAGCGATAATCGTTGAAAATGTGTTCGGCGCTCAGGAGTTGATAATCGCCGTCCGCATTTTTGATGCTGGTGTCTTTGAGACGCCAAGTGGTTTGGCCACAGGTCCAGATGTCGAAGTTACGCATATGCGTGCACAGGCAGGTCTTGTCCGGAACGGAGATTTTCTCGCCTGGATGGGCCTCCAGCTCGCGGAAATAAGCGTCAATGTAGGCACAGTGCCCGCTGCTGTCGAGGATATAGCCATAGGCCTCGCAGTTGGGACGGATGCCGGAGGCGATACCGGGGCTGTTTTTGAGCATGCGCATCGGGTAGCCGGTGGGGGAGATTTGGTTGACCTCGATGTTCGCTTCGCTGGTTTTGAAGTATTCCTGTTTGACATCGTCAGGCAAACCACACTCGGCGCTGACGGTGAAACGGGTGGCGACCTGAACGGCGGCGCTGCCGGTCTCCAGGAAGCGGGTGGCATCGCTGCCGGTAAAAATGCCACCTGCCGCGATCAGTGGGATGTCGAGATGCTCGGTGGTCATCCAGGCTCGGATCTCGGCGATGATGGTCGCCAGGTCAAATTGTGCCCAGTCCATGCCAAAACCGAGGTGACCACCGGCCAGCGGACCCTCGACCACCACATAGTCCGGCATGCGACCGGTGCGCGCGGATTTTTTCAGGAAGAGTTGCAGGGCCCGCAGGCTGGAAACGATGATGCCGAGCTTGGCGTCACGAAAACGGGGGTGATCCTCGATCAAGGCGAAGGACCCCAGATGCAGACCAGCGGCAAGGGTGATGCCATCGATTCCGGCATCAAGGGCGGCGACGAGACGCGTTTTGAGCGTTTCTTTAGGGGCATTCATGGAGAGTTTTTCCATGCAGTTGATGAATACCATGCCGTTGCCTTGCTTGGCGGTCATGGTACGGTCAACATGCCAGCGGGTTGCCTCGGTCAGCATGCCGAGGTCGAATTGGACGACGGATTTATCGCTGCTCTCGACATTGAATTTGTAGTGTTTGAGCTTGTCCTTGGTATAGCGGGTCTTGATATGCCGATCCGAGACGGTCGGTACCATGGCATCAGAGATATGGCCAACACCGCCCAGACGCGCGGCCTCCAGAGCGAGTTCGGTTGAGGAAATATCGACACCCATACCGCCAATCATGATAGGCACCAGATCTAGGTTGCCTAATCGCAGGCGGAAATCATCTACGCATTTCATCAGCACATTCCATTTCTCAAGGGGTGTCGAGCCCCTTATGACCAAGGCAGACACCGGCGATGCAAGGACTGCATGATAATATTTCGCTACGGTTACGGCCAGCGACGATTTCAGTCCGCAACGCTGCCGTTTTGATCAGCATCAATGCTGATTCAGGACGCTAGCACTAGCGTAGCAGTTCCTGACCTCTTAGGGGAATGCTGAGCGGTGGCCTTGTTCACTGTTTCCCGAAGGGTTCTACCCTCTATTCCTGACTCGCCAACCCATGTTGATTGTCCTGTTGGTCTTTGCGTTGCTGGCGTTACTGGTGGCGACGGTCCTTGCGCCGTTGCCTTGGCTGCCGCCAGTTTTCTGGGCGCACGGGGTTTTAGCGATGGCTGCCTTGCCTTTGATTATGGCAGCCATGCAACATTTCGTTCCGGTCCTGACGCGCAGCCGAGGCTCAGGGACCGCCTTGAGTTGGCTACCGGTCGGACTGGTTCTGGTGGGCGCATTGCTACTGCTGGTGTTTTCGGGAGTCTTGACTTGGGGCTGGATTGCACCCTTGGCGGCCTTGGTCCTGCTGGCGGCCGTTTGGATGTTGCTTTGGATGCGCCAGCGATCCCGCCATGCCTTGGGCGGCGCACACCCAGGTCTGGCATGGTATGAGGCCGCCTTGATCTGCTTGTTGTTGGGGATGACGGCGGCGGCCCTGATACCGGTTTTTCCCCAATGGCAGGCGTCGTTGCGGCAATTTCATCTCCATATCAACCTGTATGGTTTTATAGGTCTGACGGCGGTCGGGACCTTGCAGGTCTTGTTTCCGACGGTGACTGGCCATGCCGATCCCGGGGTGAGTCGGCGCCTGCGGCAAGATCTAAAAGGGGCCTTTATCGGAGCCGTTCTGCTGGCCCTCGGACGGACCCTGGAAGCGCTCTGGATGACCGTCCCGGGTATTTTGCTCTGGCTGTGGCCGTTGACTCGAATGGTTTGGATCTGGTTGCGGATGGACAGCCGGCGGATCTTTGCGTGGCACGGGGCCGCGCCGGTGCTGGCGGCTGCGACACTTGGGCTGATCTTGGCCTTGGTGGGCGTGATGCTGCCCGGAGTGGCGAGCCTGGATATCTTTTTGGCCGGCTTCATGTTTCCGCTGGTGAGCGGTGCGGCGAGCCAACTGGTGCCAGTCTGGGTGCGCCCGGGGCGGCAGACCGATTGGCATGACAAGGCCCGGGCCGCCATCGGCCGTTACAACGGGGTGCGCGCCTTGTTTTACCTGAGCTCGGCACTGCTGCCTCTGTTTGGCTATCGCTGTGGGGCGATGGCTGGTCTGCTCGCCCTGCTTTGGTTTGTCGCGGGCCTGGCCTATTGGGGATTGAATGATAGGTTGCAGGGAACGGGGGGCACTAATGGGGCTTAGTGACCGCGTAAATACCCTCGGTCAGGACCTGCTGGCCCGCTATGGCGAGCGGGTCCACAAGATTGCTATTGATGCCGGCTTTACCTGTCCCAATCGTGACGGCAGCAAGGGGATCGGTGGCTGTACCTTTTGCAACAACCACTCCTTTAATCCGGCAGATTCTGCTGTCTCCTGTGGCAGTACAGGCCTTACGCCGATCCTTCCCAGCACGGGTGGGCAGATTCGCCGCGCCCGCCTTCCAGTCACGCTGGAGGCCCAGGTGGCGCAGGCCAAGAAGGCGATTGAGCGAGGGACAGGCGCAAAAAAATATTTGGCATATTTTCAGGCCTACACCAATACCTATGCCGATGTAGAGACCCTACGGCACCTTTACGATGCGGCGCTGGCCTTGCCCGGTGTGATTGGCCTCTCCGTGGGGACCCGACCGGACTGTGTGCCCGAGGCGGTCCTAGACCTATTGGCCGATTACCGGGCGGCCGGCCATGAGGTATGGCTTGAATTGGGCCTGCAATCAGCCTTCGACGAGACGCTGGAGCGCGTCAACCGGGGGCATGGCATGGCGGAGTACAGCACGGCTACGCGGGCTGCTCGGGCGCGTGACCTGCCGGTCTGCTGTCACTTGATTCTGGGCCTGCCGGGCGAGGACGAATCACACTATCGCCGTAGTTTAGAACGGGTGCTGGAAACGGGCGTGGACGGGATTAAATTGCATCCCCTGCATGTCGTGCGCCACACCCTTCTTGCGAAGCAGTGGCAGCGGGGCGAATACATTCCGCTTGGTCAGGCAGACTATGTCCGTGCGGCGGCCGACTTGATTGAACGCACGCCCTGGCCGGTCCGTTTTCATCGTGTGACCGGCACGGCTCCGGCCGATCTCCTCTTAGCCCCGGCTTGGGTCGTGCATCGTTGGCCGGCCCTTAATGCGATTGAGGCGGAGCTGGTGCGTCGTGGTACCCGGCAAGGCGCCTTGGTTTGATTTAGATCGGCAGGTCTTCAGCGTTGTGGGCGAAGAGGATGACGAAATCGCCCTCGGCTGTGAGTTGGGTGCGGTAGCTGAGGCCCATCGCATCCAGAATTGAATAGAGCGGGAACGGCTCACGGTGCAGCAGCATACGCACATGCTGCCCTTCGCGTAATAGTCCGGCTGCCGCAAGGGCGCGATCCATTGGCTCTGGCGGCTCCAGATGGCGTGCGTCAACCGTGATAGTGCTGTCACTGGACATGGTCTGCCCTCCTTGTTTAGAGGTATTGAAGCGCGATGAAAACCCGGCCGATAGGGGGTGTCTTGATATTGGACAAGCCAACCAAAGGTCAGGCATCTGGAGGTTGAGTCAGGTCAATGTGAGGGGATCATTCTTTCAGTACATTGCCGCCATGAATCGCTCAAACCCTACTCCAAAACACGCCCACATCTGGCCTTTGCTCGCTGCCCCACATCGGCCTTTTTTTCTTTTCGGGGCCATCCAGAGCGTTTTGACGGTAGCCGTCTGGCTGGGAATTATGGATGGCCAAGTACAGACAGTCCTGCCTCCGGGCGCGGTGCATGGCTGGTTGATGCTGTACGGGCTATTGCCATTTTTTGTTCTGGGGTTCTTGTTCACCGCACTCCCAAACTGGATCAGTGGTCTTGCGGTGGGGCGGACGGTTTATATCGGATCGGCTGGCTTGATGGGACTAGGGGCCGTAGTGTTTTATCTGGGGCTAAGTTCATCCATCTGGAGTGTGTTAGGCCTCCTCCTTCATGGGGCCGGCTGGGCTTGGGCGATGCTCGCGCTGGCACGCGTTCTAATCCACGCTAAACCTCAGGACAAACGCCAGCCTTGGTTGACTTGGTGGGCAACCGCTTTGGGCAGCGTGGGCGATGGCCTTTTTCTGCTCGGAGTCGGTAACGACTCGGCGGGCCTGTTGGCGGCCTCGCTCAGTGTGGGCGTGTGGCTCTTCCTGACGCCACTCTTTCTGGGTATTTGTCATCGCATGGTGCCGTGGTTCACCAGCCGTGTGCTTAGCAACTATGTTCTTGTGCGTCCCTATGCGCCGTTGTGGATCATGCTGATAGCTTGCTCGGCCCATGCGGGTCTAGAAATTGCGGCATTGCCACAATGGACCTGGTTGGCTGATTTTCCACTGGCCGCACTGACCTTCTGGTTTATCAGTCGCTGGGGCATCGCCCGGAGTTTTTCCGTGCGCTTGTTGGCCATGTTGCACCTGGCCTTTGTCTGGGCAGCGGTGGCCTTTGTGCTGTATGCCGTGTCCAGCTTGGCGCAGCTGCTGGAACTGCCCTGGAACGCTGGCCGCGCGCCCTTGCATGCGCTCGGTATGGGTTTCTTCGGCGCCATGCTGATTGGTATGGCCTCGCGCGTCAGCTTGGGGCATTCAGGCCGCAAACTGGAGTGCGATGGCGCGACTTGGTGGTTGTTTTGGTTGGCGCAGGTGGCTGCGGTGCTGCGTATGCTGCCAGAGTTGTTTGCGGAGTTCCCGCAGGAACTCGTGCCAATCTCTGGCGGCTTGTGGCTCGTTACCTTCGCCATGTGGGCCGCCAAATACGCCCCTATGACTTGGCGGCCCCGGGTGGATGGCAAGCCGGGGTGACGCCCGGAAGGATCTCCAGTGGCTTAGTGGCTTAGTGGCTGGTGCCTTCCGAGAGCCGGGTCTTGTTCCACACATTGTATTTACCGACCGGGCGTTTCATGGGCAGGCGCTTGATCTCCTGCAACGATTGGGCGTCATAGACGATCAACGCGCCGTCATGTTCCCAGATCGACACTAGGGCGAACTTGCCATAGCGATCGAACTCGACATGGGTCGAGGTCTTGCCGGGTGCCGGACGCAGGGTGGCGACGATTTCCAGGCTGCGTTTGTCGATCACATGCATAGCGTCCTTTTCCGGGCCGGAGAAGACATCGGCCCAAGCATAGGGCGAGTTTTCGTGGCTACGCAGGAAGAACCCAGGACCTAGGGTCGGGATGTGCTTGATGGTCTTGAAGTCATTAAGGCCGATGACAGTGACGATACCGTCCTTCAAGTTGGGCGAGGCCATCACCCGGCGACCTTGATAGTCGAAGGTAATGCCGGAGCCAACATGGGGCATGCCGGGCAGGTCCAGTTCGGCAGTCTTGGCACCGGTGTCGAGATCGACCACCTGGCCTTTTGGACTGCTGCGCGAGGCGCCGAGCAAATAGCGATAGGTTTGATCGAAATAGAAGTCGTCGAGGTAATCCTTGAGCACGACCTTGCGGGGCTGGAAGGCGTTCGGGCCGGCGTAGGGAATTTCCCACACCTCGGGGATGTCTTTCAGGGCGGCGACAAAGCTCTGGCGCGGGCGGGCGTCATACACGGAGGAAACGCGCGAGGTTTTGCCGTTGTGTCCCAAGACCGGAATGATTTGTTGCGGTGACAAGTCATCGCTGTTCAGGCGCACCAGATTGTGCGGCAGGTAATTGGCCACCAATACCTGTTTGCCATCGGAAGACACGGCAAGGTTGCGGGTGTTAAGGCCGGCGCGAATCTCGGCGACGATTTTCAGGTTCCACAGGTCGTACTTGGTGATCCAGCCATCGCGCGTGGCCCAGAACACGAAACGCCCGTCCTGAGTGAACTTGGGCCCGCCGTGCAGGGCGTAGCGGGTCTGGAAACGGTGAATGGGTTCCATGACATCGCCATCAAGAACGGTGATGGCGTGGTCGCCGTGTTCCACCACCAAGGTGACATTGGTCGGATCAGCTTTGAACACCGGTTTGGCGGGCAGGTTTGGCGCGTCTTTGTTGACGATTTGCGAGGCCTTCATGTCGGCAATGTCCCACTTCGGCGGCGTGGTGGGGGGGGTGTAGATCCATTCTGCCAAGGCGGTGATCTCGTCTTTATTCATTACCTCGGCAAAACCGGGCATTTGCGTGGCTGGCAGACCGTCGCCAATGGCCTTGATAGCTGCCCGTTTTTTCAGGCGAACCAGCGATTCCGGCAAGAGCGCCGGGCCCATGCCGCCCAGGCGATCGGCGCCGTGACAGGACTGGCAGTATTTGTTGTAGAGGTCAGCGCCGTCAGGGGGAGCGGCGAGGACCGGTGTGGAAAGGAGGGCAAGAAGGAGTAGGGTGTGTTTCATGAGGGGAGTCCGATTTCAGGATCGTCGAGATAACAGCCGGGGTCTTCGGCCCACAGGTTGCCGCTGGTTTGCCAGGCGCGTACCCGGGTGTTGCCGCCGCATATCGCAAAATGGGCGCAGGTGGCGCAACGACCTTCGACTTGGCGTGGGCGTTGCTTGAGGCCGGCCATAACAGGGTCGCGGGTGTCTTGCCAGATTTGCGAAAAGGGCCGCTCGCGGACATGGCCTAGCGGATAGTTCCACCACATCGTGTCCGGATGCACAACGCCCAGGTTATCAATGTTGGCGATATTCACGCCCGAGGCATTGCCGCCCCACTGGATGAGCTTTTGACGAATGTGGTTAGCCTTATCGGGGAAGTGTTTTTCGACCCAGCGTAGCAGGTAGACGCCATCGGCATCGTTGTTGCCGGTGACAAATTCGGCTGGCGTGCCAGCTTGAATAGCGGCCCAGCAACGGTCGATCAACAAATCCATCGCCTGCCGCGTAGTCTGGAAGTGGGCATCCGTTTTACGATTCTTGTTACCGCGCCCGGCGTAGTTGAGGTGTGAGAGATAAAACTTGTCAATGCGCTCAGCCGTCATCAGATCGAGTAGGCCCGGCAGGTCGTGGGCATTTTCCTGCGTGAGGGTGAAGCGCATGCCTACCTTCATGCCGCGGGCGCGGCACAGGCGCAGGGCGGCCAAGCTGAGGTCGAATGCGCCTTCCTTGCGGCGGAAGCGGTCGTGCGTTTGGTGCAGGCCGTCGAGGCTGATGCCGACATAGTCATAGCCGATGGTGGCGATCTGGTCGGCCAGCGCGGCGTCGATCAGGGTGCCGTTGGTGGACAGGCCGACATAAAAGCCCATCGCCTTGGCGCGGGCGGAGAGTTCGAAGATGTCCGGGCGCAGCAATGGTTCGCCGCCGGAGAGAATTAGCACCGGGACGCGGAATTGCTTGAGGTCGTCCATGACCGCACAGGCCTCGGCGGTAGAGAGTTCCCCTGAGAAATCTTTGTCGGCTGAAATCGAATAACAGTGCTTGCAAGTCAGGTTGCAGCGCCGGATCAGGTTCCAGATTACGACTGGCCCGGGCAGGTCGCGATGCGGTTTGACCTCGGTTGGCGTGATGAGTTCTTGCAGAATTTGGGTAAGGCGGAACATAGAGCGGGTGTTAGTCGTCGGGGGCGCTACTCTACCAGCCGCAGCCCGGTTTTTTTGAGAATGCGAGTGCTGTAGAGGATGTCGTGAGCGCGGCAGGCGTTGCCCAGCAGGGCGGCGATTTGCGCGGCTTGTTCAGTGGTTTCTGCGCGCGAGTGGCCATGCACCATGGCGAATAGGTTGTAGGGCCAGTCGGGCAGGGCGCGCGGGCGACGGTAGCAGTGCGAGACGAAGGGCAGTTTGCCGATGGCCTCGCCCAGACGATCCACTTCAGGGTCTGTGACATCCCAGACCGTCATGCCGTTGGCGGTGTAGCCCAGACGATAGTGGTTGGGCACCACACCGATGCGCCGGATGACGCCCGCGTCCAGCATCGTCTTCAGACGGGCCATGATCTCAGCCTCGGTGCCGCCAATCTGCTCGGCGAGGGTCGCGTACGGCTTTGCGGTTAGCGGCAGCCCGGCCTGCGTGGCCTTGATGAGAGCTTGATCGAGAGCGTCCATGGCGTCAGGCTGTGAGCATTAACTCGACAAAGAATTCGCGCTCCTTGGGAAAGCGATTCACGGTCAGCCCGGTCTCGGCCGCAATGGCACAAAAGACCTGTTCGACGGCTTCAAGCGTGGGCGCTGCCGCCACAAACCACATATTGAGCGCGTGGTCGCGGGCATAGTTATGGGCGATCTCAGGGTGGGCGTTGACCTGGTCAGCGACCGCGTCAAAGCGCTCCAAGGGCACGCTCATGGCGGCCAGCACATTGGCCCCGCCCATACGATCGGCGTTGTAGAGTGGGCCAAAGCGGGTGAGGGTACCGTTTTTAAGGAGCATGCCAAGCCGATCAATTAGATCCGATTCGTTGAGATCAAGGGCTTTGGCAGCGGCTTCAAATGGCCGCGCACAGAGAGGGAAGCCGTTCTGTAATTGATTGATAATGCGACGGTCAATATCCTGAAGCATGTTGTTTTAGGCGGCCTTTTGTATCGTGCCAGCGCAATGGCGTGCCCCATAACGGGCTCCGCACTGCTTGAAGCGGCGTTGTGAGAACAACGGTACGCAGTCGATTTCACCTAGGCCCAACAGCGTGCGCAAACGGGTAATTTCAGCCAGGACCGCCGTGCGATCGCGGCCGTGCACCATGGAGAACAGGTTGTACGGCCAATCCGGTAGGCGGCGCGGGCGTTGGTAACAAAGGGTTACGGCAGCATCTGCACCAAGCGTATGACCGGCCGCAGTGACATGGGCATCGGGGATGTTCCACACCACCATGGCGTTGGCGGTGTAGCCCAGTTCGCGATGGCGAACGATGACACCAAAACGGCGGATCACCCCGCTGTCCTGCAAATGGGCGATGCGTTCGAGGATGTCGGCTTCGGCCTCCTGGCACAAGGCTGCCATGGCTGCGTAAGGGTGCGATGTCACAGATAAACCCGGCTCGAGCGCGGTGCAGATCGAGCGGTCGCAGGCGTCCAGCTCAACAGGCTGGGTGATTGGGCTGTGGTTGACGCGATGGGGGTTACGACAACCGTTGAGGTCGAAGCCAAGGTCAATGTGATAGTCCTCGACCATGGGCAGGTCGAGGACGCTGCTGCCGACCGTGCGGCCAATCTCGGCAAGAACCCGCGCGACTTCGGCTTGGTTGGCGGCGGCCACGACAAACCACAAGTTCCAGCGATGCTCGCGTTCGTAATTGTGGTTGACCTCGGGGTGGGCGTTGATGCGGGTAGCTGCCCATTCGACGCGGTCCTCCGCAACGCTCACTGCGGCCAAAGTACTCCAGCCCAAGGTGTGTGGCCTGAATACGGCACCAATGCGGGAAATATGGCCGCTACCGAGCAGGCGTTGGTAGGCCATCATGACCTCCGTTTCCGTACTGCCCAGGCGGTCAGCAATGGCTTGATAAGGCCGAGCGGTCAGCGGAAAGTCACGCTGCCAGTTGTTAAGCAGGGCGAATTCAAGGTCGTTGAGTGGCGTTGGGGTCATGGCCGGTCTCATAGGCCAAAGCGATGCGCACGCGGGGTAAAGAAGATGCCGCTAGGAGCTTGGGCCGGTAACTCGGTGCGTTTTGACTGGGTGCGGGTGTCGTAGATCTCGACACGGTTCGCGTCACGCACCGACAACCACACGGCCTCGCCGCGCGGGGTGAACTCCATGTGCAATACCGCCTTGCCAGGTTGCAGGGTCTTTACGATCTGGCGGGCCTCGACATCAATAACCTGCACAGTGTCGTAGTGGGGGAAGGCAAAGTTGACCCACAAGTGGCGGCCATCCGGACGGGCGATGACAAAGACGGGTTGGCCCGCAACAGGAATGGCGCCGACCTGCTGCCAGGTCGAGACATCAACGATGACCACCTCATGCCGCCCCACGCCAGGAATAAAGGCTAGATTGCCAACCATGGCCCAGGTTTCCAAGTGCGGCATCTTGTACACCGGCAGCTTGGGGTCGGTCTTGCCGTAATCGGGCAGGGCACGCTTTACGCCGCGTTCCAGGTGCCACATATCCAGTACGGCCACCCCCTTTTCGCCAAATAGCCCAGCCACATACCAGCGCCCATCCGGGGAAATAAGGGCGTCGTAGGGTTGTTTACCGATGTTGGGGAACTTGCTAATACGGGGCGCACGCGGATTTTCGGACAGATCAGCCACCCAGATCTCACCCTCACCACGGGCGTTTTCCCAGAGGCTGAAGGCAAAACGGTTATCGGTGCTGTCTTCCAGCCCCACAACCTTGGAATCGGTGGGCACTTCGGCCAGGAGTTCTAGGCTGTCGGCATCGAAAAACTTAACCCCGCCCGGGGTGTAGTTGGCAGCGGCGACGATGCGGCCATCCTGCGAGATGGCCCCACCGATGGAGTTACCCGACTGGATGACGCGCTTGACGATGGCGCCACTGAGCATGTCGATCTTGGTCAGCCCGCCGTCACGGCCAAACACAAAGGCATAGCGTTCGTCACGGGAAAATACCAGCGAGGCGTGTGACAGATCGCCCAAGCCTTCGATGCGGCGCAGGATGGCGTGGCGGCTGGTGTTCACCTGGAGCAGCGAACCGCTGGCGCGCTCGACGACTAGGCCGAGGTCGCCGGTCGGCATGATGGCCGGGACGCTCGATGCAGCGGCCAGGGCGGGAACAGCGCACAGGCAGAGCATAGCCACCCCGTGTTTTATGGCGGTCAGGGTGCCGGTGGCCAGACCTTTGGCTGTTTTATCTAAGAAGCTCGCGCCGAGGGCTGGGCGCTTACAGGGGGGTGTGGGGCCGTGGTAGGCGGCCAACCCTTTGGCCGATGTACTCATTGGGGGAATCCTTTTTTCAAGGTGTTCACGATCCAGGTTGCATCGTCGACGGAGAGAAACGGCGCCCAACCCGGCATGGCGGTGCCGGGAAGGCCATACAAGGTAGCGGCGATCAGGGCTTCGCTGGGCTTATCGCGCAGGGCAGCGGAGGTGAGCGATGAGCCCAGTCCACCGGTAAGTTGCAGGCCGTGACAAAAGCCGCATTCCTGACGCACGAAATGGGTGAGTTCCTTGACTCGGTCCGGGCCGGGAGCGGCAGCGAGTGCAGGAGTCCCCATTAGAAGCAGGGCGGAGAAGGTTATTATCTTTGGAATCTTTGGCATTTTTTACAGCACAGCACGCTGCGCTGTAAAAAACCCGCTCTCTGAAACCTGAGAGCGGGAAGAGAGGAAGATCAATACACGTCTTGCACGGTGTTGTACAAGTTGAACTTACCGGTCGGAGTCACCAGACGCTTGTCTTTGATGACACTCTTGAGCTGGCGAGTCTTGTCGTCCATGACCACGATAGCCGATTCACCCGTCTTCGGACCCCACACAGAGAACCAGACCTCATCACCGGCCTTGTTGTACTCCGGATGCGTGACGCGACCTTCAGTGATGCCAGCTAGCTTGGCTAGATTGATGACCTGTGAGGGCTTGTCGAGGTTCTTCAGGTCATACACCGATACGGATTGGCGCAGTTCGGCATCCGGGGAAAGCGCGGCATCGACCCACAGGTTTTGCGACTTCGGATGGGTCTTGATGAACAGCGAGCCGTTGCCGTGGTTCTTCAGGCTGCGCACCACCTTCCAGGCGTTCTGCTTGTGCTTGGCCGGATCGGTGCCGATGACCGCGATGGTCTCGTCGCCCAGGTGGCCGGTGGCCCAGACCGGACCGTACTTGACATCATTCCAGTTGGCACCGCGGCCCGGGTGGGGTTTGATGCCGACCTTGACATTGGCGGCCAGCTTGCCTGCCTTGGTGTCAACAACCGAGACGGTGTTGCGCATATTGGCAGCCACCATGAAGTAGCGCTTGGAGGAGTCCCAGCCGCCATCATGCAGGAAACGCTCGGCCTCGATCTCGGTGGTCTTCAGGTTTTTCAGGTCGGAGTAGTCAACCAACAGGATCTTGCCGGTTTCCTTCACATTAACCACAAACTCCGGCTTGATGTGCGAGGACACGATGGAAGCCACGCGCGGCTCCGGATGGTATTCCTGCTCGTCGTAGGTGTAGCCGCGGGTCGAGACCACCTTCTTGGGTTCCAGAGTGAAGCCGTCCATAAAGACATAAGCCGGCGGCCAGTACGAACCGGCAATAGCGATCTTGTCTTCGAAGCCCTTGTATTTGGAGGTATCGATCGAACGGGCATCTGAACCGGTGCGAATGGTGGCGACGGTTTGCGGCGTTTCCATCCACAGGTCAATCAGGTTGATCAGGCCGTCACGGCCGGTGGTGTAGAGGTAGCGCCCCGATTTGGAGAAGCGGGTAATGTGGACGGCAAAACCGGTCTTCAAAATGGTAACGATCTTCTTGCTGTCGCCATCAATGATAGCCAGCTCGCCCGAGTCACGCAGGGTGACAGAGAAGATGTTGTCCAGATTGAGGTTGTTCATCTTCTTGGTGGGCCGCTTCTCGACCGGGACCAGCAGCTTCCAGGAAGCCTTCATTTCCTTGAGGCCCCATTCCGGCGGGGTAGGCGCCGGATGCTGGATGTAGCGGGCCATCAGATCCACTTCGGCCGCGCTCATTTCCTTGGAGGTCTCAAAACCCGGCATGCCGCCGGCGGTACCGTAGCCGATGAGGACTTTCAAAGAATCTGTACCCAGTTTTTGCATGGGGCCAGGCAACAGGGCTTTACCGGTGGCGCCCTTGCGCAGCACACCGTGGCAACCCGCACAGCGGTCGAAATAAATCTGGCGGCCTGAGTCAAATTCAGCCTTGGTCATGCCCGGGGCGTTGGGATCGGTGGACTGATACATATCCAGCTTGCCGGCGCCAGCGCCGGCCCCCGCCATGTATTGATCGCCCGGGGCGTTCTTGTGGCTAGGAGCTGCAGCCATGGCGGTCGAGATCGCCAGGGGGAGAGTGGCCAGCATGAACAGGCCAGTTAACACGGATTTGGATTTCATTAGTACGACTCCTTCAGTAGTCAAGAGGATATCAAACTCGTCGAGAATGACCATATGGCGAGTGCGGAGAAATATGAACCCGTGTTTTTGCCTAGTCCTTGATATAGATCAATATCAAGATATTTATAGCTGGATTGACCTAAATCAATGGGGATAGACTCGCCAGCGTGCACTATGCGCCCCGCAAACCAACCAAGGAGAGCTTCATGATTGTCGAACCTGTCGCGCTAGCCAACTTTTTCACCGTCTTTTTCTCGGCGGCCATGGTTATTTTAACGGGCGCTACTTATGCCCTGGTGTTTGCCTATTCGCGTCTGCGTCAGCGCCCGCGCTTGATGCCGCTGGCCTATGTGGCCTATCTTGGATTATCGGTGTCTGTGTACTCGCTGGCTCAAGCCGCGAATCTGTTCAACGACACCTTCTGGACCTTCATCGTGGGGCTCATGCTCCTCGGTTATTTCGTGGCCCCGCATGGGGTCTGGCATCTATGCGTGGCGACCCATGACCAGGAAGCGGTCGATGGGCATAAGCCGCACGATGAAGGTACTTCCTCGTTTGTTCGTTCCTAACCCACTGTAACAACCTTAAATAGGAGGCTTCGCTATGAGCCAAACTGCATGGTGGGCATCTGAATCTCTATGGCGTAAATCGGCCATCTGGGTGACAGGCGTCTCATTCATCTTCTTGATTTACCTTACCTTCGATACGCTACCGTATATCAAGGCGGGCGGTACCAATGTGCCCGGCTTTTCGGTGATCAACAAGCGCGTTGACTATCAGTACGACGAAGCCAAGCATCGTTACCTGCCGGTTATCGGCCAGGATGAGCCGTTGTTCGGCAAGATGTTGACCGAAGAGGAAGCCGAGGCCCTCGTATCCAAAGGCAAGTTGACCACGCAGGCCAAAAACTGCATGGAATGCCATACTTTGCTGGGCAACGGTGCCTATTACGCTCCGGATCTGACTAAGGCTTGGTTGGACCCGGCTTGGGGCTCCAAGGAAGCGCGTGAGGCTGATATGGTGGCCTTCCTGATGGATCCGACCGACAAGCTGCACAACAGCATCGGCCGCAGGATGCCCAATCTGGGGATCACCGAGGAAGAGGCTAGGGCGACCGTGGCCTTCCTGAAGTGGATGAGCGCGATCAATACGATGGGCTTCCCCCATAATTTCAAGACCCTGGATCAGTCGGATGCACCGGCGGCTGCTCCTGCTGCGACTGCTCCGGCGGCTGCGGCTCCGGCTAAATAAGGAGGCAAGAACATGAGTGCCTTGGGCGTTTTTAATACGGCAAACCTGAATGGCGGCCAGAAACTGGGGATGAAATATCTCACCGTTTCGCTGGCCCTGTTCGGTGCGCAAATCTTGTTCGGTCTGTTGGCCGGCTTGCAGTTCCTCGTGCCTGACTTCTTGTTTGGTATTGTGGATTTCTCTGTCAACCGTACCTTGCATGTCAACGCCTTGGTGGTGTGGCTGCTCTACGGCTTTATCGGTGGCGTGTATTTCATGCTCGAAGATGAGGCTAAACACCCTGTTGTTGGCTTGGGACTCGGTAACCTGATTTTTTGGGTGCTGACGGCGGCGGTCGTCGTGGTCGTGCTGGTCTATCTGCTGGTGCAGGTCGGTCCGGCGGAAATGAGCACGATCTGGCTGATCAACGAGGGCCGCGAGTATATTGAGGCTCCGCGTTGGGCAGACATCGGTATCGTGGTCTCCGTGCTGGTCTTTTTCTACAATGTCGTGGCCACCTTTGCCAAGGGTCGTTACACCGGTATCGCGGGTGTCTTGGTCATGGACCTGATGGCTCTGGCGGGTCTGTACTTGGCCGGTATGGCTTATACCCCGAACATCTCCATGGATCAGTTCTGGTGGTGGTGGGT